>DATJFH010000118.1:0-38278 GCA_035495815.1 Bryobacteraceae bacterium
CGTGTATTGCGAGAGTTGTGATTCTTCAAAATCAGCCGAGATCGCGGGTGCACAAATTTAGCTGAAAATGTTTCCGGGTTGTGGCGGCTGAGCGGGTGGAACGAGGGTTGCCGGAAAAGAACATGCAGAAGTCACGCCGTAGTCACACGGACTTTCGGAGCCTCTGAACTTGTTCAAAAGATTTTAGATAATCTGGTGAGCCGGGCGGGACTCGAACCCGCGACCCTTTGATTAAAAGTCAAATGCTCTACCAACTGAGCTACCGGCCCAACTAAAAAGTCAACCACTTAGAAGCGTAAGCCCTGAATTTGAAGCCTTTGACCAAGGAGGGTCTGTTGACGCTTTTCGAGCAGTTTCTACAGGACCGATTATACCTCAGGAACATGAGCCCAGCGACGAATTCGCTCCCGGCGTGTTCGGAAGCAGAGCTGTGACTACAATGGTCTGGTGAAAGTAACTCCGGTTCTTTGGATGACGGTTATCTGCGGGCTGGCTGCGCCGGCGTATTCCGCGTCCTGCGGCAGTCTGGCCTCTCTTTCGCTTCCCGGCGCGAGGATTACCCTCGCGCAAGTGGTATCCGCCGGTGGTTTTTCGGCCCCCGAAGGCGGACGGCCCGGCGCCTTCAAAACCCTCCCCGAGTTCTGCCGCGTGGCCGCGACTCTGACGCCGTCGAGCGATTCGGACATCAAAGTCGAAGTCTGGCTTCCCGCCGCCGGCTGGAACCGCAAGTTCCAGGCGGTCGGCAACGGCGGTTGGGCGGGCGTGATCAGCTACGCGGCCATGGCGGAAGCCGTCAGATCGGGCTATGCCACGGCGTCCACCGATACGGGCCATTCCACAAAAGGCGGCGACTTCGCCCTCGGACATCCGGAGAAGCTGATCGATTTCGGATGGCGGTCCGAGCACGAGATGACCGTCAAGGCCAAAGCCATCATCGAGGCCTTCTATGGCAGCGCGCCGAGGCGATCCTACTGGAACGGATGTTCGACCGGCGGACGACAGGCGCTCAAGGAAGCGCAGATGTTTCCCGGCGATTTCGACGGCATCATCGCCGGAGCCCCCGGGAACCGGACCGCCATGGCCATGTGGATCGCCCATGCCCTGCTGAAGGATCCCGCCAGCTATATCCCGCCGGCGAAGTATCCGCTGATTCACCGGGCGGCCCTCGATGCGTGCGACGCCCGCGACGGCCTCGCGGACGGGCTGATCGACGATCCCTCGCGCTGCAGGTTCGATCCCGGCGTGCTGCTGTGCAAAGGGGCGGAGGGTACCGATTGCCTCACCGCGCCCCAGGTGGAGGCGGCCCGAAAAGTCTACCTGCCCGGCAGAAATCCGCGCACCGGCGCGGAGCTGTTCGGCTCTCTGACGCCGGGAAGCGAGCTGGGATGGAAGGTCATGGGCGGCGGACCGGAGCCGTATGCCGCCATCCTCGACCAGTTGCAATACGTGGTGTTCAAGGATCCGGCCTGGGATTGGCGGACGTTCGATTTCGACAAGGACAACGCGCGCTTCGAGCGCCCGGAGAATCTGGTCATGAACGGCACGGACCCGAACCTCGGAAAGTTCATCGCGCGCGGAGGCAGGCTGCTGATTTACCACGGCTGGAACGACCAGAATGTTTCGCCCTACAACTCCGTCAAATATTTCAAGACCGTGCAGGACACCCTGGGCGGCTCGTCGAAGATTGCGGAGAATGTCCGGTTGTTCATGGTCCCCGGCATGGCGCACTGCAGCGGCGGGGAAGGTCCCAACGTTTTCGATAAAGTGGGAACCCTCGACCGGTGGGTCGAGGAGGGCAAAGCCCCCGATAGCATCCTCGCCTCGCACAGCACGGATGGCAAAGTCGACCGGACGCGACCCCTGTGCCCCTATCCGCAGGTGGCCAGGTATAAGGGCACGGGCAGCATCGACGATGCCGCCAACTTCGTGTGCCGATTGCCGTAATCTCAGCGTCTGCCGGGCGCCTACTTGGGTGCGGCAGGGGAGCGGACCGGGATTTCCTTTAGACCCTGCGTGCGGGCGATCACCGTCCCCGTATTGCCGGTATTGGCGTCCCGCACGGCGACTTTCAACTGGTAGCCGGCATCCGCCAGGTCCAGATCCCTCATCATCAGCAGGCCCCGCTGCATGGCCGCCGCGTACGTCTCCTGCTTGAGATTGACTTCCATCGCGTCGCCCGTGATCACCGGAGGCTTCTCGGGCGACCCCTGCTGCACGAACAGCACTTCCAGCTTACCGGTCCAGCGGTCCTCCTTTTTCTGCAGCTGCACGTTGCGGACATCCACCAGCAGCACGACGCGCATTTTGCCGGCCTTGGGCAGGTTCGGCCCTACGCGGAGCGTCAGCCCGAGCGTCGTCGATTCGAGCGGACTCCACAGCGCTTCCTTGAACGCGGCCTTTTTCTCCTTCTCTGTCAGCGGCTGGTCGGCGAACGCGAAGTAGCCGAGCCGGTGGCGCACATTGGTTCCCTTGCGGTCCACCTGTACTTTCAGTTCGTGGAACTTCCCGTCCCACACGCCGTGCGCGGGATAAAAGCCGAGCACGTAGGTCACGCGCGAATCCTCGATAGCCCCGCGAATGGCGCCTTTGAGATCGTTGCTGTTGTAGTACGCCTTGCCGCCCGTGCGCTGCGCCAGCGCCTCCATCGTGTCGTGTGAGTTCTGGATCGCGCGCATACCCTTGGTCTGCGGGCCCGCTTGCGGTCCTTTTCGCGGATTCGCGCTTCCCCTGCTGGTGGAGCTGAAGCCGGGATCGCCCATCAGCCCGCGCGCGTCCACCGGATATACCGCCAGGCTGGCCGCGTTCAACGCCCTGGCAGCCTGCTCCATCTCGTCCGAGAAGGTGCGCTTCTCCTGTGTGTCGCTCACGTTGAATTCGTCAAGTCCCATCTGCATGGGGAATCCGCCCGAAATCCAGATCAGGTTCTTGCGGCCGGGAATTCGCGACACGTGGTTGGCGATCGCCTGGACAGCCGCAAGCGTCGTCTGGACCCGGTTCACCGTCTGGTAGTCTGCGATCTTCTGGTCGGCTTCCCGCATCCACTGGTCGAGTTCCTCGTCTCCGCTGTTGGGCTCTTCCGGGTTGGAATCCGCGACTTCGATATTGATGCGGTCTTTGTACTTGCTTAGGACGCGGAGAATCGAGGAGGAGTCGGTGGTGAAGTCGTGCAGCGTGCGCAGCTCCCGGCCGAGTGCATACACAGCCACGCGGTCCCCCGGCTGCAATTGAGCCAGGAACTTGATCAGTTGCTGTTTGGCGTAAACCTGGTCTTCGAACCTGGTATTCAGGCCGTCGAGCAGCATTACCGTCACGCTGTTCGGAGCCTTGGGACGTAATTCGACGCGGTTGGTAAACGTGTTCTGCGGCAGCGGCGCAACCGTCTGAGCCTTCTCGCCGGCGAACAGGGCGGACTCCATGGAAAAGGTGGCGATCTGCTGGCGCTGCTTGTTGTCGAAGACCGTGAAATCTTCTCTCTTCAGATCATCGACCGGTTCGTTCTTTCTGCCGTGCACGACGACATTGATCTGAACCAGGTGGGTGGTGACTTTCAGGACGGGCGTGGTTCCCTCTCCGGACGCCGCGGGCGGCTTCGGCGCCGGTGTCTGGGCGGAAAGCAAAAACATGCCGAGACACGCAAGAATCGGCGGAGTGGAGCAACCCATTGGATTGATTATAGCCTTCGAATTGCGCCCGCCCGCGGTCCGGACTCACGATCGTGTTGCCTTTGACCTCCCGCCTCGACCACCGCCGCCATGTAGCGTGGCCCGGCGACGGTTATTAGCGGGCTGTCCGCGTCTTCGGGCCCGTCGACCGCAACGCCTCCTGATTGACTTTCTGCATCGCAATCTTGGTGAGCTTCTCGTCCGCCATTCGCTCTTCCTCGAGCGTCTGCTCGAGCAGCTTGGCCGACTTGATCAGGCCCAGCGCCTCGGCCATCGCGCGCGCGCATCCATAGCCGGCCATCTCGTAATGCTCCACCCGGTTGGCAGCGGCGATCAAACCCGCGTCACGCAGAGCCGAGGGCTCCACGTTGTCGATCATTTCTTCTCCCTCTTCGATCAGTCCCTTCATTGCTTCGCAGGTGTCGCCCTTAGCCTTCTTGCCGATCTCCTCGAACACCTGCTCCAGCCGTTGGAGCTGCCCCTTGGTCTGCGTCAGGTGGTCTTCGAATGCGCTGCGAAGATCGCTGCTCGTGGAGGCGTCCGCCATCTTCGGCAACGCCTTCACCAGCCGCTCTTCGGCATCGTATAAATCCTGAATCTGTTCAATGAATAGATCTTCCATGCTTTCGATGCGCATAATGGTACCTCTCTCTGGCCGCGTGCACTTTCAGCGCCAGCGCCAACCCTTTACGGGGGAAGCGGGCTCCACGGCCGACCGTGTAAAAGCTGCCCCACCGATACAATAAAGGCGTGGCCTTTGCCGTTTTCCAAAACGAGGTGAAGAGCATCCTCAGCGCCACCTCCGGATTCATTGCCCAGGCCGGGTTTACCCACTCGCTGACGCCGGCGCGCAACTGCGGATTTGCCTGCCCTTATTGCTACGTCCCAACCATGGGGATCTATGGCGGACTCAAGCCGGAAGACTGGCGGAACTGGGGCAGATTCACCACTTTCAAGAGCAACGCGCCGGAGCTGCTGGCCCGCGCGCTGCGTCCGGATCAAGTCATTTATTGCTCACCGCTGGTCGATCCCTACCAGCCGGCAGAAGCCGGCGAGCGCATGATGCCCCGCCTGCTCGACGCCCTGCTCCTGCGCCCGCCGCGCGTCTTCACCATACAAACCCGCGGCCCTTTGATCCTGCGGGATTTGGAGCGCCTGACAGCCCTGGCTGCCCGGACGCGCCTCCGCGTCAGCTTCTCCCTCACCACCGACCGGGAGGACGTCCGCCGTCTCTATGAGCCCCTCTGCGCTCCGATCGAGGAACGGCTTGCCGTTCTGAGCCGCCTTCGCCAGGCCGGTATTCCCGCTTTCGCCACGCTGGCTCCGCTGCTCCCCTGCGATCCGGAGGCTTTGGTTGACCGTGCCCTCGACGCCACCGGACGCGACCTGATCTGCGATCCGTTCCATATCCGCGAGACCAAGCCCGGCGGCGCAACCACTCGCGAGGCCGCTTTGCGGATCAGCGCCGTACGCGGCTTCTCCGACTGGCATCGTCCCGAGTTCCAGGCACGGGTGGTGGCCCGGCTGCGGGCCCGCGCCCAAGCCGCCGGACACCGCCTGGAAACGGGTGTGACGGCCTTCCGCATGCTGGCTGAGGTCCCGCTATGAACGCCTCTGAAATTCTTTCGCGTCTCGAGATCGAACCGGTCAACTCCGGCGCCTGCGGCCGCGAATGGATCGAAAAGCCCTCGGGCGGCGAGCTGATTTCGCGAAATCCGGCGACCGGGGAGGAGATCGCGCGCGTCCGGATGGCGGGGCCGGCGGACTGCGACAGCATCCTCGCCGCCGCCCGGGACGCCTTCTGCCAATGGCGGCTCGTGCCTGCCCCCAGGCGCGGAGAGATTGTCCGCCAGATCGCCGCCGAACTGCGCGATCTGAAAACGGAGCTAGGCTCCCTGGTAACTCTCGAAATGGGGAAAATCCTCGCCGAGGGGCTGGGCGAAGTGCAGGAGATGATCGACATAGCCGATTTCGCCGTCGGCCTGTCGCGCCAGCTTTACGGCTTGACCATGCCCAGCGAACGGCCCGGCCATCGCATGTACGAGCAATGGCACCCGCTGGGACCGGCCGGAGTCATCACGGCCTTCAACTTCCCCGTCGCGGTATGGTCATGGAACGCCTTCATCGCGGCGGTGTGCGGCGATTGCGTCGTCTGGAAACCGTCCGAGGAGACGCCGCTGACGGCGATCGCCGTCCAGAAAATCTGCCGGCGCGTGTGCGCGAAGCACGGCGTCACCGGCGTCTTCAATCTGCTGGCGGGAGAGGGCGGCACGGTGGGAGAGGCCATGCTTGCGGACCCCCGGCTGCCGCTCGTCAGTTTTACCGGCTCGACTCGCGTGGGACGGCGCGTCGCCACCACCGTCGCCACCCGCTTGGGACGAACCCTGCTCGAGCTCGGAGGCAACAACGGCATCGTCGTTCTGGACGACGCCAATCTCGACCTCGCCCTGCCCGCCATCCTGTTCGGCTCCGTCGGAACCGCCGGGCAGCGCTGCACCACCACCCGGCGGCTGTTCCTGCAGCGTGGAATCGCTTCCAGGCTTACCGCCGCCCTCGTCCACGCCTATGGCCAGATCCGCATCGGCGACCCGCTCGATCCGCAAACCCTCATGGGTCCGCTGATTCATGCGGCCGCGGTCGAGACAATGATGGGAGCGCTCGAAACCATCCGCCGCCAGGGCGGAGAGATCTTGTACGGAGGCCGCCATCTCTCGGGCTGCTTCGTTGAGCCCGCTCTGATCCGGGCGGATCATTCGATGCCGATCGTCCGCGAGGAGGTGTTCGCGCCGATTCTGTATGTCATCGAAGTCGAGGATCTGGAGCAGGCCATCGCCTGGCACAACGACGTGCCCCAAGGTCTGTCGTCGGCGATTTTCACCGACAGCCTCGCCGCCGCCGAGACCTTTCTCTCCGCTCGCGGCAGCGACTGCGGAATCGCGAATGTCAACATCGGGACCAGCGGCGCGGAGATCGGCGGGGCCTTCGGCGGAGAGAAGGAGACAGGCGGTGGACGGGAATCAGGCAGCGACGCATGGAAGGCCTACATGCGCCGTCAAACCGTGACCATCAATCCTACCTCCGAGCTCCCGCTCGCTCAAGGCATTCAATTCGCACTGTAGAACGCGCGCTGCGATTTCGGCGGCCCCGGCAGGATTGCCCCCAGGTTACGCTGTTGCCCGGCCGACGGCGACCTCTCGTATTTTCCTGGCGCGTTCCCGGGCGGAGGCCGCCTCGCCGGCCAGGCCGGCTTGCTCCGATATGGCCGCCAATGTCTCCAGCGCGCTCGCCAGCTCCATGGCCGGCTTTCGCTCCAGAATCAGAATCGCCGCCTGCGCCGCTTCTCCCGCCCTGGCAAGACGGCCCAGCGACATGGAAACGGACGCCAGGTGGTGATAGGCGTCCGCCAGTTCCGCCTCGCTCCCGCCCACCTGCCTCTCCCGCAGGGTCAGCATCCGTTCATAGAGAGCGGACGCCTGCTCCAGACTTCCGGATTTCTCACAGGCCAGGGCCAGGTGATAAAGGCTTTGCGCCACCGCGGGCGAATCCGCGCCCAGGGTCTTTTCCTGTATGGCCAGCGCCCGCTCCAGGTTCCGTAAAGCCTCGACGTGGTTTCCCTCCCGCTGTTGGGCCGCGCCCAGCTCGGTCAGCATGCGGCCGGTCTCGGCGTGCTCCGGGCCGAAAGCCTGCTCATGGAGTTCCAGCGACCGGGCGAAATGAGGCGACGCCGCTTGATAGTCGTTGGCGCTGTGAAATGCCAATGCGAGCCTTTGGCGGCGCCTGGCCTGCCGTTCCAGGTTTGGCTTGGCTCGCCGTTCCTCGATGCTCAGGGACTCCTGCAACACAGCCTGCGCCAGCGGGTGGTTGCCGGCTGCGTGATGAATGGCCGCCAATTCCTCCAGGCAAAAACCGTATTCGTCGGGATCCTGCCCCTTCGGGTCCAAAACCATCGCAATCGCGCCGGTCACCGTTTCCTCGGCCTGCGCAAACTTGCCTTGTTTCCGCTGGGCTTCGGCGAGACGGCGCAGCATCCGGACCCGCCAAATCCGCGGCCGGCGCTGCTGATCCGCCTGCCCTAGCGCCAGAATCAGTAATTTTTCCGCTTCCGGATGGTTCCCGACCTTAAGCTGAAGCTCCGCCCCGTCAGCTCCGGCATCCCGCTTTTTTTTCCACTTGGCGAAAATCGGGTAGGTCCACATGAACAGATTCATCATCCCGATCGTCAAAACCAATGAGTTGCGGACCTGCCCCAAACTGGTGATGGTGAGGCTAAGGATCGTCACGACCGCCAGGATCATCCGATAAGAGGGCATACGGGGATTTTCGGCGGGCGGGGCCACAATCTTTACGGTAGTATGCCGGGGCGACCCGCAGGCTTCATAGTACAATCAAATTACGGAGTACCCGATTCAAAAATGACCACTCGAATTGCCGCGGCGTTTCTGGCAATCGCGGCGACCGCCACATTTCTGTCTGCCAGAGCTTTCGCCGCCACCGCTCCGAAAGCCGGACCCGTTCAAATCATGAAGGCTTCCGAGCTCAAGCCCGGCATGCAGGCAACCGCCTGGACCGTGTTCACCGGGACCGAGCCGGAAGAAGTGCCGATCGAAATCATCGGCCTGTGGAGAAACGCCTGGGGCCCGAAACAGGACGTGATCGTCGGGAAGATGGGCGGCAAAGCCCAGCGCACCAACGTCGCCGGCGGGATGAGCGGCAGCCCGGTGTACATCGACGGCAAGCTGATCGGCGCCGTCGCGCTGCGGATGAGCGTTTTTTCCCCGGACGCGATCTGCGGCATCACCCCCATCGAGCTGATGCTGGAGATCAACGAGCTCGACAAATCGCGGCCGTCCGACGCCCGCACGCCGGACAAAGCGCCGTCCCGGGCGCAGGTAGAGGTTCCCGGGAATCTGCTCGCCCAGGCGGTTGCGGCCGGAGCGTCGCCCAATCTCCTCCGGCAGGCGCCGCTGCTTACGCCCATCGAGACGCCGCTGACCTTCGCCGGCTTTCATGAGAACGTCCTGCGCGAGTTCGGACCCATGTTCCAACAGCTCGGCGTCACCGCCGTACAGGGTGGCGCCGGCAGCGCCATCTACGCTACCAAGCCGGCGCTCGGCTGGAAGGATTCCCTTCAGCCCGGAGGCGTGGTGGCCGGGGTCCTGGTCTCCGGCGATATGAGCGTCACCGGTCTCGGGACGGTAACCTACAACGACGGCAGGCGCGTGCTGGCCTTCGGACACCCGTTTTTCAATCTCGGTCCGGTCAACATGCCGATGAGCAAGGGCGAAGTCCTGATGGTGCTTTCCTCCGCTTATCAGCCGAACAAGCTGGCCAATGCCACCGAGATCGTGGGCGAACTTACCCAGGACCGCCACAGCGGCATCATGGGCATCCTCGGGCAGCAGTCCGATATGATCCCCGTCAACGTCAGCGTGCGCTCCATGTCGGCGTCCGGCGCCGAAGCGAACGAGAAGAAGTTCCGCTTCAACGTCTTCGTCAATCAGAAATGGACGCCCTACCTGATGATGGTCACGCTGTTCAACACGGTTTCCGGCGTGAACGAATTCAGGGAAGAGGCCACCTATCGTCTGACCGGGAAAGTGGAGATGGACGGCCAGCCCAACCTCTCCCTGACCACCATGCAGGCTTCGGGCGATATTCCGATGCCCGCGCCCATGCTGCTGGCGGGCTGGTGGGGGGACAAGTTCAGCCGGCTTTTCCTCAACTCGGTGAAGACGCCCAAGCTGAAGAGCGTCAACGTGACCGTGGATCTTCTGCCGGAGCGCCGCGTCGCCAGCATCGAAAACGCCTGGGTCTCCTCGAATGAAGTGCGGCCCGGCGAAGACGTGCCCGTGAAAGTGTTCCTGCGGCCGTATCGCGGCGAGCGGATCGAAAAGGATTTCACAATCCACGTGCCGGTGGGCCTCACCAAGGGCGACCACCGCATCCTGCTCAGCGACGCCGACACCGCCAACCGCATGCAGAACATGGCGGGCTTCATGAATCGCTACATCGACCTGCCCCAAACCGTGTCGCTCATCAATCAGGAGCGCAGCAACAACAAGCTTTACGTTTCCCTGCTCCAATCGAGCCCCACCGCCTACTATGACGACAAGACGATGCCCAGCCTGCCTGGATCGGTGCTGAACGTCATGCAGGCCGGGCGAGCCTCCAGCCGGCCCATCATCACCTCGCCGGAGAGCGCTACCCAACAGGCTGCCATTCCCTTCGACTACGTGATTAACGGCAGCTATTCCCTGAAGATAACGGTGAAGTAGAACAACGAATGAAAAAGAATATGACTGCGCCCCGCCTGGCGCTGATGCTCGGGCTGGCGTCCGCGGCTGTAGCCGGAGAGACCCGCAGCTGGCAGCAAAGCGGCTATTCGGATTTCGAAAAGGCCAGCCTCAAGAACCTCTCCCTCCGCAGCGACGGCCTGATCAGCCTCGCTCCCCAGTTCAGAGAAATTTTCGACTCCTCTTCGGCCTACCTGTGGGCCATCGCTCACGATTCGGCCGGCAACCTTTACGCCGGCGGCGGGCCCGACGCCAAGCTGTACCGGATCTCCCCGGGTGGCGAGAAAAAGACGCTGGCCACCTTCGAAGCGCTGGCGGTGCAGGCCATCGCGGTCGATCGCAGGGATCAGTTGTTCGCCGCCACCGCTCCGGACGGAAAAGTTTACAAAGTTTCGCCTTCCGGCAAATCCGAAGTCTTCTACGATCCCAGGACCAAGTACATCTGGGCCCTGGCTTTCACCGGCAAGGGGGACCTGATCGTCGCTACCGGAGACCAGGGCGAGATCCATCGCGTCACGCCGGACGGCAAAGGGACTGTCTTTTTCCGCAGCGAGGAAACCCATGCGCGGTCCCTGGCCGTGGACGCCCAGGACAACATCATCGTGGGGACCGATCCCGGAGGCCTGGTGATCCGCATCTCGCCGGCGGGCGAGGGATTCGTGCTGTATCAGATGCCGAAGAAAGAGGTCACCGCGGTGGCCATCGGCAAGGACGGCTCTATCTACGCCGCGGGAGTCGGCGCCAAATCGACGGCCTCCGCCGCGCCTCCACCGCAGACCCAGATCACCGCGCCCGCTCCTGCCGCTCCCGCCGGGGGCTCGACGATCACGATTCAGCGGGCGCCATCCCCGCCGCCGGCTTCGCTCTCGTCCGCCGCCACCGTCGGAGGAGGAGCGGATCTCTACAGAATTCACCCCGACGGCCATCCACAGAAGGCGTGGACCCACGCCAACGACATCGTCTACGCGCTCGGGTTCGACGCGCAGGGAAGGGTTCTGGCCGGCGCCGGGAACAAAGGCGCCATCTACCGGCTCGATACCGACAATCTCTATACCGTTCTGATCAACGCCACCCCCACACAGGTCACCGGCTTCTGCGCGGGCAAGGATGGAAAGATCTATGCGGCCACCGGAAACACGGGCAAGATTTTCGAGATCGGCGCCGCCCTCGAGCGGGAGGGATCGATCGAGAGCGACGTTTTCGACACCGGTCTTTTCTCGTACTGGGGACGGCTCACCTTCACCGCCGAGATGAACGGCGGCCGGGTCTCCCTCGAGACCCGCAGCGGGAATCTCGACCGCCCGATGCGCAACTGGAGTCCCTGGTCCACCGCGATCACTTCCCCCGAAGGGGCGCGGATCACCTCGCCGCCGGCGCGGTTTCTCCAATGGAGGGCCGTCTTGAACGCGTCCGCAGGCCGCTCGCCGGAACTGGAATCGGTGGAGACCGCTTATCTGCCCAAAAACGTGGCTCCCAAGGTCGGAGCCATCGAGATCACGCCGCCCAATTACAAGTTCCCGGCGCCCTCGACGCCCGGCGCTTCTCCTCCTTCGCTTTCGCTGCCCGCCATGGGCAAGAGCGCGCATTCGACGACCACCTCCACCACGGAATCCTCCACGAACACCCCCTCGCTCTCCTACGGCAAAGGCCAGATCGGCGCCCGCTGGACGGCGTCGGATGAAAATGGCGACACCTTGACCTATTCGGTCCACATTCGCGGAGTCAAAGAAACCGGCTGGAAGCTCGTCAAAGACAAGGTGCGGGAAAAATACGTAAGCTGGGATTCGACGGCGTATCCCGACGGCGAGTACCGCCTGCGCGTGATCGCCTCGGATCTGCCTTCCAATCCGCCGGCGCAGGCGCTGAATGCGTCGCTCGACAGCGAGGTTTTCCTTATCGACAATACGGCCCCGAAGATCTCGGGCCTGACCGCTTCGAGGAACGGCGGAAAGATCAACGTCCGGTGGAAAGCCACCGACGCGTCGAGCGTGGTGGCCAAGGCGGAGTACTCGCTCGATGGCGGAGAGTGGCTGGTGACGGCGCCCGTTTCGAAGCTGTCCGATTCAAAGGAACTGGAGTACGACCTGACTCTGGACGCCGCCCCGGGCGAACACACCATCGCCGTGCGCGTGCAGGACGATTACGATAATCTGTCCGCGGAGAAGGCAGTCGTCCGGTAGCCGGTTTATTCCTTCTTCTTCAGCAGATGGTCGTTCGTTTCGATGAACGCCTTGATCTGGTCGCCGGCCGCCAGCAGTTTGGCCCACTGCTCTTTATAAAGAGTGACCGGGAAACGCCCCAGGCCATATACGGAAACGGCTCCCTTCTCACTCACCTTGAGGGAGATCTGCCCCCGCACTGGTGATTTCAACGACTCATTCTCGGCTCTCAGCCTTTCGATCTCCGCTTTCATTTCTTCTTCGGTCATGGTCTCTAGTCTTTGATACCATACTCCGCCGGTTCGGTCGCGGAGTCCTGGACGGCGTCCGGCGGATTGTTCAGGGTGAGGGCGCCGCCTGCTTCAGCCAGCGGTCGAGAAATGGAAACGAGCGCGTCCCGTCGATCTGGTGCGGACCTTCGAACGGCGCGAATTCCGCCCGGTCCGCGGCGCCCAGCCGGCCGTACACCTGGCGCACGCGCTGGAATTCCTCCCGCGCGAAGTCGATATTGACCGAGTTGTCTTTGGTTCCCGCCTCGATCATCAGCGGGCGCGGAGCGATCATCCACGCCAACTCGGCGTCGCCGAACCGGTCGAGCAGGCCCGGCAAGTAGTATTCGGACCGGTGAATGCGCGTGAGAAACGGAGCCGGCGTCGCTTCGCTTTTCGGGTGAGTGAGCTTCTTCGTCCTTTCGTTGAACCACCCGGATACCACCACCGCCCGCAGGCGGGCTTCGATCCCGGCGGCGTACAGCGTGTAATGGCCGCCCTTCGACAGGCCGTAAATGCCGATCCGTCCCCGGTCGACTTCGGGCAGCGTCTGCAGGTAATCCACCGCCCTGCGCAGTTTGGCGACCTCCAAGCCCATGAGGGTGCGGCTGGTGAGCAGCGCCTTCTTGTGAAGCAGGTCGCGGCCCTGCGCCTGCGGACCCTCCTGCGGCGTGTGCTCTTCGGAATAGTAGCCGAGAATCATCGGACACCACACCACGTAATCGCGCAGCACGGCCGTGCGTCCGAACACGCGGTATATATTGCCTTTCAGCGCCTCTTCAGGCAGAAACCCGGCCACGATCTCCGGGGTCCCCTGGTGTCCGTGGACGCAGATCAGCGCCGGCTTGGGACCGGACGGCTTTTTCGGAATCAACAGAATTCCGTAAGCCTGCACGCCCGGCACGGTGTCGAACCAGACGCGCCATGCCGTGTAGGTGTCGAACTCCTTTACCTTGGTCCGCTGGACGTTGAGCGGCCCTCCGCCGGCTTCGGGCACGCCCAGGTACTGCGCCCAATCTTTCCGGTAGGCGTCCGCCGAACGCTCGAACTCCCGCGGGCTCGAGAAGTCGAGCCGGCTCCAATACTTTTCCCTAGCCGCGGCGGCGCTGGCGATCTGCTGGTCGAAATACCGGTCCATCTGGCGGTACTGCTGGTCGCGGACGGATTCCGAGTCCCCGGCGTTCTCCGGAAAGCGGGCAGGCGCGGTTTGCGCCCAAAGGCCGGCGGCAGCCAGCAGTGACGCAGCCAATAGCTTCAACAAGGGATCCACCTCCCGACGAGTTTACAACCGGCGAACCGTCCACTGCAGATCCATAAGATAATGGGAACAGCAATGACCCGACGCGACCTCCTCGGTGGTGTCCTGCTTTCCATTCCCGGGGCGCGCGCCGCATCGAACTCCTTCAGCCTTGAAGAAGCATCGCTGGCCGACCTGGAGCGAGGATTCCGTTCCGGGCGTCTGACGGCGCGGTCCGCCACCGCCTGGTACCTCGCCCGTATCGCCCGGCTCGACCGGAGCGGGCCCAGCGTCAACGCTGTCATCGAGATCAACCCCGACGCGCTGGCCATCGCCGGAGCGCTCGACCGGGAGCGCGCCGCCCGTGGTCCCCGGGGTCCGCTGCACGGGGTCCCGGTTCTGATCAAGGACAACATCGACACAGCCGACCGCATGGCCACCACGGCCGGTTCGCTGGCGCTGGCCGGCTCCATCGCCGCACGGGACGCGTTCCTGATCGAGCGGCTTCGCGCGGCAGGGGCGGTGATCCTCGGCAAGACGAATCTGAGCGAGTGGGCCAACTGCCGGTCGCCGCATTCGATCAGCGGTTGGAGCGCGCGGGGCGGGTTGACACGGAATCCGCACGCGCTCGACCGCAACCCGTGCGGCTCCAGCTCAGGATCGGGCGCGGCCACCGCGGCCAGCTTCTGCGCCGCCGCGGTGGGAACGGAGACGGATGGATCGGTGACCGGTCCCGCGTCGGTCAACGGCATCGTGGGCATCAAGCCCACCGTCGGGCTGATCAGCCGCGCCGGCATCATACCCGTTGCCCAGAGCCAGGACACTGCCGGACCCATGGCCCGTACCGTCCGCGACGCCGCGATTCTGCTGGGCGCGATGGCCGGCGCGGACCCGCGCGATCCGGTGACACGGCCGGCAGCCGCCAGGGCCCATCCGGATTACACCCGGTTTCTCGATCCGCGTGGCCTCAAAGGCGCCCGCATCGGCGTCGCGCGCCAGTTCTTCGGCTCGAACGCCCCGATGGATCACCTCATGGAAGGATGCCTGGCGGCGATGAAGCGCCAGGGCGCCGAACTTGTGGATCCGGCGGATCTGCCCTCGCACGGCTCGTTCGACGAAGACGAGCTCGAGGTCATGCTCTATGAGATCAAAGCCGGTCTCAACCGCTACCTGGGCGCCCTGCCGGCGGCGGCGCGGGTGCATTCCCTGGCCGGCGTCATCGCGTTCAACCTCACGCACCGGCGCGCGGAGATGCCCTACTTCGAGCAGGAGCTTTTCGAAAGAGCGCAGCGGAAAGGCCCGCTCACGGAAAAGACTTATCTCGAGGCACGCGCGCGCTGCATTAAACTCTCGCGGACCGAAGGTATCGACGCCGTCATCCGGAAGCACAGAGTGGACGCCATCGTCGCCCCGACGTCCGGACCGGCCCCGCTGAACGACTTCGTGCTGGGGGATCCCAACTGGTCCGGCTGCACCTCCCCGGCGGCGATCGCCGGGTATCCCCATATTTCGGTTCCGGCCGGATTCGTTCGCGGCCTGCCTGTGGGTATTTCGTTTTTCGGAACGGCCTGGAGCGAGCCGGCGCTGCTCAAGCTGGCGTACGCCTTCGAGCAGGCTACCAGGGCCCGTCGCGCGCCTGGTTTCGCCTCCTCGACCGCATTGAACAGCTGACCCGGCAGCCCGCGCCC
This sequence comes from Bryobacteraceae bacterium, assembly GCA_035495815.1. Classification (GTDB taxonomy): domain Bacteria; phylum Acidobacteriota; class Terriglobia; order Bryobacterales; family Bryobacteraceae; genus DATJFH01. The sequence goes on from DATJFH010000118.1 coordinate 15,309, forward strand.
TAGCTCAGACGGCCCCCCCCCGGCTGGCTAGACTGCAGGCCAGCGCCCAGGCCTCGGAATCCTCGTCCCCCTGCGCCAACGCCGTTGCAGTCCGTACCGGACTTGCGGCAGGTCCGCCTCCGCAACACCTGCGGATACTGGCAGTCTTCAACGAGCGCGGCGCCCATCGGCGCGCCGGCCTTCTTCGGCTCGAGTGAAAAAGCCGGCTCCCACGCTGGCCGCGGCAAACGCGATGGCTTTGGACACGATTGTCTCGCCCGGCTGAGCGGCAATCAGCCCTTCTCCTTTCGGGCGGCTCTGGCCTGGCGGATCTCTTCCAGCCGTTCTCCGATCCGCTTCTCCAGGCCGCGGCCCGAAGGATGATAATACTGCCGGCCGGCGAGGGTTGGCGGCAGGCACTCCATGCCCGGAATGGCGTCCTCGAATTTGTGCGCGTGCTCGTAGCCGGCGCCGTATCCCCACTGCTTCATGGCCGCCGTCGGCGCGTTCCGCAGATGCAGCGGGACGGGCTCCGCCATGCTGTTGCGCACATCCTCGGTCAGCTCGCCCATGGCCCGGTAGGCCGCGTCGGACTTGGGCGCAGCCGCCAGATAAATCGCCGCCTGAGCCAGCGCCAGGTCGCCTTCCGGAATCCCCAGAAAGTGCGTCGCCTGCATGGCCGCGATCGATTGCTCGAGGGCCCGCGGATCGGCCAGTCCGATGTCTTCGACCGCCATCCGCACCAGCCGCCGCGCAATGTACATCCGGTCCTCGCCCGCTTCCAACATCCGCGAAAGCCAGTACAGAGCCGCGTCCACGTCGCTCGACCGCACGGATTTGTGCAGCGCCGAAATGATGTTGTAGTGTTCCTCCCCGGCCTTGTCGTAAAGCAGCACCTTGCGCTGCAGCGAGTCCTCGATCGATTGCGCCGTCAGCGCGCGATCCGGAGAAGCGGCCGCGGCTGCTTCAAGAGTGTTGTAGGCCGCCCGGGCGTCTCCATTGGCGTGAATGGCAATCTGCTCCAGCAGCTCCGGCGCCGCCTGCGCCTCCAGTTCGCGCAGACCACGCTCGAGGAGGGTCACGATCTCGGGCACGGTCAACAGCCGCAGCGCGTACACCTTGGACCGCGACAACAGCGCCGCGATCACTTCGAAGGACGGATTCTCGGTCGTCGCGCCGATGAGAATGATGTCGCCGCGCTCCACGTACGGCAGGAATGCGTCCTGCTGAGCTTTGTTGAAGCGGTGGATCTCGTCGATGAAGACGATGGTCCGCCGTCCCAGCCTGCGGAACTTCTCCGCGTCCGCCATGACCAGCTTGATTTCCTTGATCCCGCTCAGCACCGCGCTGAACGGGATGAACTCGCAGCGGGTGAGCCGCGCGATCAGCCTCGCCAGCGTGGTTTTGCCCACTCCCGGCGGCCCCCAAAGGATCACCGACCCCAGCGTGTCCGTCTCGATCTGCCGCCGCAGCGGCTTCCCCGGCCCCAGGATGTGCTCCTGGCCGACGTAGTCTTCCAGCCGCTCGGGACGAAGCCGTTCCGCCAGGGGACGCTTCGGATCGTCCGCCGCCGGACCGGTTTCGGGAGTGATGTCGAACAGGCTCACGATGCCGTCGTCCGCTGCCGTTGCGCCTCATAGAGCACGATGCCCGCCGCCGCCGCCGCGTTCAGCGACTCCACGCCGGCCGTGGGAATCGTCAGCCCCGCCCCGCCGCGGCGCAGCGGCTCGCTCACGCCGTGCGCCTCGCTGCCGATCACCAGGGCGCATTTCCGCGCCAGGTCCGCGTCCGCCGGCGCCGCTCCGCCGCGCGCGAGAGTGACGTAGACCGGAATCCCCCGCTGGTCGAGGGCGGCTCGCGCCTCCTCTACTTCGAGCCCCTGGATGAACGGAACGCGAAACAGCGATCCCGCCGCGGCGCGCAGCGTCTTTGGATTGAACGGGCTCACCGTGCCTTTGACGAACAGGACGCCGCTCGCGCCGAACGCCTCCGCGGCCCTCACCATCGCCCCCGCATTGCCGGGATCCTGCACTCCGTTCAGCACCAGCGCCGGTCCCGGACCGCAAAGCGCCTGGTCCGGTGTCCAGCTCGGAGGCGCCGCCAGCGTGATCACGCCCTGGCTCGATTCGGTATCGGCGGCCTTTCGGAACACCGCGTCCTCCACCACGATCAGCCGGATTCTCGAAGACCTGCCCAGGCGGTCCCGCACGGCCGCCAGCGCCGACTCCGCCACCAGCGCCACCTTCACCTCCAGGTTACTCCGCAGCGCCTCGTCCAGCAGGTGAAACGTTTCGGCGACCAGGTATCCCTGATCCGTCAGACCGCCGCGCGCGATCGCCCTGCGCAGGTCTTTCAACAACGGATTGGCGGGACTGGTGAGCATCTCCTCGACAATGTGCCAGAATCAGAATACCGCAAGATGAGAAGACTGCTCGGGAAAGCGCTGTTGCTCGGTATCCTTGCGCTATCCGGCTGTCTGCTCTACTTCTCCGCGCGCATCGGCCGGCAGTCCAGGATCGATGAGGCCAAACCGGCGGACGCCATCCTCGTCCTGGGCGCGGCCGAGTATCGCGGACGCCCTTCCCCCGTGCTGCGCGCGCGCCTCGATCATGCCCTCACGATCTACCGGCAGAAGCTGGCGCCGATACTGATTACCACCGGCGGCGCCGGCGGCGATCCCGACTACACGGAAGGCGGCGTCGGCCGCTCCTACCTGATCGAGCACAATGTCCCTTCCGAAGCCATCATTGTCGAGCCGGAAGGCGAAACCACCGCGCACTCCACCGCCGCCGCCGGCGAGATCATGCTGCGAATGGGCCTCCGGACCTGTATTCTGGTGAGTGACGGTTATCATATTTTCCGCGCGAAGAAGATGCTCGAATCGCGCGGCATCAAGGTTTACGGCTCGCCCCGGCAGTCCAATCCCCGCGGCGAGCTGGCCGAGTGGTGGCTGTATTTCAAACAAGCCGCGGGTTACCTGCTGTGGACCCTCGGACTCTCGGGATGATGGACTTTGGCATGAAGCTGCGAAAGCTCGCTCTGTTGTACCTGGTCCTTACGGGGATACCTGTGGCGGCCATTCTGGCGATACTGACGGCAGGCTCCGGTCTGCAGGCGCCACACGTTGTCAGCGCCGCGCGCGCCGCCAAATCCATTGACGCCGTGCCGCTGGCTCTTCTGGTGGGCCAGATCGTCGTCATTCTGGTCGTCTCGCGCCTGGTTGGCTTCGTCTTCCGGACCTTCCGGCAGCCTCAGGTGGTTGGAGAGATGCTGGCCGGCATTCTTCTCGGCCCGTCGCTGTTCGGCTGGATCGCCCCGGACCTTTCCGCGAAATTGTTCCCTCCCTCCGAACTCTACTTCATGGGCGCCATCAGCCAGCTCGGCCTGGTCCTGTTCATGTTCCTCGTCGGGCTCGAATTGAACCTCAAGGAGCTGTCCCAGCACGGTGAGGCGACCATTCTCATGAGCCACGTCAGCATCGTGGCCCCGTTCGCTCTGGCGTCGGCGCTTTCGCTCTATCTTTATCCGCGCCTCTCGAGCAGTTCCGTCAGCTTCGTGAGCTTTGCCCTGTTCATGGGAGCCGCCATGGCCATCACCGCCTTTCCCGTGCTGGCACGCATTCTCGGAGACCTCCATCTGCTGCGGTCCAAGATGGGTACGATCGCCATCGCCTGCGCCGCGGTGGACGACGTCAGCGGCTGGTGCATTCTAGCTTCCATCGTGGTGCTCGTCCGCACGGCCGATGCGGGAGGATCCACCTGGATCACGCTGGCCGGCCTGTTGCTTTTCATGATCATCATGATCCAGGGCGTTCGCCGTCTTCTGAGGCTCTTCCAGCGATCCTACGATCGGAACGGAACCCTCTCCGATACGGCGCTGGCCCTGGTCCTGATCGTGGCCATGCTCTCGGCGCTTTCCACAGAGGCTCTCGGCCTGCACCTGCTGTTCGGAGCTTTCATCGCGGGCGCCGTGATGCCCAAGGATCCCCGCTTCGTGGCTTACCTGACGGAGAAGTTCGAGGCCCTCACCGTGCTCCTGCTTCTGCCGATATTCTTCGTCTATACCGGATTGAGAACCCGCATCGATCTGGTTCAGGGCCGTCAGATGTGGCTTTATTGCGCGCTCATCATCGCGGTCGCCGTGACCGGCAAGGTCGGCGGCACCGCCATTGCCGGGCGCGTCGGCGGCTTGAACTGGCGCGAATCCGCTTCGCTCGGAGTGCTGATGAACACGCGCGGCCTGATGGAGCTGGTCATCCTCAATATCGGGCTCGATCTGAAGGTCATTTCCCCCACCCTGTTCTCCATGATGGTGATCATGGCGCTGTTCACTACGTTCATGACCACGCCGCTGCTCTATTGGATCGGGCTGGAAGGCGGCCGGGAAATCAGCAGCGCGTCCTCCCACCCCACCGGCCGATCGCGCTGGTCATAGGGTGAAATCCGCATCCTCAGAAATACGCGCGTAGCGAGAACTGAACGATCCGGGCGGCGGCCGCCGCGGTAGCCTGGCCGAAGCTTCCGTTGTCCTGGGCCCCGATGGCGTCAAAGCGGGCCGTCGTGTCCCAGGCCGTGAACTGGGTATGGTTGAATGCGTTGAAGAATTCCGCGCGGAATTGCAGCCGGACGCGCTCCTTCACCAGGGGGAAGTTCTTGAACGCGGCGATATCCCAGTTGTTGACGCCCGGACCTCTCAAGACATTGCGTGGAGCGTTGCCGGTCGTTCCGGTTCGGGGCAGCGCGAAGACCGCCGTGTTGAAATTGCGGGCGAAAGTGCGATCGCTCTTCGGCAGGATGGGATTTCCAGTGACCACGATGCGCGGCAAGTCGGTCGGCGATCCGGTGATATCGAGCGCCGTGGTGGTCGTGAAGGGGACTCCGACCGGAGGGCCGCTGATGAACGACGCAACCCCGGAGATCTGCCAGCCTCCGAGCGTTTGGCGGACCAGGCCGTTGCGCCAGCCCGGCGCCGGCAGGTCCCAGAGCCAGTTGACGCGCAGGTTATGGGTCCGGTCGAAGCCGGCGATCGAATAGTTCCAGACGCGCACCGGAACCTGCGCGCTGATCTGCTCGCCGTCCCCGTCGTTGTAATCCATCGCCTTCGACCAGGTCCACGACGCGCCGAGCTGCAATCCTCTCTGGAAACGGCGATTGACCGTCAGCTGCAGCGAGTGATAGTTGGAGCTTGAGCCCGGTTCGGTGAGGTTGATGTTGTTATAACCGATCGTCGGCCGGAGGAACTGCGGAGGCAGCGGACGATTGCCCGCCGTCGGGTCCAGATTGGACGCCTTGAAGTTGGCGCCGAACGGAATGGCGTTCAGCGGCCGCACCCACAGCAGGTTCCGGCCGAGCGAGCCGACGTAGGCGGCGTCGACGACCGTCCCCCAGCCGAGATTGTGCTGCACCGAGAGACTGAAGTCCATCACCTTCGGAATCTTGGCGTGCGGGTCGAGCGCCAGAATATTGGCGGGAAACACCAGGCCGGACGACGAAAGCAGGTTCGACAGCGTTCCGTAGTTGATAATCGGCGACTGCACCAGCGGCGGCTGCGCGTTGAAAGGCCGCAGCCAGGTTCCGAAATTGGGGCGGTTGTAGAAGATACCGAACCCGCCGCGGATGGCCGTCTTCCCGTTGCCGAAGACGTCGTAGGCCAGGCCGAAGCGCGGCCCCAGGTTCAGCGCGTGTGTTTCCGTTAGCGCGCGCGGGTAGCTCCGGTCGTTGGCGGCCACCACCAGGCCATTGGTTGGATCGCCCCTGCCCGGCGCGATCGCCGAGATCAGCGCCGCCGGATAGACCTGACCGTTCACCGGGCTGATACCCACCCGCTGCCCGGACGCATTGAGTCCGGGGGAGATGAGGGATACCTGCTTGGCCGCATCGAAGCGGCTTGGAGCAAAACCCACAAGCTGGTCGTTCTTCTCCACGATCGGCGGGGTGTAATAGACGCGCACTCCGTAATCCAGCGTGAGCCGCGGGGTGACACGCCAGTTGTCCTGCGCGAACAGCTCCATCAGCAGATCGCGGCTCTGCGGATAGGAACGCGCGGAGGCTTCGTCATAAGCGTTGAATACACCCAGGGCGGCGTTCGAATACGCATACCCCGTATCCAGCGGATTGTTGGCGTTGATGCCGAAATCCAGATTGCCGGCGAAATTCACCGGCTGCCCGATGTCCCGCTGGAACCACTCCACGTAGGCCCCCGCCTTGAACGTGTGGCGCGACTTGTTCCAGGTGAATTTCTCGTCGAAGTTGAGGATGTTGGTGATTCCGTACAGGGGGAAGCGCCCGTCGTAGGCCAGGACGGCCGCGTTTGGCACGCCGCCGAACGTCGCCGAAGGGATGAGATTCAGCGGATTGTTGCCGGGATAGAACTGCCCGGTCTTGAACCCCGCCGTACTGCGCTGGTTTCTGGACAGCGCGGCCTCGTCGTAGTTGTTCCCTTCCGGCAGGTGCATCCAGCCGGCGTGAAACTCGTTGATCAGCGATGGCGTGAAGACGCGCGTGTAGCGGGCTCCCAGCGCCGCCGTGCGCGCGTAGTAGTTGTAAAGCCACTGCGGCCAGTTGCTCGCGGCGGTCGCGAAGCTCAGCGCCCCTTCGTGGAATTCGTCGAAGCCGTTATAGCTGAAGACCACCGTGTTCGCCGGGTTGAAGTTGTAATCGGCTTTCAAAGTGTTGACGTGGGTCGGATTGTTGGTCTCGGTCGTAAAGACGTAGTTGTAGTTCCCGCGGGAGATCGTCCGGTCGAAAAAATTCGGCAGCGGCAGAACCTTCAGCAAAGCCACCCCGTTCGGATCGAGCCGGCTCGACGGGATCACATTCCCGGGAAACGGCTGCCCGCTCTGGGAGTCGCGGATGGTGATGATCCGGTTGTTCACATCCAGCGATTGAGAAAAGTCGCCCGCGCGCTCGAGCGCCGTGGGCGCGGACCGCGTCCCCGACGTGCCCTGTTTCGTCGGCCAGAATTCCTGGTTCCAGAAGACGAACAGCTTGTTCTTGTCGCGGTTCCATTTGCCTGGAATGTAGACCGGACCGCCGAAATTGTATGTCCAGGCGTTGTACCGGTAGCGCGGCTTCAGAACGCCGTTCCGGTTGTTGAAAAAATTCGTCGCGTTGAACTGCTCGTGACGCTTGTAATAGGACACCAGGCCGTGAAAATCCCGCGTTCCCGACTTGGTGATGATGTTCACATTGGCGCCGGCCGCCCGGCCGTACTCCGCCTGGTAATTGCTGAGCAGCACCTTCACTTCCGATACCGAGTCCTGGCTCACATTGATTTTCAGATCGGACGCGTTGCCCACGTCGGTGGACGGTATTCCATCGATCGAAACGCTGTTCATCGTCCCCCGGCTGCCATTGGCGTTGAATGTGGTCGTGCGTCCCAGCGCATCCGAGGAGGCCGTCAGCACCACGCCCGGCAGCAACTGCACCAGCGAGGTAACGTTGCGGCCGAGGTTGAGAAGTCCGGACACCTGCCGGCTCGTGATCGAGTCCGAGCGATCCGAGGTCTGCGACGCCACCACCGCGCCCAGCTCGCCGGTCACCGAGACTGTCTCGACCAGGCTGCCGATCTCCATCTTCAGCTCGCCCAGGACCAGCCGCTGGCCCGGCTCGACGTGGATTTCCGTGCGCGAGAATTTCTTGAACCCGGCCTTCGAGACAGACAGAATGTAGTCGCCGCCCGCGATGCCGCTGAGGACGAACTCTCCGCTTCCGTCGGAACTGGCCGTCCTCACGCGCCCGGTGGCGGGCTCCACCAGCTCCAGCGAAGCGTCCCCCACCGCGGCCCCCGTCGGATCGGTGATATGTCCCGTCAAGGTCCCCGTCACGATCTGCGCCAGAGAGGGCGCGCACAGCGCCAAAAACAGAACCGCGATCTTCATAGCCGTCACCCTTTATCCGAGCTTCCGTACATCCACATAGAACGCGCCGCGAGCCTCTCCACCCGAGGCCAGCTCGGTCCACAAGTCCAGATCGCCGGCCGGCAGGTCGACCGTGAACACCACACCCGGGCCGGGCGGCGGCGCGTTTACGGCCCATTCGCGCCCATTGACTTTGAGTTTCGCCGATTGCACTTCCACTACATGTTTCACGTAGGCGGGGCGCTGCCGCAATGTAATCTCGTACCGGCCCCCGCCGCGCGCATGGAGGGCCCACACGCCGTTGGCGACCAGGCCATCGCGCACCATCTGCTGACTCGACGGAACCCTGTCCCCGTGCCAGTCGAAGCAGGTAAGCCCGCACAAGTTCTCGGCCGGATTCCCGATCTCGATCCGGTTCCAGCCGCGATGGCCCGACATCTCCTTCCACCAGCGGCCGTACCGCTCCCGTAAGCTTTTGACGATTTCCGGATATCTCGCGGCGGCATTGTTTTGCTGGCCGGGATCCTGGCTCATATCGAACAGCTGATCGCCGTTCACCAGCCGCCAGCGTCCGCTGAGCGCGACCGCGTTGCGCCACGGCTGCGGGTCTTCCATCTGATACTTGCCCGCGCTCACGATCTGGTTGTGCTGGATGAAGTGCGTCCGTTCCGGAAGACCGCGGCCGTCGCGCAGGAGTCCGGACAGGCTGCGGCCATCCGGTTTGTGCGCCGCCGGAGCCTTCAGACCGCACAGGTCGACCAGCGTCGGAAACATGTCCAGGTGGCAAACCATGTCGGAAACATCGCGCCCCGTTTTCCAGCCCGCCGCCGGCCAGCGGAAAAAGAGCGGCGTACGGTGCCCTCCTTCGTAGGAGCTGCCCTTGGCCGCCCGCATTCCGGCGGAGAACCCTTTCCATTCCGCGGGCTGGCCGGCCAGATGTCCGCCGGCCGCGCTCCCGTTGTCGGTCATGTAAATGAAAATGGTGTTGGCGGCGAGTCCCCGCTGGTCCAGGAATGAAAGCAGCCGGCCGGTGTTCTCGTCGAGGTTCTCGATCATCCCGTAGAATTCCGCCGTGGGCGACGGCACGCCGCGCTTCTTGTACGGATCGCTATAGCGCTCCGCGACCAGATAAGGAGCGTGCGGCGCGTTGGTCGGCAGGTAAAGGAAAAACGGATGGTCCCCGCTCCGCTCGATGAATGACGCAGCCTCGCGAAAGAACACGTCGGTGCAATAACCGTCGTAGCGTTGCGGCTCGTTGTTGCGGTAGTAGTAATCGTCGAAATACTTGTTGCCCCAATAGTCGGCGCTCTGCGTCACACCGCCGCACCGGCAGACCACGGACTCCTCAAACCCTCGCTCCGGAGGGCGCATAGGATAGTTATCGCCGAGATGCCATTTGCCGAAGATTCCGGTGCGGTAGCCATTCCGCCGGAACACGTCCGCCAGCGTCGGGACGCCCGGCCGCAGCAGAGACCAGCCGCCTGTCGCAGCCGTGACGTTGTTCCGAAAAGCATACTGGCCCGTCAGGATGCCGGCCCGGGTCGGGGCGCAAAGGGGATCCACATGGGCGTTGGTGAAACGAACGCTCTGCGAGTGCAACCGGTCGAGGTTCGGCGTGCGCACCCAGGGGTTGCCGTGGCAGCCCAGGTCGCCGTAGCCCTGATCGTCCGTCAGCAGCAGAATGACGTTGGGACGCCGGCCCGGACCGGCGCCGAGGAGGCACGGTGTTTGAGCAGAGAGAAATGTACGGCGGGTCAACATGGCTGCGTTTGGATGAATATAGCACGCGCGGCCCGCGAGCCGTCGAGACCCGCGGGCGATTTGTCAGACTCGTGATGCGCAGCGTGAAACCTCAGCTCGACGCCGTAAAACGGTCGCCTTTCGCGGCGGGTAAGGCGCCGATCTGCCGCAGCAATCCGAGCTGATCCCAACTGTTCCAACCTTCCATGATCTGGCCGCCGCAGACTTGAACAAGCACCATGCCCGCGATGCTCACCCTGCGTCCCGTCGGTTGAACACCGAGGCCCGCCCCGTCGTGAGTTCCCTCCAAACGGAGCCGCACCAATACCTTGTCGTCCTGGGAAAGGATGTCGTCGATTACGATCCGCAGGTCCGGAAGGCTGCCCCGGAGATTCCGCACGAACGGCTTGAACTCTTTCGGTCCGTGCAGATCCACTTCTCCTTCGCCCAGGCCATGTCCGATTCCGGACTCGGCTAACAGTTCATCGATCGTGTCCTCGCGTCCCTGGTTCCATACTTCTTCAAACCAGCGCCGAACCAGCTGCTTGTTGGCTTCACTCATTTTATCAACCCCGGCGCCCACTCTATCATGATCGCGGGGTCCAAAGACCGGCGGCTGCGGAAACGCTCATGAATCGCCGCCGGATTCGTCACTTCGTGCGCGAACCGGTTTCGGGCAGGTACGGTTTCACCGGCATCCCGAAATTCCCGCGGGCTGCGCGAATCCGGCCATAATGCCGGAGCCGCCGGGACGCGTCAGGTCGCCGGCGCCTGGCCCACAAGCCGCGCTTATCGCTTGTACGTCTTGGAAAAATTGTTGCGGCTGTTGGTCACCGTAAACGCGCCGCTCGCTTCCGCCGAGAGTTTGATCCACTTGCCTTGATCGTTCGCCTGGTCGGGGTTGGCGATGAACTGCTCGGCCGCGTTGTGCTCCTTGCCGGCGTTCACGGCATAGTGCACCTGCCAGATATCCTCGATCCCCGGAGAGTTGTGGATCACGGTCCAGGCCGCCGGCGTCCCGCCCTTGGTTGCGCCGTTGTTCATGATGGCGACGCGCGGCTTCAACGCGTGCACGATGGCGGCCGGTCCGGACGCGTCCATTCCGTGATGCGTGGTCAGGTAAACATCCACCGTCCCCACCAGGTTCTTCGGGCACACCAGCTCGCGCTCCTTGTTCCAGGTCAGATCGCCGAGATCGATCAGGCGGAACTTCCCAAAGGTGATCAGCGTTCCCGTCGACCGCGCGTTTTCGCTCTTGTCCTCCGGCTTGGCGATGTCGCCCGCGCAGGCCGGATTGGCCATCCCGGCGCCTTTCAGCGGCGACTTGATCATCTCGCCGTCGGCGGTCAGCACCTGCACATCCAGTCCTTTCACCGGAATCCTGTCGCCCGGCTTGACCACCATGTGCTGGCCCGAGCCCCAGGATTTTTGGTAGGCCGAATACAGCGCATCCGGATTCTGGCCGCTCTCCCGGTTCGGACCGTGGTCGACGTAGTGTTTGACCGGAATCTTGGCCGCCAGTTGGGGGACGCCGCCCACGTGATCGGCGTGGTAGTGAGTCACCACCAGATAGTCGATCTGCTTGACTCCGGCCAGTTTGGCCGCCGCCAGGATCCGGTCCGCGTCGCGGTTGTTGAATCCCGCCCAACCCGTGTCGACCAGCATGGACTGGCCGGAGGGAGAAACCACGAGGGTGGCCTGGCCTCCCTCGACGTCGATAAAGTAAACATCCAGGGTCTTAGCTGCCGGTAGTAAAGCCGCGAAAATAAGCGCCAGAAGAAAAGCTCGCATGGCCGAATCCTATCACACCCCCGTTGCGCCGGGTTCCGCGGGCCTGCTTCCGGACGGCTACGGATGCGTTTGCCGGCGCGGCGGACGCTTCCTTGCGGGAACAATCGCCGCTGTCGTAACGTATCTTGAGAGTGAGGACATGCCTTACTGCAGCCACTGCGGAAACCAGGTCGGGACGAACGACATCTTCTGCTCCCGTTGCGGGACCCGCCAGCCAGTTGCGCCCCGTCCGGCCGTCGACCCTCTTTCCAGGCTCTCACCCCGGGTGGCGGCAGCGCTCTGCTACATTCCGGTCGTCGGGTGGATCGCCTCGATCATCGTCCTCGCCTCCGACCGCTTTCGCCACGATCATCGCATCCGGTTCCATGCGTTCCAGGGGCTGTATCTCTTCGTCGCCTGGCTTATCGTGGACCAGGTGATTCGACCCCTGTTCTCCGGCCTGCCCGGCGCCTTCTTCCCGGTACACAAGGTTCTCGACGTCATCCTGATGCTCACCTGGATCTTCATGCTGGTCAAGGTCAGCCACGACGAAACGTACTCGCTGCCCATCATCGGCGACCTGGCGGAAAAGTCGGCCGCCGAGCGCTGAACCAAGCGCGGCGCCCGATCCCCAGGTATCATCGGGGAATGCGTTTTTCGATCCTGATATTTGGACTCGCCGTGGCCGCCGCCCACGCGCAGCAGCGGACGGCCAGGATTCCCGACTCCGTCTCGGTGGAGCGCGACATCGTGTATGCCCAATATGGCGCCAGGCAGCTCCGCCTGGATCTCTATCGTCCGAAGCAGGAAGGACAGCCCCTGCCCGGCATCGTCGTGATTCGCGGCGGCGGCTGGCGGTCCGGAGACAAGCAGGGCTTCGCCGCCATCGCGGCCGCCCTCGCCGAAAAGGGCTGGCGGCGGCCTGCATCGAGTACCGCGTGCTGCCCGAAGCGCGGTTTCCGCTGGAAGTGAACGACGTCAAGGCGGCCGTGCGATGGATGCGGGCCGAAGGCAAACGCTACCGCATCCGGCCCGATGCGATCGGCGCCATCGGCGGATCGGCCGGCGGCCACCTGGTCGCCATGCTGGGGACCAGCGACCGGGCGCCGGACCTCGAGGGCGACGGCGGGCACGCCGGTGTCTCCAGCCGCGTGCAGGCCGTGGTGGCCATGGCGCCGGTGGTGGACTTCACCCAATTCGGCAAGGCGCGCGATCCCAAAACGCCCTTCGACTTCCTCGGCGTCAGCTTCGCCGCGAACCCGGCCCTGTTCGCCAAAGCCTCGCCGGTCACCTACCTGAGCCGCGATTCGGCCCCGATTCTTTTGATCCACAGCACCGGCGACAAAACCGTTCCCATCGCCCAATCCGAGCTCATGCTGGCGCGCTGCAAGGAGACAGGCGTTCCCGCGGAAATGATGACCATCGAGGGCGCTCCCCATGCCTTCTGGAACATGCCCCAATGGCAGGCCAGCGTGATGGACAGGGCCGCGAAGTTCTTCCACGGCCGGCTGGACGGAAAGTAATCTCTACAACTCGGTGATGGGCCCGGTGCTGGTGTTGAAGCGGTCCGTCTCGATCCCCATCCGCTGGGCCAGAGTCAGGTGTAGATTCGCCAGCGGCGTATTCGCCGCCAGTTTCAAATGACTCCCCGGCCGCAAGCCGCCGGCCCGGCCCGCCAGCACGATCGGAAGGTTGCGCGTGATGTGGCCGTTGCCGTCCCGCAATTCGCAGGCATAAAGCACCATGGAATGATCGAGCAGCGAACTTCCGCCTTCGTCGATGGATTTCATCTTCTCCAGCAGATAGGCGTACTGCGACACGTACCAGCGGCTGACGATGGTGTAGGGAACCGTCAACTCCGCCTGTTCCTTGTGATGCGAGATGCTGTGATGATCGCCCTTCACTCCTTCGAGGAAGGAGAAATTCTGGCGGCTGAATCCGTGCGCCATCATCAGCGTGATCACGCGGGTCGAATCGGTCTGCAGCGCGGCCACCAGCAGGTCCATCATGATCCGCAGGTGGATGTCGCGCGTCGCCGGGACGCCGTCCTCGGGCGCAGCCAGCGACGGCTTCGATTGCGGCGTCCAGCCGCCCGCCGCTCGCTGCTTCGGACTCAGCGTGGCGTCGATGCGCTTCTCCACGTCGTGAACCGACGTCAGGTATTCGTCCAGCTTGCGCTTGTCGGCCGCGCTCACCTGCCGCATCATCCGGCGCGAGTCTTCCAAAATCCGGTCGACCAGGCTCTTGTTCTGCGCGGCGCGCTCGCGCGCGTTCTGCCCGCTGCCGAACAGACGGTCGAAGACCGCCCGCGGATTGATCTCCGGGTCCACCTTCGTCGCCGGACCGCTCCAGGAAACCGTGCTCGCAAACGAGATCGGCAGGTTGTTCTCGCCGCCCGACCGGGGAGGCTCCGTCCCCAGCTCGAGCGACAGCAGGCGCGTCTCCTGTCCCAGCTTCTTCGCTACGAACTGGTCGATGGACACGCCCATCCTGGGAATCAGCGCGTCGTCGTTGGCCTGAACCTGTAGCGGGGTTCCCGTCAGCACGGCCGAAGTGGCCGCCACGTGACCTTTGGCCGGTGTGCCCAGGTTCGAAATGATCGTGATATCGTCCCGCAGCCTGGCCAGCGGTTCCAGAATCGGAGAGAACTCGTAGCCCGCGCCGGTTCCCTTGACGTCCCATGCCGGCGGATACACGCCGTTCGGCTGGAACAGGCAGACCAGGCGTCGCGGCGGACCGGCAACTTCCGCGCCCGTACGCGGGGCCGCGGCCTCCATTACCTCCAGCAGCGGCAGGGATACCGAAGCTGCCGCGCCGCGCAACATCGTACGCCGGGAGATCTGCCATTTCGGGGTCATCGGGTATGCTCCTCGTCCGGGGGTAATTGTTGGTTCTGGAAGGGATAGCTCTGCGCGACCGCCGTCAGCAGGGCGGACGGCCGCCATCCGGCCGAAATCACCGTCCTGGCGATTTTCTCGGTCACTGGTTCATCAAAATACCGCAATTCCCGGCCCAATGCAAACCGCAGGATCCGGGCCGCCAGCGTCCGGGCGAACTGCTCCTGGCGCGCCAGCAGCACTTTCTTCAATTCCGCCGGACCGCTGAACCGCTCGCCGCTCCCCAGCACTCCCACCGAATCCACCGGCTGGCCATTGTCCTTCTCGCGCCAGCCTCCTGTCGCATCGAAGTTCTCCAGTCCATAACCCAGCGGGTCGATGCGGTTGTGGCACGACGCGCATTGCGGCGCCTTGCGGTGCATCTCGAAGCGCTGCCGGATGGTCATCGCCGCGGTCTCTTTTGTCGGCTCCGGCAGGTCGCCGGCGTTGGCCGGAGGAGGGGGCAGCTTTTCGCCCAGCATCACTTCGAGCAGCCACTTGCCCCGCACCACCGGACTGGTACGGACCGGAAGCGACGTCGCCGTCAGGACGCTACCCATGCCCAGCACTCCGCCGCGGTTGGGATCGGTCAAAGCCGTCTTCCGCATCTCCCTTCCCAGCACGCCGGAGATCTTGTAGTGACGGGCCAGCTCTTCGTTGAGGAACGTGTAGTCGGACGAAAGCAGATTCAACAGGCTCCGGTCTTCGCGCGCCAGAGAGCTGAAGAAAAGATTCGATTCGGCCAGCATGGCGTCCCGCAGGTTGTCGGTGAACGCGGGAAAGGTCTTGCGGTCCGGCCCTCCCGAGCGCGCCAACTCGCTGTACCCCAGCCATTGCCCGAAGAACTGCTCGATAAAGGCCGACGACTTCGGGTCCATCGCCATGCGGCGAACCTGCTTCTCGATGACCCCGGGCTGATGCAGCTTTTTCTCGCGGGCCAGCTGCAGCAGCTCGTCGTCCGGCATGGACATCCACAGGAAGTAGGAAAGCCGCGAGGCCAGTTCGTAATCGTTCAGCCGGTAGGCGGCCGCGGCCGTCCCGCTGCCTTCCACGCGGAAGAGAAAGAACGGCGACACCAGCGCGGCCTTCAATCCCGATCCGACGGCGTCTTCGAACTTGGCGCCCTTCTTCGTCTCCCGGCGGAACAGGTTCACCAGCAGATCCACCTCCGCCGAACTCGCCGGACGCCGGTAAGCCCGCGACGCAAAGCGTTCGAAGATCCGCCGGGCAGCCTTCTCCGGAGCCGCCCCGGGCTCGGCGATGAAGACCCGCGATCCGTTCTCGGTGGCGCGGCGCTCGGCCGAATCGCTGATCTCCAGCCAGTCGAGCGAGAGAAGCGGCCGTGCCGCCGGATCCGGCTTCGCGCTCGGCGTCAGCGGCGGGACGTCGGTGCGCGCCGCGAAATAGTGCAGCGAAACCCGTTGGCTGCCCCTCTTGATCTGGGTCTCGAAGGTGAAAACAGCAGGCTCATCGGCCGAAGCGGCTACCTGCTGCTGCCCTTTCAACTCGCCTCCCACCCGTAGCGCGACCGCCGGCAGATAACCCGGCTTGTCGGACCGGCCCCAGGCCCGCACCCTGAAGGTGTAGGTCCCCGCCCTCGGAAAAGCGACGTACTGATAAATCGTGTTCTGCGTCACCGCGACGTCATAGCCGTAAGGCTTTTTGGGCGTGCCGGTCTCGGTGATCCGCATGTCTTCTACCTCCAGCTTCAAATGGAAGGGCTGCGCATTGCGCCGCGCGGTCACCACTTCGTCCACGATGTATCCCGCCGCCGCCAGGTACTTCTCCACCAGCAGCGGCGAGAGGAACAGCCCTTCGCGATCGTTGGTGAAGCCGCTCTCCCCGCTTCCGTCGATGGGGAACGAGTCGGCTGGACGTAAATCGATTCCGGTCAGATCGCGGATCGTGTTGTTGTATTCGACCCGGTTGAGCCGCGGCAGCGTCACGTGGCCGGCGTTCCGGACTTTGTCCCAGTCCGGATGCTTCAGCTCGCTGGCGATGAAGCCGATCAGCCGCTCCCTGTCCTCGGCCGAAGGTAGCGGCGCCGCGGGCGGCATTTCGGCGCTCTCCAGCTTCTCCAGGACCTTTCTCCAAAGAGGACGGTCCTTCAGGATCGACGTAGCGTCGGCGAAGCGGGCGAAGTTGATGCCCGCCGTCTGAACCTCCGCTCCGTGGCAGCGCGTGCAGTAGGTGTCGAGAAGCGGACGGATCTGCTTGGCGAACTGCTCGTCCTTCGGGGCAGCCTGCAGCGAAATACAGCAGAGCAGCATCAGACCGGGCAGCCCGGAGCACAACGGTGAAGACCGGCGTTCCATCAGTCTCTTGATTCTATCGAAGACGGGGCACGGGATTCTCCTCGATGTACCAGCGGATCTTGTCGAACTCACCTGCCTGCCGACTCGATGGTCGTAGCTCTCCTCCGGCCAAAACGAGCGATGTTCATGCCGGCGAGCGCCAGTCCGAAGCTCAGCGTTGCCTCCGGAAAAGGTCGATTCGAAGCTCACGTGGAGCGGCAGAAATCTCGCGCGAAAAGCCGGCCGGGGGTTCGGCTGCGGACCCGGGGGTCCAGCCCCACTTTTAAGTCGCAGACCGGAGACCCGGGGCAATGGGAGCCGTCCTTTCGCCATACCCTCACTCGGGTGAAAAACGCCGCTTTTTTGGACTTGACAAGTCCGGTGACATGGTTAGAATAAATCGTAGTTCGTTCTATATGCAACCCGTGCAACCTGCTGCCTGCGAGCACAGCCGCACCGTCATTATTGCCCGGCGTGACGGCGTGGATTATGTGGAGTGTCTAGACTGCCGCTTGATCATCGAAGCGGAGGATCTCGAGCCGGTGGTAATCGACGACGACGAAGAGTAATCCCGCCTCGGGGCCGCTTCAAGCTGTGGAGCTGGGGTTTTCCACACAGAACGAACGCCGGTTACCGTCCGCCACCATGTGGCCCTCGAACTTGCCCTGACCGTTTACGGTGAGCGTCAGTGGACGGCTCAACGGGTGATCCAGATTCAGTATGTCGCCCGGCTCTATCGTCATCAGGTCCTGGACGAGCAGCGTGGGACCTTCGAGCCGCGCGTCGAGATGGACCCTGGTCGGCTTGAGCAGGTTCAGCATCCGGGTCTGTTCCGCCTCGGTGGAGTCCGTCTTGCGAACCGACCACTGCTGGTCGAACCGGTGCCGGAGCATCTTGATGACGATCGAGGGCATCCCGATATTCATCAGGCCGGTGTTGTCCCCTACCCGGATCTCGAGACCGATGGAGACCACCGCTTCGTTCGGCGCGAGAATCTGCAGCAGTTGCGGCTCCGTCTCGCGACCCTCCACCGTAAAATTGATGTTGGCCACCATCTGCCAGGCCTGCCCCAGATCGTGGAGGATGATCCGGAACAGAGCATCGAGAATGCTCTGCTCGATTTCCGTGGTTTCCCGGGCCAGCGCTCCGCCCTTGCCCGATCCCCCCAGCAACATTTCGAGCAGCGGGAACACCAGCGACGGATTCAGTTCCATGACCGCGTTTCCGTCGAAAGGCTGCATGCCGAGCGACACCAGCACGGTCGGGGACTGCAGGCACTGGGTGAACTCGGCGAACGAGAGCTGCTCCACCGAAACCAGGTTTACGATCACGTAGGCGCGCAGGTAGCCGGAAAGGCTGGAGGCCAGGTTGCGCGCAAAATTGTCGTGCAGAAGGTGAATCGATCTGAGCTGGTCCTTCGCTATGCGGTCCGGACGCCGGAAGTCATAGGAAGCGACCTTTGCCGAATCATCCTCCGGATCCTTGACCTCGCGGAACACTTTGTCGATTTCGTCTTGTGACACGAGCCGGCCCATGGATACGTATCGGACGATGCGCCGGCCGGCTATAGATAGGCCGCGTCCAACTGCCTGGAATACCCCGATAGGGGTAGGGGTGAGCGCCGTCGCGGCCCTCCCGAGCCGGAGCCGGGCCGGGTCCGGATCGGAGAAGCGGGCGACCGCCGGTAGGGTAGGAGACCGGCCGCGCGGAAATCCGACCATTCTCAGCCACGGAGCGGTGGAGCTGCTCCGTCATAACGGGGTTGAGGGAGAAGCCGCCGGTTGAGGCCGGCTCCCCTGAAGGGGGGTGGATATCCCAGCTTCTCAACGGGTTGGCTTGACGGGCTTCTTTTTACCTCCAGGGCCGGGGTTGCCGCCGCCTGTGTCCCGCCGGCGAACCTTGACC
Organism: Bryobacteraceae bacterium; assembly: GCA_035495815.1. GTDB lineage: Bacteria > Acidobacteriota > Terriglobia > Bryobacterales > Bryobacteraceae > DATJFH01. The sequence goes on from DATJFH010000118.1 coordinate 33,731, forward strand.
GTCGCCTGGAGGCGGATCTCGACGCGCTGCCTGTCTCCGCGGCCGGCGATCCGGTCGAGCAGCAGTTTGGCTCCCTGGAATCCGAGTTCATAGGCGGGTTGCGATACCGTTACCGTCGACCACGGCGCGGGCGGAGCGGACGCCAGATCGTCGAAATGCCCGATCACGAGCTGGCGGGTCCGCGTCAACGGCAACTCGGAGAGCGCGTCCATCACCCCGATGGCCATCATGCCATTGGCGGCGAAGATGGCATCCGGCGGAGCAGGCAGCGCCAGTAGACGTTCCGTCTGGCGGTATCCCGAGTCGCGGTGGTAATCACCCGGCGCGATCAGGTCCGGATCGATCCCTACGCCGGCCTTGCGCAGCGCATCTTCATACCCCTGCCGCCGCTCGCGCGCATTTTCAAGCGATTCCGGGCCGCCGATGAAGGCGATCCTGCGTCCGCCGCTGCGCATCATCTCCTCCACCGCCCGGCGAGCCGCCATGCGGTTGTCCACCAACACCAGGTCCATGCCCGCGCCTTCCAGCTTCCGGTCGAGCGCGACGATCGGCATCCCGCTCTTCGCCGCCTGCAGGATCTCGTTGCGGCCGTCTTCGAGCGGGCTGACGATCACCAGCAGCCCGTCCACCCGGCGGGACCGCATCAACGCCAGCGCCGACCGTTCGCGCTCCCGCTGCTCGTCGGTGTTGAACGTGATCACCAGATAGCGTTCCTCCCAGGCGGCATCCTCCGCGCCCCGGACCAGCTGAGGAAAGAACGGATTGGCGATGTCGGGGATGATCATCCCGAGCGTCTTGGTGCTGCGGGTGCGCAAGCTCTGCGCGATCAGATCCGGATGATAGTCCAGCTCCCGGACCGCCGCCAGCACTCTCTGCCGCGTACGCTCGCTGACCCGCGCGATTCCCGCCAGTACATTCGACACCGTCGCAGTGGAAACACCCGCGCGTTCGGCGACCTGCTTCAAGTTGGCCATCGCTCCGTTATTGTAGCCTTGACAGGAGGAGCGGGGGGTGATAAATGATGAGAAATGTGGAAGATTAATCGATTAACCAAGGGTCTGTCCGGCTGCCGTGCCGCAGGCCTGGCCGCCTTCCTGGCGCCGGCCCTGTTCGCTCAACAGGCGACGATCCGCGGAGTGGTCACCGACTCGTCCCGCGCCGTCATTCCCAAAGTCAAGGTCACGGTCACCAACAAGACCACCAGCGTCAGCCAGACGATCGAAACCAACGACAGCGGCGTCTATGTCGCGCCGTTCCTCAGCCCCGGCCCCTACCGCGTCGAGGCGTCCAAACCCGGCTTCGCTACCGTCTCGCAGGACAACCTGAAGCTCGATGTTGAGCAGACGGCCCGGGTCGATTTCACTTTGCAGGTCGGAGCCGTCACCGAGACCGTGAACATCTCGGCGGCGGCCGCGCTCATCGACTCCCAGACGTCCGTGGTCGGGCAGGTCATCTCCAACAAGAGCATCGTCGACCTGCCGCTCAACGGCAGAAACTACCTCGAGCTTGCCCGCCTCACGGCGGCGGTCGTGCCGGCCCGCGGCAGCCGCGAGGACAGCAAGGGCGCGTTCAGCGCCGTCGGGCAGCACGGCTCCCAGACCAACATCAGCCTGGACGGCGTCGACAACAGCGCCCGGCTCTCCGGCGGCATTCTCGGCAACGAAGCCCAGATCGTCACTCCCTCCATCGACTCGGTTTCCGAATTCAAGGTCGTCACCAACAACAACTCCGCCGAATACGGATTCCGGCTGGGCGGCATGGTGATCGTCTCGACCAAGTCGGGAGGCAACCAGTTGCACGGCACGCTCTACGAGTTCCTGCGGAACGAAAAGCTGGACGGCGCGAACTTCTTCGCGGTCGGAAGGCCGAAGCCGCCCTTTCGCCAGAACCAGTTCGGCGGCACGGCCGGCGGCCGGATCATTCGCGACCGCACGTTCTTCTTCGTGAGCTACGAAGGCACGCGCATCCGCCTAGGACAGAGCCGCACGTCGACGCTCCCCATCGACCCGCTGCGGAACGGCGACTTCACCGGCGCCCGTACGATCTATGACTGGAACACGACCCGCCCCGACGCCGCCGGCCGCATCATCCGCGATCCGTTCCCCTCGAACCGCATCCCCGCGAACCGTTTCGACCCGGTCGCCAGGAGAGTCATCGACCTGTACCCGGCCGTCAACGGCGCCGGGCGCGTGAACAACTTCTTCTTCTCGCCGACCCAATCGGACGACACCGATCAGATCGACACGCGTCTCGATCACAGCTTCACTCCGAATCACCGCATCTTCGGCCGCTACAGCCGCCGGCTGACGGATCGAATCAATCCCGGTCCGCTCCCGCTGCCCGCCGACGGCGGCGCGTGGGCGACGGAGCATCTGATCGGACACAGCGGGGTGATGAATCTGAACTCGGTGCTCTCGCCCGCGATCAATAACGAATTCCGCGCGGGGCTGACCCGCGGCGACACCGTCCGCGATCTGCCCTGGCAGGACAACTTCAACCAGAAGCTGGGAATCAACGGCATTACCGACCTCGGCGATTTCAACCAGCGCGGCATGGCCCGCTTCGCCCCCTCCGGCTATGCGACGGTGGGCGCCACTACTTTCTGGCCGAACGTCAACAACCTCGACTTGTTTCAACTGTCCGACAACATGCTTCTGATCCACGGACATCATGCCGTCAAGGTGGGTTTCGATTTCCGGCGCGAAGATCTGTTCCGCCGCGCCGCCCGCTTCGCCCGGGGATTCTTCGGATTCGACGGATCGTTTTCGCAGGATCCCAACAATCGCGGCGCGACGGGCGACGCCATGGCCGATTTCCTGCTTGGCGCAGCGAACTCCTCCACCATCGGGAATCCGAACGGCGAAACCGCGATCACCCATAACTACTCGGCCTTCGCGCAGGACGACTGGCGGCTCACCACCCGCCTGACGCTCAACCTCGGCGTCCGCTGGGACATGTTCGGACCTCCCAGCTTCCGCAATTTCAAGGAAACCCCGGTCAGCAATTTCATCTTTACGCCGGGCTCGCAGCAGTACCAGATCGTGCGGCCCAAGGACGAAAGCGACTGCGGCTGCGATCGGGATCTGAACAATTTCGCCCCCCGGGTGGGGCTGGCCTATCAACTCACGCCCAAGACCGTGGTCCGCTCCGGGCTGGGACTCTTCTACGGCCAGCCGGACGCCATTTCGTTCTTCGGCGACGCCCGGTTCCAGAATCTGCCGCCGGAATTCACCGAAATCACCTTCCCGACCGACCGCCTGAGTTCGCCCTCGCGCGTGGTCTCCGCCGGCTTTCCGGCCAACCTCATCCCTGCCACCACCGTGCTCGAAGACGTGTTCGTCAACACGGCGCCGAGATTCATCCCCACGCAATACTCCACGCAGTGGTTCCTCGATGTGCAGCGCGAACTGCCCCTGCAGACGGTCCTCACCGTCTCCTACATCGGAAACGAGAACCACAACATGACTCAGATCCGGAATATCAACCAGCCGCTCAAACCCGGTCCGGGGACTGTGAAATCGCGCTCGCCCCACCCTTTCTTCGGGTGGATCGTGTTTCGCGATCCTTCCGGCAACGGCGTCTATAACGCGCTGACGGCCAAGGTCGAAAAGCGCTATTCGCAAGGGCTCACCATGATGACCGCTTATACCTGGTCGCACGCCATCGACAACGTGGCCGAGGCGCTGACTACGGCCGGAGGGCAGGAACTGCAGGATAGCTACGATCTGCGGCGCAACCGCGCTAATTCGTCATTCGATCTGCGCCACGCCTTCGTGATGAGCGCGCTTTACGAGCTTCCGTTCGGCCGCGGACGGCAGTGGCTCACCAGGGGCGGTCCGCTCGACTGGGTTCTCGGGGGGTGGCAGGTGGGCGGCATTCTTACGCTGCGCAGCGGCCAGCCATTCACGGCCACGGTGAGCACGGATATCTCGAATACCGGCACATCGAATCCCACCGGCGGAGTCTCGAACCAGAACCATCCGAACCAGCTTCGCGATGGAAACCTCCCCTCCGGCCAGCGCACCATCGATCGCTGGTTCGATGTGGGCGCTTTCGGTATCCCGGCGAACTTCACCTACGGCAACGGCGGGCGCAACACCCTGACAGGCCCGGGTTTCCACAACCTCGATTTCAAAATCGGAAAGAACTTCGTGTTTCTGGAGAACAAGCGCGTCGAGTTTCGCGCCGAAGCGTTCAACGTGTCGAACACGCCGCATTTCGGTCTTCCGGCCGCCAACGTCAACCTGGCCACCGCCGGACGAATCAGCGCCGCCGGAGCGCCGCGGCAGATTCAACTCGGTCTGAAGTTCGTCTTCTGACGGGCTGCGCCGTGCAAGTCCGGGCGCGCGCGGCAGTCATGGATGGTTGAAGCATGCCGAATCCGACTGCTGGCGGGGATAGCGAGGCCGGTTCGCCTCGCTATCCTGTGACCCCGTCCCGAAGTCTAGTAGGGGGATCTGGAATTGACGGCGGTCTGCGTGCCGGTAGCGATCCAGCGCCCGGCGGGGGGAACCCGAATCAGGAACCGCGGATTATTACAGGCCGGCG
>DATJFH010000119.1:0-4789 GCA_035495815.1 Bryobacteraceae bacterium
GGAAGGAATGGAAGTCGGCTGTGTGGCAGACGGTACACAGACCTGCGGAATAGATCCGCTCAGCCGAAAGCCCCGCGCCGGTCAGTTGGCGCTCGATCTCGGCGGTCAGGTCGATTCGGGTTCGCTCGGCCGGAAGACCGAATTGAACCGCCACCTCCGGTCCCACTTCGAAACAACATCCGCCGATTCCAGGCCCGATAGCGGCATGTAACTCCTGCGGCCGGCTTTCCCAGCGGGCTACCATCGCCCGAACCGTTTTGGGTACGATTTCCGCAACCACTCCCCGCCAGCCTGCGTGAATTGCCGCAACGGCGTGGTGAGCCGGATCCACCAACAGGATGGGCAGACAATCCGCCGTCTTGACGGCGATGCGCCGTCCAGGGGTGTCCGACAGCAGCGCATCGCCTTCCGCCAGACAGCCCGCACGGTCGGCATAATGACAGAGGTCGGAATGGACCTGTCGAAGCGTGGTCAATTCCGAAATGGGAACGTAGCGGCGCGTGCCAAAACCATGCTCGAGCCACTGGAATTGCTCCAGCGGCCTGGCGCGGTAAAGGTCATCGATGAGTTCGAAATCCAATTAAACCGGGTTCTGGACCTGCGCGATCATGATCTGCTTCTTGAAGTCTTCCAGCATGGACTCGTCCAGCCGCACTTCGGTCGGCCGCTTGACCAGCGTGGTCATCTGGTCGATCTTGTCCTGCAGTTTGAGCAGCGCGTAAAAAAGATTCTCCGGACGCGGCGGACAACCGGTCACGTACACATCCACGGGCACAATCTTGTCCACCCCCTGCAGCACCGCATAGGTGTTGAACGGTCCCCCGACGCTCGAACATGCGCCCATGGAAATACACCACTTCGGATCCGGCATCTGGTCCCAGATCCGCTTGAGAACCGGCGCCATCTTCAGCGTGACCGTCCCGGCCACGATCATCAGGTCCGATTGCCGCGGGCTGGGCCGGAACACCTCGGCGCCGAAGCGCGCGATGTCGAATCGCGAGGTCGACGAGGCAATCATTTCGATCGCGCAGCACGCCAGACCGAAGGTCAGGGGCCAGATCGCCGACTTACGCGCCCAGTTGAACACGTAATCCACAGACGTGGTGATGAAGTTCTGCTCGAATTGATTTTGGATGAACGACACGCTGACTCCAGTCCAGAACGACATTCTAGCAAAGGCCGTGACGGCGCGGGGGCTGATTGCGCCCGATTCCCCGCTGCGGTACAAAGAAGGCGGCCCGACGCCGTTTTTTGGAACTTTTGCGGCCGGCGGCGGCAATCTCCTTACAGCAGGCCATGACAAGCAAGCAACGGGAAACCAGCGACGCAGACCTGCTGAAGCAGGCCATGGCCGGCGACGAGGAGTCTTTTGCGGCGCTTTACCGCAGGAGGCAGGGGGCCGTGTATCGCTTTGCGCTGCAGATGAGCGGACAGCGCGGTCTGGCGGAGGAAGTCACCCAGGACGTATTTCTGGCGGTCATTCGGGAAGGCGGGCGATTCGATCCGGAGCGCGGATCGGTGGCGGCATACCTGTACGGGATCGCCCGGAATTGCGTGCTGCGATGTCTTCAGCGGGACCGGCTGTATGTGCCGATCGGGGATGAACCGGACGGAGAATCGGCGCAATGGGCGGCCAGGGAAGACACGCTCGGGGAGTTGACCCGGGGCGAGACGATCGACTCGGTGCGGCAGGCGGTGCTGGCGCTGCCGGCGAATTTTCGGGAAGTGGTCGTCTTGTGCGATCTGCATGAGATGAGTTATGTGGAGGCCGCCGAAGCGCTCGACTGCGCCGTGGGAACGGTGCGGTCCCGGCTCCACCGGGCGCGTGGGATGCTGCTCGAGAAGATGAAGGCGCGGAAGAGGGCCTTCGCATGAACTGTCAGGAGTTGGAATCGATCGTCACGGATCTGGCGCGCCACAGCGCGCTCGAAGCAGAAGTACGCGAGCGCGGGCTGGCTCACCTGGCGCAGTGCCGCGAGTGCGCCGATCTCCTGGAGGCGCAACGCGGGCTGACGCGGGAGCTGTCGGACTGGGGCGCCGCCGACAAGGAAATGCAGGCGCCGCCGCGGCTCGAAGGGGAGTTGCGGGCCGCTTTCCGGCGGCAAGCCGCGGCTGCCCGGCCGCGCCGTTGGGTGAGATTCGCGGTCGCCGGATCGATCGCCGCCGGAGTCCTGCTGTTGTTCAGGTTCCTGACTCCCGCGACGCCTCCGGTGGAAGTCGTCAAAGCCCCCGCTCCGGCGGCGTCCGCTGAAATCGAGGCCCCGCCCGCCCGGCCGGTCGCCGTTTTGGAGCCACCCCGTCCCGCGCCGCGGCCCGTACGGCGGCGGCGGATTCCGGTGGCCCGGCTCCGTCCCGTTCCTCAAGAGCTCGGTACGGAGTTTTTGCCGGTGGCGCAGGGTGACGGCTGGACGCCTCTCGACGGCGGCCGGCTGATGCGAGTCCGCCTGCCCCGTTCCGTCATGGGCGCATTCGGGCTTCCAGTGGATCCGGGACACGATTTGGAACGGGTGCAGGCGGACGTCATGCTGAGCGACGACGGCTTGCTTCGAGCCATCCGTTTCGTGCGTTGAAGAATCAGGCAGCAGTCATTCAAGAGGAGAAGGTATGAAATCGAGAATTCAAATCGTGGGAATGGTTTTGGTTCTGACGGCTGTTCCGGCCGCTCTGGCGCAGTCCGCCGAGGAGAAGGCCAAGCGGGAGCGTCAGATGTTCTATATGGCTGTTCCGGGGCCGGGAACAGCCGAGCATACGTTTGAGTTCATCGCTTCCGAGTTGAGCTTCGACGGAAGCGTGGTGAAGAACGCGCCGTATTCCGCCGACGCCGTTACCGAGACGACGCAGCGGCTGGCCGACGGCAACCGCATCTCGAACAGGACCACCGCCAGCCTGTATCGCGACAGCGACGGACGGACGCGCCGCGAGGACCGTCTCGGATCCATCGGGGCCTTGGCCTCGAATTCCGAACCGCTCAAGACCATTTTCATCAACGATCCGGTCTCCGGCTCCAATATGGTTCTGGACACGAGAAATAAAATCGCGCGGAAGATGCCGTCTCCCAAAATCCGGATGGCCGGAATGCCGCCGAACGGGATGATCGGCGTCGCCGGGAGTATGGTTGGGCCGGCCTCGGGAGCGGTGGCGATGACCGAGATGAGGACCAATGTTTCCCGTCACGTGACGGTTCGCAACGGCGGCGAGCCCGATGTGCTGGTCACCTCCGCTACGTCGGCCATTCCGGTAGTCCATGAATTCGGCGCCAAGGATGCGCAGAAAGAATCGCTGGGCTCTCAAATGATCGAAGGCGTCCGCGCGGACGGAACACGCACGACCCTTACGATCCCGGCCGGCGCCATCGGCAACGAACAGCCCATTCAGATTGTCTCGGAGCGCTGGTATTCGCCCGAGCTGCAGACTGTTGTCATGACCAAACGCAATGATCCGCGCACCGGCGAAACGGTCTATCGGCTGACGAATATCAACCGCAGCGAGCCGCCCCGATCGATGTTCGAAGCGCCGGCCGATTATACGGTGGAAGACGCGAAGCCCTTCAATCGCGAACTTAACGTATTGGAAGATAAAATCCGGATCAGGAAAGATTGATTTGCATCCAGCCCGGAGGGCGAACGCTGAAGCGCTCCGGGCCTCCGCCCCCGGCGGCGCACATCATCATTACCGCAAGGCTTCGGTTAAAACGCGTCCCGCGGCCGAAGGCATGTCCGAGCCCAGCACTCTCGCTATAGTCGGCGCGATATCCGGATTGCGGATCACGCCCAGTTTGGCGCCCGCCTTGATCCCGGCGCCCCAGGCGACGCAGGTTGCGTCCCTCTCCGGATCGGTATTGAGGTAGCCATGCGCCCCGGGCGTCGAGCCCGCGGCAACGGCGGCCACCGGGTCGCCCCCCTTGGCGCCTTCGAAGGAATAGCCCGGCGCGGCGGCCAGCACCAGGTCCGCCATAGGAGAGTTCGCGGCCGGCATGGGGTAGCCGAACTCGGAAAAGCGGTCCGGTTCGAGGACCTGCGCGACGCCTTCCAACTTGCCGAGCAGATGTTTCAATTTCGGGATCGTCTGCCGCCTGCTTGCCGTCTTCGTCGCGTAAACCATGGCAGTCCCGCCTTCGGAAATGACCCAGGCATCGCCGCCCAATCCGTTCGTGGCCAGGACCGCATTCGGCCGTATTACCTTCTTATAGGTTTTGAATCCGTGATCGGAGACCACGATGACGGTCGTCTTCCTGTCGAGCCCACTGGCTTTGAGCGCATCGAGAAGACGCTTCACCTGCCGCTCGGCCAGGACCAGTCCTGTGTTGCCGGCCAGCGAGTCGGCTCCATACCGATGCTGAAGAGAATCGGTGGTGAGCAGGTGAAAAAGGAGCAGGTTCGGGCGATGCTTGTTCAGAATGTGGATGGCGGCACGGGTCCAGATCTCGTCGCGCAGCGTGATTGGGGCCTTGGCGAAATCGCGTATCTCCGGTTCGGAGGCGAGGCCGGCGGCGATCATTTCGCGCTCGATCACGCCATCCACGCGCGGCCGTTCGGCGAACGACGGCGACGCCGTCATAGAGGACGCTGTGCGCCGCCGGGACGACGCCGGTCACCATCGAAGTGTGATTCGGCCAGGTGACCGCCTGCTCGCTCATGCGCCGCAGCACCGGCAGGGAGATCTGCGGATTGCGGAGTGCGTAGGCCGGGAAGCCGTCCAGACTGATCAGGATGACGTGGCGGTCTTTGCCGGGTTGGGCCAAAGCTGTTGCGGCAAGAAGGAGCAGAAACAGAGAGCGCATGGGCGGATC
>DATJFH010000120.1:0-2772 GCA_035495815.1 Bryobacteraceae bacterium
CGCGAGCCATACCCTGAACCCCCGGAACGCTTGACACCGCGCGGTATTTTTGAAGTAGGAGGACCCGTGATGCCATCGGCTCCGATTCAACAGAATTCATCACATTCGACACCGCTTTTCAAGCTCGCGCCCGCCCAGGCAAAAGTGGTCGCAGCCCTCGTCCGCGGCGAGTCCGTCACCGCTGCGGCCGAGGAAGCCAAGGTCCACCGGACCACCATCCACCACTGGCTCCGGAATCAACCCAACTTCAGAGCCGCTGTTCTCGACGCTCGCCGTGAAGCCGCCGAAACCCTCCGCGACGAGCTCCGCGAGCTCTCCGGACGCGCCCTCCAGACCCTGCGTGATCTACTCTTTGACCCCACTCTCCCGCCCGCACTCCAGTTGAAAGCCGCCCTGGCAATCCTCCAGCGCTCGCAATGGGCGCTCCCCGAGCCCGTCGAAATCGATCCAATCGATCCCGATCCCGCGGCGGACTCTACACCACGATGTCCGCGTAATCCTCAATCGGACGAATCGGACGCCTCCCCTCCGGACTGTTTACCTCCAGCGCGCCCGCCGCGCCGCCCGCCGCAAAATGGTCATGCTGCCTCAGAGACCCGAAGTCCAGCCCCGTCAGCTCCTCCAGATGACGGATCGTAATCTGCGCCGCGCCCACATCGAACTTCTCCTCGAACCCCGGCAGACTCGTGATGTCTTCCTGGTCGAGAATGAAAGCCGTCGCCGCTAAAGTCTCGTCCGCCCGCTCGAGGACACACACTTTCCAGAACCGCAGCGGGATCCGCACCGAGTACGTCATGAACTTGTTCCGGTAAATCGGGTCGTTCGCCTTGAACAGCGGACCCGTCATCGCCGCCATCCGCCGCTTCTCCTTGCGGGCCTTGTTCTCGAGCAGGTATTGCTCGATTCCCTGCCAGCGGTCCTTCCCCTGATTGAAGCCGGACAGCTCCAGGCAGCAGTTCGAGAAGTGAAAGGTATCGTTCACCGCTCGAATGGCTTCGTCCGGCGTGGCCCCCCAGGCGACGTCGAGATATCGCGTCAGATGGCCGCGGTCCGTCTTCGCCGTCGCGTATAGCTCTTCGCCGCATTGAATGGTCGGATTATTCACGTCGGCGTCGATCCGCGGGTCGATGAACCACTTGTCGTCGCTGCGCTTCGGGATCTTGGGCACGCGCCCGCCGTCGATGTTGGCCGCCGAGAACCAGGCGAACCGGCGCTTCCTGTTCATCGCCAGCGAGTAGTGATGGTAGTGGAACGTGTACCTGTCGCCCCCCTTGCGGTACGCCGCCGGAACTTCCACCGTGTTCGCCTTCATCGCCGCCGAAAGCGCCGGCAGCGCCACTTTGTGGCCCAAAAAATTCGGATCGTACCCCTCGCGCCGGCTCCAGTTCGGATCGATCCTCACCGCTTCCTCGGCGCCGTCCACAACCGCCCCGGCGTCCGGCGCCGTCTTCGAAACCGACGCCGAAACGCTCGCCTGGCTCGCAGCCGCCCCGCCCAGCGTGACCGTGATGTTCAGCGGGATGCTGAACGACACCGTTCCCGGCTGACCGCCCGTATCGCGCACCGCCGTCCCCGTGGTCCTGTCCTCCCGCACGGCGGTTTGACCGGCGCGGGAGAGTTCCACCGGGTTCGGCGCCTTCATCTCGAACATCTCCGCTCTCCGCTCCGCCTCCTGCTGGCTCAGCGGCGCCCCCTTGAGAGCAGCCACGATCGCCGAGATCCGAGCCCCTTCGTTCGCAATCCAGTCGATGGTGGCCGGATCGTCCTGGTTCTCCCGGAACGGCTTTCCGTCCTTCCGCAGAATATGGTCGCCGTCCATTCTGGGTACCCCGGAATGGTGCAGCGCCACCACGTCCCATTGATCGTTGAAGCACGGCGACCCGGACGAGCCCGGCTCGGTGTCCGTCGTGTAGAACAGAAACGCCGGCTTCCCGCCCGGTATCTCGATGATCAGGTTGTTGCGCAGCGCCACTTGCTTCAGCCCGCCGCGCGGATGCTGGATGATGTTGACCGGATCGTCCTTCTCCACCTTCCCCGGATTCTCGATCAGCCGCAGCCAGGGATAGTCCGCCAGCTTGCGGCCCCGCTCCGACACCGGCGCCACCCCGATGAGCGTGAAATCCAGGTTCGCGTCCGTGAAGAAGAAGAGCTGCGGGTCGAGCGTGAACGACTGCACCGGAAGCAGCTCCCCGGACGTGTTCTCCTGGTAGTCGAACTGCGCCACCGCCGTTCGCCCCGCCTCCTTCGATTCGATCACGTGATGGTTCGTCATCAGGATCCCCGGGCCCACCAGCGATCCCGTCCCGGCTGCCGACCCCACCCGGATGCGGGCCACCGCCCGGGAGACGGCTACCGCCAGCTCCAGGTAGTTCAGATCCACCAGGTCGCTCGACCCGATGATCCGCTCGCGGGCCAGCGCCAGCAGCGTGTCCCGCTGCGTGCCCTTCGCCGTCCCGCGCGCTTCGGCTTCGAATACCGTGGCCCGCGCGCGCTCGCGGGAAGACGTCTCCGCCAGATAGCGGCGGCGCTCGCTCGCCGCCGGCTTATGCTCGCGCGCCGGGGCCGCCGCTGCTCCTCCCTTGACGACGAGCGCTTCCAAGCCCGCCGCATCGGCTTCGACGGCCGTCGGCACTTGGGCTGCGAAACGGGCAGCCGCCTGCTTCATCCTGTTGAAATTGGCAACTTCCATTGTGGTCCTCCAGTGTCCGGGTTCCCTCTGATTGTAGTGATTTTTCGTCCGCAACTGTTACTGCCTTGTTCCGCCCCGGAATC
>DATJFH010000121.1:0-2654 GCA_035495815.1 Bryobacteraceae bacterium
CGACGACCGGCGAACCATGGTCGACGTAGTCGCCCGCACTGCCCGGAAGGTTTTCATACCGCTCACGGTGGGCGGCGGCATCCGCAACGTCGACGACGCCCGCAGCATTCTCCACGCCGGTGCGGACAAAGTCAGCGTCAATACCGCGGCGGTTCGGCGGCCCGAGCTCATCACCGAGCTCAGCGAAGAATTCGGCGCCCAAGCCGTAGTGCTGGCCATCGATGCCCGCCGGCGGCCGCGCCTACAAGACGCCTCCAATGAAAACGCCGGCTGGAACGTCTACACCCGTGGCGGTCGTGACGACGAAGGCGTCGATGTGGTCGGATGGGCCAGCCGCGGCGAGCAACTCGGCGCCGGCGAGATCCTGCTGACCTCCATGGACACCGATGGGGTCCAGACCGGCTTTGACTGCGCTCTGGTTCGCGCGGTCCGCGAATCGACGCACATCCCCGTGATCGCTTCGGGCGGCGCCGGAAAACCCGAGGATTTCGTGGAAGTGCTGACTGGAGCCAGCGCCGACGCCGCGCTCGCCGCATCGATTTTCCACTACGGCACCTACACGGTCGGCGACCTAAAGCAGTACCTGGCGTCGCACGGCGTTCCTATACGCCGATGATTCTTCCCTGCATCGATCTCATGGACGGCAAGGTCGTCCAGCTTGTCCAGGGCCGTGACAAGGCCCTCGAGGGCGATGCGCCCCTGGAAATGCTGCGGCGATTCTCGGCGTTTCCCGAAATCCAGGTGATCGATCTGGACGCGGCCATGGGGAAAGGTGAGAACTCCGCCCTCGTGGAACTCCTCGCCGCGCGCGCCCGGTGCCGCGTCGGAGGCGGAGTGCGCACCGCCGATCGCGCCCGCCGGTTGATCGAACAGGGCGCCCATCGCGTGATCGTGGGCACAGCCGCATTTACGCCGGCTCTCGACCAGATCACTGCAGCGGTGGGAACCGAGCGCGTCATCGTAGCCCTGGACTCCAAGGGCGGCAAGATCGTCGTCAAGGGCTGGCAGGAAGCTACCGATTTTAGCGCCGAGGAAGTGATCGGCCGCCTGGAGCCCTATTGCAGCGGATTCCTGTGCACCTATGTCGACAAGGAAGGCATGCTGCAGGGTACCGATCTGGACTGGTTCCGCCGTCTCCGCGCCGCAACGACACACGAGATCACCGCGGCCGGCGGCATCACCACGCTGGACGATATCCGCGCGCTGGCCGCGCTCAACATCCATTCGGCGCTCGGTATGGCGATCTACACCGGCCGGCTGGATCTGGCTGAGCTGGCCGCGCTACCGCCGATCTTAAAGAAATGACCGAAGGCTACCGCATCCGCGAAGCGACGCTTGCCGACGCCGAGACGATCGTACGTCATCGACGCGATATGTTTTTCGATATGAGGCACCAGGACCCGGCTGTTCTGGATGAGCTGGTGAGATCCTTCCGGCCATGGCTCATCGAAAAGATGTCCAAGAACGAATACCGTGCCTGGTTTGCGATCGCCCAGGATGGTTCCGTCGCAGCGGGCGCGGGTTTATGGCTCATGAACTGGCCGCCGGGTTTGCACACTTCGGAGCCGTGGCGCGGGAACATTCTCAATGTCTACACCGAACAAGGGCATCGCAGGCGAGGCCTGGCTCGCAGACTGGTGACGACGGCGAGAGATTGGTGCGGCAACCAGGGAATTCACGTCGTAATCCTGCACTCGAGCGACGAAGGGCGGCCTCTGTATGAAGCCCTGGGATTTCAACCTACCAACGAAATGCGCGTCTTCCTAACCGGCCACTAGTTCGCGCGGGTGATCGATCCAGAAATCCGGTTTCCACCGGGCCATCTCCTGGTGATCGCCGTATCCCCACCGTACCGCGCAGGTCCGCACACCGGCCCTCCGGCCGGCTTCCATGTCGGAGGGCGAATCGCCAACGAATAAGCACTCCTCGGGATCAGCGCCGAAAGCCCGCAGCGATGCCAGAATTACATCCGGCTCCGGCTTGGCCGGGAATCCGTCCGTGCCCTGGACGTGATCGAAGTGCCGGATCAATCCGAACTGCTCCAGCACGCCCCGCGTAGTCCGGGTGGTTTTAATGGTAGCCGTCGATTTGCGTCCACCCAGCGAATCGAGCATTTCCGCCACTCCGGGATATAGCCGCGTGGCGGCGTGCTTTCGGTCCCAGTAGGTGGTCCGGTAGCTCTGGATAAGCGGATCCATGGCTTCGCTCGGAAAACCCAGATCCTGGAACAGGTCGATCAGATGGCGCCCGATGTAGCGCCGCAGGAACGCTTCGGAAACATCGCCGCGGCCGTTCGCGGCCAGGACTTCCATTTGAGCCGCGCAGATATCCGGCGCGGAATCCATGAGGGTCCCGTCCACGTCGAACAGATAGACGGGAAACTGTGGCACAGGCATTCAGCCTGTGCTTAGGGCTTGTTCAGAACGCCCCATTACGCCGGTTGTGGACCGGGGGTGCCCTCCGGTCCCGGCAGAATTCCCGGTATCCTGCGGCCTGGATCGGGTTTCAGAATTTGTTGCGAAGGTCCGTCTTCCGGCGGAACCGAACGTGGCGTCTCGATGGCCCGCAGAGTCTCCCCTGCGATCAACTGGCGCACTTCCGCCCCATCCAGAACCTCGCGCTCGAGCAACGCCAGAGCGATCCGCTCCAGCGCT
>DATJFH010000122.1:0-21969 GCA_035495815.1 Bryobacteraceae bacterium
CCCGTTCCAACAGCGCCATGATCTTTGCTCCTTTCCTCTGAGTGACCGCCGCCGGCAGCCGGTTTGTCCTAGTCGCCGGCGGCCGCCGCCGGAACAACCGGCTTGGGCGGTTTGTTCTCTCCAATCGTCTGGACCTTGCCGAGCAGGTCCGACATCTTCATTCCGGACAGCGTTTCAAACAGGGCCGGAATCTTGGCGGCCATCGCCGCCATGTCGCCGGTGATCTGGCTCATTCCAGCGTGGTGGCCGTTGCCGGTCGAGACGATGGTGATCTTATCGACATTGGCCAGCGGCGCGGCCAGCGCCCGGACCACTTCAGGCATGTTGGTAATGAGCTTGTCGACCACCGCGGCCTCGTTCCACTCCTGGTAGGCCTCGGCCTTGACGTTCATGGCGCGGGCTTCGGCGTCGCCCTTCTTGAACGTGATTTCGGCTTCCGCCTCGCCTTCGGCGCGGATGGCGGACGCGCGGCCTTCGGCTTCGAAGATGCGGCGCTGCTTTTCGGCCTCCGCCAGCGTCTCGATGCGGCGGCGTTCGACTTCGGCGGCCTTGAGAACGGTGGCGATCAGCTCGCGCTCCCGGCGCTGGATCTCGGCCTCCTGCACCTTGATCTGCTGCTCTTTCTCGATCTGCTGCACCTTCACGGATTCTGCCACGAGCTGCTGCTGCATGATGTGGGTCTGGATTTCGTAAGTCTTGTCGGCCTGCGCCTGCTGGCGCTTGACGGCTTCGAGATAGGATGCGCGTTTGACTTCGAGGTCGCGCTGGGCTTCGGCCTGCTTGGCCTGGGAGAGGGTCTCGGCCAGCACCCGCTCCTGGTCCGCACGGGTAGTCGCGATGGCCGATTCGCGTTTGGCTTCGGCTTTTTTGATGGCGGTGTCGCGTTCGGCTTCGGCGATGGCTATGTCGGCGTCGCGAATGGCTTCCGCGGTGGCCTTGTCGGCGTCGCGCTTGATGCGGGCGATGTCGGGCCGGCCCATGTTGGTGATGTACTCGTTCTTGTCGCGGACCTCCTTGATCGTGAAGGAAATCACTTCCAGTCCCATCTTGTCCATGTCGCCGGCGCAGGTGCCGCGCATGCGGTCGCCGACCATTTCCGGCTGTTTGACGATTTCCTCGACGGTCAACTGGCCGATGATGCCGCGCAGGTGGCCTTCCATGACGAGGCGGATGAGACCTTCGCGCTGGGCGTCGGTCTTGGTGAGGAACTGTTCGGAGGCCGTGATGATCGACTCCGGATCGCTCTTGACCTTGATCTGCGCCACCGCTTCCACGGTAACGGCGACGCCCTGGCCGGTGTAGAGATCCTGCTGCGGCGCGACATCGAACGACATCAGCTGCAGGGACAGCTCGCGGCAGCTTTCCACCATGGGGAAAATCACCGTGCCGTGACCCTTGACGACGCGCGTGCCGCGGAATCCGTAGACCACCAGGGCTTCATGCGGTCCGGCCTTGCGATACAGGCGGGCGAACATCGACAGCAGGAGCAGAATGACCAGCGCCATGAGCGCGGCCATCACAAACACTCCGTTTGAAATTCCACCGAACAAGCTCATACCATCTCCTTTTCCTGCAGCCCCGCCAGTTCGTCCCAGCGGCGCACGTAAGCGATACCCTTCTCGTAGCGGGTGATCACGACTTCGGTTCCTTTCGGAATCGCATCTCCGTTCTCGCTGCGAGCCGCGATGGAGCGCCGCGAGCCTTGCTGTGAATAGATCATTTCGCCGGCGCCGCCGGGGCGGACGGTGGAACTGATGCGGCCGAGCGCGCCGATCGGATCGTAGTCCGCCGGATCGAGGTCGCGCTCGCTGGCGAGCAGGACCTTGGCGACGAACCAGAAGACGATGGCCGCTCCGGCGAGCCCGCTGAGAAGCGCAATCCCCAAGGCCAGCCATGCCCAGATCGAGGCATAGCGGGTGACAATGAAACCGGCTCCTCCGAACCAGGCCAGGAACGCGGCTCCGGTGCCGAAATTGATGTACGGCAGATCGCCGCCGTTTCCGTGGCCGTGCGCGTGGACGTGGCCGTGCGGCGCCCCGTGGTGCACGTGGGCATGGCCGAACAGGAAGGACGCCACGCTGAGAATCAGGCCCACCAGAAAGCACCCGAGATAGAAATCGACCCAGGTCATGACGCCCCCCTCCGGTCGCCGTTGGCCGCGGGTTTGAGCACCTGGAGTAGCCGGTCCATCAGGCCGGGCGTCTCGAGAATCGCGCCGAGCAATACCAGACAGCGGCGCGAATCCTGGTGCCGGGCGACTTCGAGCAGAGCCTGACGCACCTCCGGCTCCCGGCGAAAGCGCTCGGCGCCTTCGATCAGCCACAGATCGAGCTTGTCCTCGAGAGCGCCGAGGTCGGAGACGAGGCCGGTGTGAAAGCCTTCCGGATCGTCGACCAGGTAGCCGGGGTGGACCTTGAAAAAGCGCGCCAGCAGCAGTCGCGTGGCATTGGTGAGATGCGGCCTGGCGCCGCTCTCGATCTGCGACAGATAGGACTGGCTGATGGTCTGGCGGCGCTCTTTCCTGACGGCGCGAACGACTTCCTGCTGCGTCATCTCGCGGTCCAGCCCGCGCAGCGCGCCTTCGACTTCGCGCAGGTACCGAATTTTCTCTCCCAGCCTCAGGGGTTTATTGCGATCAGCAATTACTATATTGCAGATTGCGATCAGTGTCAAGGGGGAGGAGCGGGAGCTGCTCCTGAAAAAGCTCCCGCGACTTGTGTATTGTGGGGGAATATGCGATACGCCTGGCCGCTGATTGCCGCGATGCTGCTGAGAACTCCGGCATTCGCACAGTTCGATTTGATTGTCGGAGAGAAGGTGTCGAGCAGCGTCGGGTTCTATCGCGCCGGCGGCGAAAGGACCGTTTCCGTGCCGGTGGGCAAGCATCCGCACGAGATGGTCCTGTCGCCGGACGGCAAGCTGCTCTACGTGTCGGATAACGGCATGCTTTGGATGACCGATCCGGGCGAGGGAGGAAACACGATCTCGATCATCGACGTCGCCCGCCGCGTCAAAACCGGAGCGATCGATCTGGGGAAGTACCGCCGGCCGCACGGTCTCGACATCGACCGCAGGACGGGAAACCTGGCGGTGACGGTCGAGAACCCGGACGGGCTGCTGCTGGTGGATCCCAAGGCGCGGAAGGTCCTGCGGTTTTACGATCTGAAAGGCGGCGTGCCGCACATGGTGAAGCTCTCGGCGGACGGACAGTGGGCGTACGCGAGCAATACCGGGACAAACGCGCTGGCGGCGATCCGGCTGGCGACCGGCGAAACGCAGCAGGTTGGGGTGGGCGCCCGGCCGCAGGGCTGCGCCCTGTCCCGGGACGGCTCGCGGCTTTATGTGACCAATTCGGACGGGAACTCGATTTCCATCGTCGATACCGCCAGAAAACAGGTGACGGGAACGATAGAGACCGGGAAAGGTCCGGGACGCATCTGGCTTACGCCCGATGAAAAGACTTTGGTTTACAATCTTCAGGCCGGGGAGGCGGTGGGCTTTGCCGACATCCACTCTGGTAAACAGATTGCCACAGTAAAACTCCCGGGTCCTCCGTTATCACTGGTTCTTTCAGCGGATGGCGAGTGGGGCTTTGCGGGTGTGCAGTCGCTCGACAAGATCTGCGTGATTTCCGTCAACGAGCGCAGGGTTGTACGGGTGATCACGACTCCGAAGGGGGCTGGACCGGACGCCGTGATCGCGTTGGCCGGCCCGCGTTAGAACTTCCTTAGGCATCTTAAAAGCTCCCTAAGGTAAATCGCCTAACCAGGAAATGCCGTGTAATTAACGGAAAGATGGTATTTATTGCACCGGATCGCCCGAAGAGGTCCGGCGCATGCCGTCCTCAAGGGGAGTGAGATTGACGATGAACGGCGGAATCAGCATATTCGGTTTGTACGAAAGCCATTTACAGGTCGATAAGACCGTGGCGGCATTACAGTCGGAAGGGTTCGGCACAAGCGATATTTCGGTGCTGTTCCCCGAGAAACCGGTTGCGGCGGAAACGAGCGGCAAGGCTTTGGCTTTGCTGGCCGGAATTGGAGCCCTGGCGATTCCGGGGTTTGGGCCGTTCATCGTAGCGGGCCCGATTGTAGGGGCATTGGCGGGAGCGGGAGGCAATCACGCCGGAGTAGCCGGAGCGCTCTGGGAACTGGGTTTGAGCGAGGACGAAGCCATGCGTTACGACCAGCGTATACGCTCGGGCGGGATTCTGCTTTCCGTCAATTGCCGCGACGTAGCGGGAAGCCGGCGCGCGCGGGCGATTCTCGAATCGAGCGGAGCCGCCGAGGTAGCGTCGGTGGGCGCAGCCTGCGGGGCGGGCAGGTGGTAGTGTCCAGACAGGTGGACGACTATTCGAAATAGCCGTTGGCCAGTTCCGGCTTGGCCTTGAGCGCCCGGCGCCAGTGGGAGCGCGCTTCCTCTTCCTCACCGAGGGCCTTCAAGGCGATTCCCAGATTGAGCAGCGCTTCAGGAAACTCCGGCGAGGCGTCCAGCGCTTCGCGATAGAAGCGGGCGGCTTCGGTGTGTTCTTCCGTCTTTTGCAGGAGCAAGCCCGTGTTGTAGAGCAACTCGGGGGTACGGTGCCCTTTCTTGATCAGCTCATGGTGCAGCCGCAGAGCTTCGGTGGTTTCACCGCACTGGAGGGCGATTCCGGCCAAGCCGCGAAGGGCCTCGACGGACGCCGGGTCCATGGACAGGATCTTTTCAAACGCGCCGCGGGCCTGCGTCATGTCGCCCATTTTCCAGTAGGCGAGGCCGGCGTTCAATTGCGCCTCGGGCCAGTTCCGGCGCTTCTCGAGACAGGATTCGAAGGCCTCCGCGCTACCCTTGTAATCGCCCATCTGCAGACGGACGTAGCCGATGCGGAACCGGGCATCCTCCCACTCCGGATTGCCGGCCAGCAGGCGATTGTAAACGGCGTCCGCTTCGGAGAGCTCCTGTTGTTTCTCGAGGACCAGGGCGAGATTCCACTGGGCGGTCGGGGAGTTGGGCTGTAGCTTCAGCGCCTGCTCGTAAGCTTCGCGAGCCTGCTTCCAATCGCCGAGCTCCTGCTGGGAAATGCCGAGATTCACGTAAAGCTGGGCTTCCTGGGGCTGGATGCGGATGGCGCGGGTGTAGACTTCGGCCGCCTTTTCATGATTCCCCGCCTTCTGATACGCCAGGCCGAGATTAAACCAGCCTTCGAAAGACTCCGGCGAATAGCTGACGATGGCGGCGCAGTGCTCGGCGGCTTTTTCGTATTCCTCCGAAGCGAAGGCCACCATGGCCAGACCCTGGAGGGCGGTCAGAGAATCGGGCTTGATTTCGAGCAGCCGCTCGCAATGAGCCGACATGCTCTTGTAATCCTTGACCTCGCCGCTGAGCCAGACCAGATTGATCAGGGTTTCCTCGGAAGCGGGATTCAGCTTGAGGATGCGCCGGTAAATCTCGGCCGCGCCTTTCAGATCCTTTTGCAGTTGCAGGGCAACCGCTTTTCCGAACAGCGCCGGCTCGAGATTGGGTTCTTTGGCCAGGACGCTCTCATAGGCCTCCTGGGCCCGTTTGGCCACGCCCAGATGAAGCTGGCAGGCGCCCAGACCGAGGTAGGCTTCTTTGCGGGCCGGATTGGCCGCCAGGGATTTTTCAAAGAACTGCGCCGCTTCCTTCCATTGTTCGGTCGCCTGGAGGCACAACGCCAGATTGAAACCGCCGTTGGGATGTTCAGGCTCGAGTTCGAGCAGCCGGCGGTAGGCGGCGGTGGCCTCTTCGAACTGCTTCCGTTCGTAGTGAATGTAGCCGATTGCGGAATAAATCTCGGCGCGTTTTTCGCCGCCGCGCAGGGCCCGCTCCAGTTCGACCAGCGCCTCGTCTCCACGTCCGTCGAGGTGCAGTGACACCGCCCGTGCGAACAGTTGCGAGGTGACCGGCTGCTGAGTGGCCGTATTGGTGTCGGCGCCGTTCGCCCATCGCTTCTGGTTACTCATGTGTTGCTCCTATGCCCGGAATATCGGCAGTCCAGCGGGAAACTTGATAGGACAGCCATCCGAGAAAGTCATCTTTGTCTATAACATGGACGGCGCGAACGCGGGCCGCTTCACCCTTTTCGGCGAAGAAGCCGATGCCGCCCGTCTTGAACCGCGCATCGCTCCAGGCGTCGGCCAAAACACCGTTGACGGTCACCGTAACGTGGTCTTCCTCGATTTGGATAAGCACCTTATACAGGGTATCGGGGCCCACGGTGAGCGAAAGCGCCGATTGGGTCTTGGGACCTTCCTTTCCGGCGATCACGGGGTAGCGGATGAAACTCACGCCGGAGAGCGGTCCGGGCTTGGCGACTACCAACCGGATGGCCTGGTAGTTGTCCGGATCCCCGGCTCGCAGCGCGACACCCAGGGCTTTGGACAGGATCTGGGCCTGGAATTCGAACCGGTAATCGGAAAGCCGAACCGAGGGATTGAACAGCGCCAGCCGTCCGGGCTGGGCGGAGGCCGAGCCGTCGAGTGACCATGTCTTCTCCCAACCCGGTTTGCCGCTCCAGGAAGAAAAGCCGGCCTGAAAGTCTTCGCGCAGGTCGACGGTGGCGCGGGACTTGACTGCAGCCGCCAGGTAAGCCGAATTCGCGCCCCCGGTGGGGAGGCTGATTCCAGGCGCAGAGATCCGCGCCAGGGCCAGTAACGGGAGGATCACCGCGAACACGCGGACCAGGACAGGGGCTTTCCGCCAGGATGCCAGAACGCGGCGCAACAGGCCGCCGGAGGGGGGCGGCGGTTCGACAGCAGGACCGTTCTCAGGAGACATTGCAGGTTGGGCGCGAGGCGCTTCAGAGGGAGGGGAGGCAGTCCCTTCCGGGACGTCCCGGATTTCGAACACCACAGCGCCTGCAGACGGGCATGCCAGGGCGCCGGAAAAGCCAGGTCCATCCGCGGGGAGCAGTTCAATGGCGGCGTGAACGGGCGGCAGCTCGGACTTGGGAATTCGGGACGGCTGAAGCCCGGCGCGCATTCCCATTTCATCAAAGAGCGCGGGAAGCCAGACCGGGCAGAGGGGAAAGTCACAGGAGATGTAAACGGCGCTGGCAAAGCCGCTCACGAAATTCGGCGCGGCGCCGGTCTCGACAAAACCGGACAGGCGGTTCCCTGCGATTTCCGGAAAATGCTCTCTGCCGGTGTTGGACGGATTCCTTCGCGAAAAGGGGATGGCTCGAATGGGGAAGCGCAGAGGGTTCGATTTCAACCATCCGGGCAAGTCCGGAAAGAAATCGAAAGGGTCCAGGGCCATTTCTGCTCCGGCCAGCGCCAGCGACAACCCCCGGACGGAAGAAGCTGTGGACGCCATCCGAAACGAAATCCGGGAGACGGGGGAAGCGGGAACGGCGGCGGGAGACCCCTGGGGAGACCCCTGGTCCGTCGCCGGCTGGATGGGGAGAGCAGCCCGTAGAGCGCGCAGTCCGGCGGCGATGGGAGACCACGCCGCGATCGCCATGATGGGCGCTGAGAGCGGCACGGAGCACTGACCCGGCCCAAGTCCAACGCCCACAGCGGGCTTAAAAAGATGCCGTACATAGGCGCCGTCGATCGAGGGGGCGGCGGCCCGCAAAGCGGGAGGAACTGAGGGGGCGGCTGGCGCGGGCCGAAAGATCGGCTCGGGTTCGCGGTTCCAGCTAACGGGTGCAGACCTCGGAGCGGCCGCCCGGGACGGCCGGGTCGAATCCAGAGTTTGGGCGCCATTGACGGCAGGCGGCGCAAAGCGTCGAAGGGGCGCATCGACAGCCACCGGGAACCGAAGGTTGAGAGAGGGGTTCTGCCGGGACCAGCCGAAGCCGGAGGAGGCGACCCGGGCCTCGGAGGCGACCGGGGGCGGATTCCACGGAATTGTTCTGGCGCCTTTCAAAGCCATGGTATCAGGCTATAAAAAACATTTGCCGCCCCGGCCAGCGGGAAAGCTCGAGTTTTCAACCCGGGCAGGAACAACGCTCATGTTGCTCACTAAAGGAAGGAGCCCGGCTTTCGATTCAGCCCACGGAGATTTTCATTCCCTTGTTTGCTAAATCTAATCCATTGTAAGGAATAGCAGCGATGGCTGTCCAGAAGCAAAATACCTAAAGAAACTCGTCAGAGCCCGGGCGGATTGAAAATCATGTAGAGGGAAGCGCTTAGCATCGGGTTGTCGGATGGTTTCACAGAACTGGCGCTCAGATAAGAACAGACGCGGCCGAGGACATCGTCCCGGTCCGAAACGCGGATCCAACGCACCCGCGCGGCTTCACCCTGTCCGGTAACGAAGCCGACGCCGCCAGCCCGGAGGAGGTTGTCGCTCCATGAATCCACGACATGGCCGTTCACACTAGCCCGGAACTGGTCGCCGGAAATATTCATTTCAACTTGATACAAGGTGTCGTTGCGGACCGAGAAGGGCAGCGCCACCCGCACTTTGGCGCCTTCTTTCCCATTGAGAACGGGATAATGTACCAGGTCCACCATGGGCAGAGGTCCGGGCCGGGCGATCATCAGCTTGGCGACGTAGTAATTCTTGGCGTCATGAGCGCGGAATGCCCAGCCGAGGCTCTTCCGTTCGATCTGGCCCATGAGTTCCAGCCGGTAATTGACCAGTCCCATGGACTGCTCGAGGAACCCCAGTTTGCCCGGGCGCAGGAATCCGGCCTGATCATAGGACCAATCCTGGGACCGGCCGGTGGGGAAGCTCCAGCGGTTCAATCCGGAACGGAAGTCGTCTTCGAACTTGAGGACGGCGCGATTACGGATTGCGGTGCGCAGAGTACCCCAGCGGAAAGACGGCGCCCGATAGGACATGGTCGAGGGCGCGGAGAGAAAAATCGTGATGGCGGAAAACAGGAAGAGCACGGCGAACGCCGCCGAGACACCGGCCGCCGAAGGTGTCCAGCCCGAAAGCATGGCCATCCACGGGCCGGGCTGCGAAGTCTTTTTCGGCTGAACCGGTTCGTCGTAACCGAAAGTATCTTCGCGGTATTGCATTCTCGACCTGGCTCGCGCATTGAGAACGGGGCGGGGATGGGGGAAGAAGATTGTGGAGAACAACCCCTTTTTCCCGGGAACGGATGGAGCAGGAGAGCCAATTTCGTCGAGTTCAGGCTCAGCGGGCTGGGCCGCGGGCGGGACCGGACCCTCGACACCAGGCCTGTGCCTGGCGATGAGGGGTGTCGCCAAACGGACTCGCATCGGCTGCCCGGGCGCGATTACAGGAGACGAAGCAGCGGCCACGGCTGCGGCCGTGGGGGGAGCGATTGACAGCCCGGCGGCGGGCAACTCCAGTTTTCCTTGGACGCCCGGCCAGGCGAACCGCAGCGGGGCCATAAAGCTCGACGCGTTCGTCAGGGGCTTACAGAATCCGGATTGCGCCCAAGCCGCAGCCGCCAGCGGGGCAAGCGAAAAAACGGTGTGAGAGCCGGCGCCGGGAGCCCAGGGAAGAATCAGCCCGGCCGGCTGGAGACGCATTCCGGCCCGTTGAACCGGGAATTTCTTGGGGAGCCTCAGCGACTGGCATACAACTTGTGAACAGCCGGCCTCCACAGGCCCGGGATCGGCCGCGACGCTGCTGAAAATATCCAGCTTGGGAGGCGCCAGTCTGGGAACCAGCAGCGGCAGAAGATCGAGCGAAACCAAGCGGACCGCGGACAGCGGGCCATAGCCCACATATCCTGTGCGGCTTTGAAACGGGTAAAGAGGCTCCTCGAGGAAGTGCGCGTACACACGTGTGCCCACCCCGCGCGACCTGGTATCGCCGTTGGCTTCTTTCAGCCGCGCCAAGCCTCGTTCACTCTGCTCCTTCAGGAACAGCGCGCGATGATCCTGGCAACAAAAGTCGCCCAGAGAAAGCTTCCGAAAAATTGCCAGTTTATGGCCGCACACCAGGCAGTTCATGCTTGCCGATTCGTCCCTTCGAAACGGGCTTCGAAGGTCACCTATAGAATAGTAGTGAATTCGCGCCCCAAATTTCCAGGATTCAAAATACCTAGCCCCCAGTTCCATAGGGGCGAATTACTTAATCTATCCTAAGATAGCTGACTAAGACTACATACCCTGGATCCAGGACCTCTTGCCCCCCGGCTCCAGACCTCGTCAAACGCCCAACTTCTTGAAACCATACTGTGCCGGCGATCCACTCACCTTAAGCTGACCATTCACAAAAGTAGAGAGGGCGCACTTTTTGTTGCATTTTTTGTGCCGTTTGCCGGCTGCAGATCCAAGCTGGAAACCGAGATAGGAGTAGCATCCTTTCAGAATCCTTCGTACCCTCAAAGGATATGGAAGCAGCCCTGATCAACGTCCTGATGTTCTGGATGCTGACGACGCCACACGAATTCGCGCACGCCTGGGTAGCCATGCGGCTGGGGGACGATACTCCCGTGGTCGAGGGACGCGTCACTCTTAACCCGTTGGCCCACGTGGACTGGCTGGGGACCGTGATCCTGCCACTGATCATGTCGATTTCCGGCGCGGGCTTCATCGGTTGGGGCAAATCCGTCAACACCAATCCCCAAAAGCTGCGGTGGGGGTTGAACGGAATGGCCCTGGTGGCGATGGCGGGCCCGGCCAGCAATGTGGTTTTTGCCATTCTGCTACTCTTCATTGCGGCCCACAGCGGCGACTCCATGAGGGCGCTCTGTGCGACCGCCGCCCGCCTGAGCCTGTTCCTGGCCATTTTCAACATGCTGCCAGTGCCGCCGCTCGACGGATCCAAGCTGCTGCTGGCCGCGCGGGTGCCGTTTTTTATCTACCTCGAGCTCGCGCGCTTCGGATTTCTGCTGATCCTGCTGGCGATCTCTGCAACCTCGTTGGGCGGAATGATGTCCCGGTGGAGCCTGCAGGCGACACAGCTGATCTATCGCTTGTTTGCCTGACCGAGCCGGCGACTCGGGGTCTTTCAGGGCGCGGAAGCGCCTACGTGGAAGCGGGACCTGCCGATCTCGGAATTCCCCTTCTCGTCAACACCCCAGATACGGACTTCATACTCCCCCGAGGAGATCCCACCGACAGGAAGGGAAAGATGCGCCAGGCCCGAAGCATGCATGGGCGGGGCCGGCAGCAGCCCACTCAGGCGAGACGCCCCTGATCCATCCTTCAACTCATACCCGATCCGGTCAAACACTTTGGTCTGATAAAACGACAGGATGACATGTCCTGTAACGTGGGAAACCGGACTTGAATTCCCCGGGCCGCGGGCCGGACCGAGTACCGTTACCTGCTCGACAAATTTCGGCTGCTCCCGCGGCGTCCGAACCAGTAAGATACAGAGGACTCCGAACAGGACGGCATTGAGTCCAGCGGAGAGCCGAAATGCGGAAGCCGATCGGAGCACTCCGGCGGGGACGGACGGGTTTGCGCTTTCTTCGCGGAAAATTGTTTTGGCGTTGGCGGCGAAGACAGTCAAAGCCCGGACGTCCTCCGCGCATTCGGGGCACATGAAGTAATGTTCTTCAAACGCGTCCCGGTCGGCCCCGGTCATCTCCCCCAGGTGGTAGCGCTCCGCGGCGCTGATCCGGACTGCTGTTTCATGGTCCATCAACGATCTCTGAAGGGTAGTGAATTCAAAGTCCCACCCGTTTCAAAAGCACGCGAGTTCGGGCCGGATCCACGCATTTAATTCAAGTACCTCCGGGAATACCGGGCGCGAAAACGCCCCTTCGCCCGATGCAGGAGCACTCTCAAATAATCCTCTCCCACGCCGAAACGGCGGAGGATCTCATCCTTTCCGCACTCTTCGAGAAAGTACATCCGCAGCAGGTCACGGTCTTTTTCGGGCAACTCGTCGAGGATGGCCTGAACCCGGGCGCGGGTTTGACGGTCGACCAGAGGCGCGTCGAGATCGACGCGGTTATCGACCGGATCCACAAACGACTCCACTTTTTCGTGGCGGTTCTCTCCCCTCCCGAGCTCGAGTTGCACGTTGTTGCAGACGGCGCTCACAAAGGCGCCAAAACGCTCGGGATGCTCGATGCCTTTCCTTCTTACCGTTTGCAGGACGCGGAGCAGCGTTTCCTGCCGGATGTCTTCGACCAGTTGCGGGGAGCGTACGCGATAACGGAGCTTCAGAGACAACAGGTCTCCGAAGTAGGAAGTGAAGTGAGACTCGATTTCGGAGTCGCCGCTTGCGAGCCTCCGGAGATAGTCCTCGTTAAAGGAATGAAAGTCCAATAGCTTCCGTCCAGATGAACGGCAATTCCCGAATGCTCAATATACCAGCTTTGGGCTCGCGGAGATCCTCCGGAAGCCAGGGGGGTGCGCGACACAGGGATGACATATGCTGCGTGGTGGCGAACCCGGCTTCGAAAATGTGATTCGCCATTGCGACGATGGGCGGGGTCTCATTTTCGGGGCGCTTCGTAGTGGGGAGTCCGGACAGGAAATAAGGTAAACGAGGTTATAGGCCTGGGACGTGACGGAATTGAATTATCGGATCCTCAATGTCTGGAGAGTTCCGGTAAGCCGGTTCGGCTAGCACCACAGGGAGAACCGAAAGCGCGGAAGGGCTTGGGGCAGGGTACAATGGAAGGCAATAGCGTTCGCACCATCCTTCTGCCGTGATCGGGTATCACGACGATTTATGACACGCCACTGGCTTGCTATTACGATTTCAACAGCAGCGCTGTCGGTCTCAGCCTGTAGCGCGCCAAAAGCTCAGACTGCCGGAGCGCCTCCGCCGACGCCGGTGAGCGTGGCGGCGGCAACGGAGGAGTCGCTGCCGGTGGAGATCCGGGCGGTGGGCGCCGGGGAAGCGTCCGAAACGGTGCAGATCAAGTCGCAAATTGCCGGCGAACTGCTGCGGGCGAGCTTCGTCGAGGGCGGAGAAGTCGCGAAAGGCGATCTGCTGTTTGAAATCGATCCGCGTCCTTACCGGGAGGCGCTGCGGCAGGCGGAAGCGGCGGTTGCCAGGGATATGGCGCAGCTGCAGCAGGCGGAAGCGAACTCCGCCCGGGACGAGGCGCAATCGAGATTCGCCAGCGCGGACGCCGCCCGGTACGAGCAGTTGGCGAAAGCAGGGGTGGTGGCGCGGGCGCAATACGATCAGGCCCGTTCGAACGCCGACGCTCTCGCGGCGTCGATTCGCGCCGGGCAGGCGGCGGTCGCCAGCGCGCGGGCGGCGCTCGAAAGCGACCGGGCAGCGGTCGACCGGGCGCGCCTCGATCTCAGCTATTGCGAGATCCGTTCACCCATTGCCGGGCGGGCGGGCAACCTGCTGGTGCACGCCGGGAATCTTGTGAAGGCCAACGACACGCCGCTGGTGGTGATCAACAAGACGCGGCCGATTTTCGTCACGTTCGCCGTGCCCGAGGACCGGCTGGCGGAGATCCGGCGGGCGGCGGCCGTCCGGAAGCTGCCGGTCGAAGTCTCCCCTCAGGATGAATCCGGAACGCGGGCGCGGGGCACGCTGGCGGTCATCGACAACACGGTGGACGCCGCGACAGGAACGATCAAGCTGAAGGCGACAATTCCCAATGAAGCCGGACTGCTGTGGCCGGGGCAATTCGTCAACGTGATCGTGACATTGGGAACCCTGCGCAACGCTACCGTGCTCCCCTCCGAGGCGGTGCAGCCCGGGCAGAAGGGCCCGTTCGTCTACGTGGTGAAGCCGGACAAGACCGTGGAACCCCGCGAGGTCACGCTGGGGGCGAGCCGTGGTGGAAGGGTAGTAGTGGAGAAAGGGGTGGCGGCGGGGGAGAAGGTAGTTACCGACGGTCAGCTCCGGTTGTTTCCCGGCGCGCATATCCAGGAGGCCGCCTCCGCGAAGATCGAATCGCAGCCGCTTTAGACAATGCACTTTTCGCGGATCTTTATCGAACGGCCGGTAATGGCCGCGCTGGTAACGTTCTCCATCCTGCTGTTCGGCGTGGTGGGATACCGGGCCCTGCCCGTGGCGGCTCTGCCCAGCGTGGATTACCCCACGATCCAGGTTGGCGCGGGTCTGCCGGGCGCCAATCCGGAGACCATGGCATCGTCGGTGGCCACTCCGCTCGAGCGGGAGTTCTCGACCATCGCCGGAGTGGAGTCGATGAGCTCGACCAACTCCCAGGGCTCGACCTCGATCACGGTCCAGTTCGCCCTCGACCGGAATATCGACGCCGCCGCGCAGGACGTGCAGGCCGCGATTTCGAAGGCCGCCGGGCAGCTTCCCGCCGGCATGCCCCGGCCGCCGTTCTACCAAAAGACCAATCCCGCCGAGCAGCCGGTGCTTTATCTCTCGCTCAGCTCTCCGACGCTGCCGCTGTACACGGTGGACGAATACGCGCAGACGCTGCTGGCGCAGCGCATCTCAATGGCCAGCGGCGTCGCCCGCGTGCTGGTGTACGGCTCGCAGAAGTACGCCGTGCGCGTGCAGCTCAACCCCGACGCGCTGGCTTCGCGCGGCATCGGCATCGACGAAGTGCAGCGCGCCGTCCAGCAGAGCAACGTGAATCTGCCGACCGGGAGGCTGTATGGGGACAAGCAGGCCTTCACCATCCAGTCCAGCGGGCAGTTGAGCAGCGCCAAGGCGTATAAGCCGCTCATCGTGGCCTGGCGGAACGGAAACCCGGTGCGGCTCGAGGATCTGGGCAACGTGATCGACGGCGTCGAGACCGAGCGCCAGATCAGCTGGCTCGACGGGGTGCGCGGCGTGGTGCTGGCGATCCAGCGCCAGCCGGGCAGCAACACGGTGGAGGTGGTCGACAACATCCTGGCGCTGATGCCGCTGTTCAAGAAGGAAATCCCGCCGGCGATCCGGCTGGAAGTGGCCTACGACGCGTCGCAGTCCATTCGCGGGTCGATACGGGACGTGGAATTCACGCTCGGGCTGACGGTGTGCCTGGTGGTGATGGTCATCTTCCTGTTCCTGCGGAACCTCTCGGCCACCCTGATTCCGGGCGCCGCCGTGCCGCTCTCGATCGTGGGCACGTTCGCCGTAATGTACCTGCTCGACTACAGCCTCAACTACCTCTCGCTGATGGCTCTGACGCTGTCGGTGGGATTTGTTGTCGACGACGCGATCGTGATGCTGGAGAACATCGTGCGCTACATGGAGATGGGCAAGAGCCGCATGGAAGCCGCGCTGCTGGCGTCGAAGGAGATCGGGTTCACCATCGTTTCGATGACGGTGTCGCTGGTGGCGGTCTTCATCCCGGTGCTGTTCATGGGCGGGATCGTGGGACGCCTGCTGCACGAGTTCTCGGTGACGATAACGGTGGCGATCCTCATCTCGGGATTTGTGTCGCTGACGTTCACGCCGATGCTCGGCAGCCGTTACCTGAGGGACAGCCGGACCGCGAAGCACGGTCTGCTGTATCGTACGCTCGAAGCCGGCTTCGAGGCGCTGGCGCGGGCTTACGACTACACGCTCCGCAAGACGCTGCGGCATCGTTTCGCCACGGTCCTCTTCTCGCTGGCGATGCTGGCGGGTACCGTGTACCTCTTCGTGACGATGCAGACCGGCTTCATCCCGAGCCAGGACAGCGGAATCATTTTCGGCGTCGCCATGGCGGGGCAGGATATCTCGTTCGAATCGATGGCCAGGCATCATCGAGCGCTGGTCGAGATCGTTCAGCGCGATCCCAACGTGCGGAACACGGGAGGATTTCTTTCCGAAGGCAACCGCGCGTTCCTGTTCGCGACGCTCAAGCCCCGGGCGGAGCGGGCGCTCAGCGTGGACCAGACGATTGCGGAACTGCGTCCCAAGCTGGCGGCCGTGCCCGGCATCATGGCGTTTCTCCAGAATCCGCCGCCCATCACCATCAGCGGACAGGTAAGCACCAGCGTTTACCAGATGACGCTGCAGAGCGCGAACCTGGCGGAGATCTACGAGTGGACGCCGCGGCTGGTGGCCAAGATGCGCCAGCTGCCGGGCTTTCTCGACGTCAACTCCGATCTGCAGATCGCCAGCCCGCAGCTCATGGTGAATATCGATCGGGACCGCGCGCTGGCGTTGGGCGTCACGCCGGAGCAGATCCAGAACGCGCTGTACACGTCCTTCGGCGACCGCCAGGTGTCGACCATCTACACGCCCGCCAACCAGTACGCCGTGATCACCGAGCTGGCACCGCAATACCAGCGCAATCCGGAGTCGCTCTCCAAGCTCTATGTCCGGTCGGCGCGAGGAGCCCTGGTTCCGCTCGAAACCGTGGTGCGGATCTCGCGCGCCGTGGGCCCGCTGAGCATCAACCATTTCGGACAGCTCCCGGCGGTCACCGTGTCATTCAATCTGAGCCCGGGCTTCTCTCTGGGCCAGGCGGCCGAGAGAATGAACGACGCCGTGCGGGACTTGCGGATGCCGGCCACCATTACCGCGAGCTTTCAGGGCACGGTAAAGGAATTCCAGAAGTCGTTTCAGGGCCTGCTGGCGCTGCTGATCGTGGCAATTCTGGTGATCTACATCGTGCTGGGCATTCTCTACGAGAGTTTCATTCACCCCATCACGATTCTGTCGGGTCTGCCGTCGGCGGTCTTCGGCGCGCTGCTGACGTTGAAGCTGTTCCACAAGGAGCTGGACCTCTACGCGTTCGTGGGCCTGATCATGCTGTTTGGCGTGGTGAAGAAGAACGCGATCATGATGATCGATTTCGCTCTCGAAGCGCGCCGCGAGGGGAAGAGCCCTTACGACGCCATCTACAGCGGCTGCATGCTGCGGTTCCGGCCGATCATGATGACCACGGTGGCGGCGCTGTTCGGGACGCTGCCAATCGCGCTCGGATACGGCGAAGGCGCCGAAGCGCGGCAGCCGCTCGGCCTGGCCGTGGTGGGAGGACTGGTGGTCTCGCAGTTCCTCACGCTGTACATCACGCCGGTGATTTATCTCTACATGGAGTCCCTGCAGCAGCGGCTCAGCGGACGGAAGTCGCGGACGGCGAACGTGAAAACACCCGTAACTGTTCAAGGATAGAACAGCGTCCTCAAAATCATTCCGACCGGCTAATGCCAGAACAACCGGCCCAGCTCGATGATGAGGATGGCCACCACCAGCGCCTCGAGAATGAAGGCGCGGGCGTGGTGGAACTGATCGACCATGAATTCGTAGAGTTCGCCGGCGGTGCGCAGTTTCGCGTCGACCAGGTTGCGATAGTCGCTGACGCCGATGCGGGCGGCTGCGAGGCGGTAGGCGCGCGCATAGAACATGTCGCTCAAAAATTTGATGGCGTTGTCGATGCGCTCGGTGAGCTCCGTGATATCGAGCCGGATCTGGTTGAGGCGTTCGGCTTCCCGCGCCATGCGCCAGCGGCGGAGCATCCCGCGGCGGCCGAGCGACTTGTACACGGCTCCGAGCACGCGCGTCAGCAGCTCGTCGTAGTAGCGGAACTCGAGTAGCTGGGTGTTGGCGTACTCGAGCAGTTGGATGGCCGGCGCCGCGCCCTCCGCCGTATCGTAGACGAGCGCCGCGATCCAGCCGACTACCAGCAGGTCGCTGGGGTAGTAGGACAGGGAGGACTTGAGCGTATCCTGACACTCCGCCGCGGAGAGGGGCCGCGTCTCGCCGCGGATGAGTTGAACGATGCCGGCGCCGCACTCCGCCAGCAGCGCTTCGGCCGGCAGCGGAGCCGTAACGAGATGAATCACGTAGTAATCCTCGGTGACCCAGTCCGGGTAAGGCTGGTCAAAGGCAGGGCGCGCTACGGCGGCGTGCCTGCGGGCCAGAGCGGCCGCCGTCTTTTCGATTTCCGGGGCTCCGATCCACTGGCTGGAGCGCTCGATCAGGAGTTCCCAGGGCAAATCGAACGGCAGTTCCAGCTCGACGGCCATCACGCCGTAGTCGAAGTACTTGACGCGGGCATCGAGACGCTCCCCGGATTCGAGCGGGGGCGCATCGGCGGGCTGCTCGAGCGGCGGTTTCTCGAACCGGACGTATTCCGGCGTGGCGTGCTTGAAGCGCGGCTCGCGGGCCGCCGGGGCGACACCGAGGATGTCCCGCAGCTTGCGCAGGTCGATACTCTCGGCGACGTCGTAGAACAGCAGAGCCCAGAGGGAGCCTCGGGCGTTCATGAAGGTATGTTACCTTTTAATGACGAAAATCCGCCGCCATGACAGTGGAGATCGAAATCGCCCCTTTCGCGAGGGAACAGACGCACAGGCTGCTCGGGCGGCTCGCGTTGCAGGTCAGCCGCACTCTCCGGAATCACGCCGGCGATTCCGTCTATGAACTGAGAGTCGCGATACGGCGCTTCTCGCGGGCGCTGGTTGTGTTCAAGTCGTGTTTTCCGGCGCGGGACGTGAAGAAGATCCGGCGCAAGCTGGAAGAGATGATGATCCCGGCCAGGGAGATTCGGGACTGCGAGCTGGCGCTGAGCATGATTCCCAAGGTCACGCCGGGGCGCGCGGCGGCGCTGAAGGGCCAGCTCGAACGCCGGCGAAAGGACGCGGAGCGGATTCTGACGGGCACGCTGCGGCGATGGATGGAGCGGAAAGCGTCGCTCAAGTGGCGAAACCGGCTGCAGCCCTCGAGCGATGCCGGCGGCGGGACGGCTAAAGAGCTCGCATCGAAGCTGCTGCCGGATCTGGCGGAGCAGTTTTTCGAGCGCGGATCGCGGGCGGCGGACGGCGGAGCGGACGAGATCCACCGGTTCCGGGTGGCGGCGAAGAAGCTCCGCTACACCCTCGAGCTGTTCCTGCCCTTGTATGGCTCGGGTTTGGATTCCTGGCTGGACCGGGTCCGGAATATCCAGGCGTTGGCAGCCCGGATCGACCACGCTTCCGCCTTGCGCAGGCGGCTTGCCGATGATGACGGGAAAACAGCGGCCGCGTTGGACAGGCAGCAGGACCGGCAGATGGCGGAGTTCCGCCGTGAATGGACCCGGAACTTCGCCGACGTCACCGAAGCCTCCCGCCGGATTGCACATCTCCGGACGCTGGCCGGCAAGGTCACGCCGGTTCGCAAACCGATGGCCCGCAGCGCTACCGCGCGGGCCGATTACGAGAAGGCGCATCGCGCCGCCCGGCAGGGCGCCTGAACTGACGCGGAAAATAGAAAAGGCTCCGGCCGTCCGGAGCCCTTTCATTGAATTTTTGAATTTCGCCGGGAATCGGTTAGACGCGATTCACGTTCTCAGCCTGCAGGCCTTTGGGACCCTGCTTGACCTCGAACTCCACCTCCGAGCCTTCGTCGAGCGAACGGTAACCATTCGCCTGGATAGCCGAAAAGTGCACGAACACGTCATCGCCGGTGGATCGCTGGATGAAACCATAACCCTTCGCGGCGTTAAACCACTTCACAATACCTTTTTCTTTCACTTACGTTCTCCTGATTCATTTGTTCCTCTCGCCACCGATTCCCTAAAACGCAAAAAAGCTACGAAGGTATCTTCGTAGCTCATCCAGAACGCTCGGCGATAACGAACAACCTTTACTAACAAAAACTAATAAGATTGTACCAGATGGCGCCCGGGCGGTCAAGCGAAAGTAGAATCCTAAACCGTATTAAGACAAAGGTTTCCATGGCCTCAGGGACACAGCTGAGGGTGGGGATCGGGGACGACTGCGCGGTCTTCCGGCCGCGCGGCGGCGGCGAAGATCTGCTGTTCACGACGGACATGCTGCTCGAAGACGTTCATTTCCAGCGGACCACCCATACGGCAGCGGACGTGGGGCACAAGGCGCTGGCGCGGGGATTGAGCGACATCGCGGCGATGGGCGGGGCGCCGCGGTTTTGTCTGCTGTCGCTGGCGGTTCCCCGCTGGGCGAATATGGGTTGGCTCGACAGGTTTTACCGCGGTTTCCTGTCGCTGGCGGATCGAACCGGCGCGCCTCTGGCAGGCGGCGACCTCGCCCGGGCGGCGCGCCTCGCGTGCGACGTGGTGGTGTGCGGCGGCGTTCCCCGGAAAGCCGCCCTGTACCGCTCCGGGGCCAGACCCGGCGATCGGATCTACGTCTCGGGGGCGCTGGGCGGGTCGGCGTTGGGTCTGGAGTCCGGAAAGGGTCCGGCCCGGAGGAGACACCTGCGGCCCGAACCGCGGCTCGCGCTCGGGCGCTTCCTGCGGGAGCGGCTGCACGCCACGGCCGCAATGGATCTCAGCGACGGGTTATCCTTGGACCTGAACCGCATGTGCGCCGCTTCCGGAGTTTCGGCCAGCATCGAGCCCCCGCCCGTCTTCCCGGGCGCGACGCTCAGTCATGCGCTGCACGGCGGCGAAGACTACGAGCTGCTGTTCACCCTGCCGCCAGGCAGCCGTGCTCCGGCGCGTTTTGAGGATTTGCCGCTGACCTGCATCGGCGTCTGCGCTTCGCCCCGTTCGCGGGCGCGCACCGTGCTGTTGAACGGAAAGCCGCTGCCGCCGCTCGGATTCGACCACTTTCATCACTCATGACGACACCCGATCCGTCCTCAGTCATCGATCTGATCGATGCTTTCCGCCGGTCGAAGGCGATGTTCACGGCCGTCCGGCTGGGCATCTTCGACCATCTCGAACGCGGGCCCGCCGGCCTTGCCGACCTTGCCCGAAGCCTGCCCGCCAACGCCGATGCGCTCGAGCGGCTGCTCGACGCCAACGCCGGTTTGGGCTTCCTGCAGAAGCTGGAGAACGGACGGTACGCCAATACGGCCGCGGCGTCCACCTACCTTGTCCGGTCGAGCCCAAATGCGATGACCGGCTACATCCTGTACTCGGACGAGGTTCTCTTCCGCATGTGGGCTAATCTCGCCGACGCGGTGCGGGAGGGAACGCACCGCTGGCCGCAGACTTTCGGATCCGAAGGACCGATCTTCGATCATTTCTTTCGGGACGACGAATCGAAATCGACATTCCTGCAAGGCATGCACGGATTCGGCCTTCTGAGCTCACCGGCTGTGGCGGCGGCGTTCGATCTCGGCGGGTTTACCCGCCTGGTCGATCTGGGGGGAGCCACCGGCCATCTGGCGGCGGCAATCTGTGAGCGAAATCGAGGTCTGCGAGCCGCGATTTTCGATCTGGCGCCGGTGGTGGAATTTGCCCGCGAGTATGTGCGGCGATCGGCGGCGGCGGACCGGCTGGAACTGATCGCGGGTGATTTTTTCACCGACCCGCTGCCGCCGGCGGACTTGTATGCGCTGGGGCGGATCCTGCACGACTGGTCGGAGCCGAAGATCCGGACTCTGCTGCGGAAAATCCACCAGGCGCTGCCGCCGGGGGGCGGGCTGCTGATCGCCGAGAAGCTTCTGGCGCCGGACAAAAGCGGGCCGCCGGCGGCGCACCTGCAGTCGCTCAACATGCTGATCTGCACGGAGGGGAAAGAGCGCACTTTGGCCGAGTACGAGTCGCTGCTGCGGGCGGCCGGATTCAGCGAAGTGCGAGGCCGGGTCACCGGAGCGCCTCTCGACGCCGCGCTGGCCATCAAGGGGAACGGATGAAACCGAAATCGCCGGTGACGGTGGAGAAGATCGATTTCAAGGGATGGCCGAACAGCTACCGGATGACCAACGGCGAACTGGAGCTGGTGGTGACGGGCGACGTGGGTCCGCGCGTGATCCGGCTCGGTTTCGTAGGCGGCCAGAATGTGTTCAAGGAGCACGCCGGCGAGATCGGGACGAGCGGTGAGCCGACGTGGCGGAATCGCGGCGGCCACCGTCTGTGGGTAGGACCGGAACAGCCGCCGGACTCGCCGGTCACGTACGCGGTGGACAATTCTCCGGTACAGATCCGCGTGAAGCAGGGGACTATCGAGGCGACGGCGCCGGTCGAGCCGGGGTCCCGGCTGCAGAAGCAGATCGTGCTGAAGATGGCCGATGCGGGCGGCGGAGTCGAAGTGTTGCACCGGATCACGAATCACAATCCCTGGACGGTGGAGCTGGCAGCCTGGGGTTTGACCGTGATGGCGCCGGGCGGGACGGGCGTCACCGGATTGCCGCCGCGGGGCACGCATCCGGAAGTGCTGCCGCCGACCAACCCGCTGGTGATCTGGGCGTTCACCGATTTGAGTGACAGGCGGTGGAAGTTCACGAAGAAGTACATCATTCTCAAGCAGGACCGGAAGCAGCCGAGTCCTCAGAAGATCGGGCTGTTCAACCGCGACACCTTCGGGG
>DATJFH010000123.1:0-7851 GCA_035495815.1 Bryobacteraceae bacterium
CCCGTAGAGGAACGCGATCAGCGAGCCGTGCACGCCGCGCACGAGCTTATTGACATCCACCGCGCGGCTCTCCCGGCCGAACAAAGAGATGGTGGCCACCGCGCCCTGCACCACGTCGATCCTCATCAGAAAAATGAAGAAGAGAATGATGGCGGTCGAGCAGCCGAGGAAGCCCCAGAAGATCTTGCGGGCAAACGCCTCGCGAAAGGTGTCGCGCACCAGGGCCAGGGTGGTGATCGCGGTGTTATTCATGCTGCCCCACAGGCAACCTGTTCATTGAGCGCCATCGACGGTTTTGATGAATACCTCTTCGAGCGTGCTGCGGATGCGCGTCATCGATTCGATCTCGCTCTTTTCCGCCCGCTGCAGATCGAGGGCCCGGTTGGCGCCCGCGCGGCTTTCGAAATGGAACTCCACGTGCCCGTTCCGCAAGGCGAACGCGGTGGCCTGCCGCCGCAGCTCCTCGACCAGGGCTTCGGGCGCGCGCTCCGCCTCCACACGGTAGCCGCTGCCGGCCGTCAGCTCCTTCACCTTGCCCTGCAGCGCCAGCCGTCCCTGGTGAATGATGGCCACGTCCCTGCAGAACAGCTCCACCTCGGCCAACAGATGGGAATTGAGAAAGATCGTGACTCCCTGCTCCTCGAGGCCGTTGAGGATATCGCGGATCTGACGGCGGCCGACCGGGTCCACTCCGTCGCTCGGCTCATCCAGAATCAGCAGCCGCGGAGAGTGCATCAGCGCCTGCGCCAGCCCCACCCGCTGCAGCATGCCCTTCGAATACTTGCCGAGGCGGACATCGCCCCACTGCTCGAGGCCGACCAGCGCCAGCAGCTCGGCCATGCGCGGCTTGCGGCTCGCGCCGTCCATGCCAGAGAGCGCTCCATAGAAATCGAGCATCCCGCGGCCGGTCATGTAGGTCGGGAAGCGGTGGTTCTCCGGCAGGTAGCCAATCGGACGGCGGGCTTCCGGAGTACGGCAGTCAAGGCCGAAAACCTTGGCGCGTCCGGAAGTGGGGTGGGCGCAGGAAAGCAGCATCTTGACGAAGGTGGTCTTGCCCGCGCCGTTCGGACCCAGCAGTCCGAAAGTGGTTCCGCGCTCCACCCGCAGCGAAACTTCCTGCACCGCCCGGAACTCCTGCTTGCTCCAGCGGCGGCGAAATGTCTTGGACAAACCTTCTGTTTCGATGGCGGGATCCATCGCTCTCTACAAATCCCTACGCATGCGGACCCATCATTGTTCTCCTTCATTATGGCAAACTGGTCATTCCATCATATGGTTCGATTCATCGTCATTCTTCTCGCGCTGGCTTCGGCCGCCCGGAGCGCGAACTCGCTCTCGGGCGAGGAGCGGAAACAGGGATTTGAATCGCTCTTCGACGGCCGGACGATCGCCCGATGGCATTCCATCCGGCAGAGTCCGAATGCCGGAAGCTGGCGCGTGCGCAAAGGCGCGCTGACCTGGGAAAAGGGCGGGAGCTGGCTGGCCACCGACGACACCTACTACGATTTCGTGCTGCGGCTCGAGTATCGCACCGGACCGGGGAGCAACAGCGGCATTTTCCTGCGCTCGGGACCCAAAGGGAATCCGGCGTTTTCCGGTATGGAGCTGCAGATTCTGAGCGACGCCGGCAAGCCCGCGGACGTGCACTCCACCGGGTCTCTGTATGGCGCCATCGCGCCGGCGAAGAACATGGCCAAGCCGGACGGCGAATGGAACCAGGTAGAAATCACGGTGAACCGGAATTCGATCGCGGCGGTGTGGAACGGGGAGAAGATCCTCGACGCGCAGCTCGACGATCCCCGATACCAGAACGCGCAGGAACGGCCGCTCGCCGAGCGGCTGCCGTTCGGCCACATCGGGCTGCAGGCATATTCGACCGGAACGCCGGTGGAGTTTCGCAATATCCGCCTGCGCGTAATCCGTGCCGGACCGAACTTCAGCCAGGACAAATGAGAATCGACGCGCACCAGCACTTCTGGGACGTCGACCGGTTCGAATACGCCTGGATGCCGCCGGAGCCGTCGCCGCTGCGCCAGAGCTTCCTGCCCGATCTTCTCCACCGGATCCTGAAGCGCAGCCGTTTTGAAGGAACCATCCTGGTGCAGGCCAACACGCTGCCCGCCGAGACCCGCTGGCTGCTCGAGCTGGCGGAGGCGCATGCATTCATTCGCGGCGTGGTGGGCTGGGTGGACCTGACCGATCCGCGGCTCGGCGCCGTACTCGACGAGCTGCAGAAGAGGCCGAAATTCGTGGGCGTGCGGCATCCGGTACAGGACGAACCGGACGACAACTGGCTGGTCCGCGAGGATGTGCTGGGCGGTCTCGCGGAGCTGGCGCGGCGCGGACTGCCCTACGATCTGCTGCTGCGGCCGAGACATCTTCCGCTGGTTCCCAGGGTGGCCGCGCGCGTCCCGGACTTGCGCATGGTGATCGACCACATTGCCAAGCCAGCGATCGCCGCGGGAGTGATGGACCCGTGGGCGCGGGATATCGAGCGGGCGGCATTCCTGCCCCAGGTCTACTGCAAGCTCTCCGGCATGATCACCGAAGCCGACCCGGTGAATTGGAAAGCGGACGACCTGCGTCCCTACGTGGCGCACGTCCTGCGGGTATTCGGACCCGATCGTCTGATGTTCGGCAGCGACTGGCCGGTGTGCACTACGGCAGGGACCTGGAAGCAGGTGTTGGCCGCCTTCACGCAGGCAATAGGCCCGCAGCCGATCGAAATCCGCGAGAAGCTGCTGGGCGGGACAGCCGCGCGCTTCTACGGGATCGAGACTGCCTGAAGGTTCGTTTA
Organism: Bryobacteraceae bacterium; assembly: GCA_035495815.1. Lineage (GTDB taxonomy): Bacteria > Acidobacteriota > Terriglobia > Bryobacterales > Bryobacteraceae > DATJFH01. The sequence goes on from DATJFH010000123.1 coordinate 2,798, forward strand.
TGACGAACGGACGGACGGCTACTTGAAGCGCAAGAGCAGTTTCGATCCGGGGCCCGAGTAGGTGAGCTCGAGATCCTTGATCTTCTGCTTGGGCTCCATGGGGAAGATCAGAAGACCGGAGACCGGCTGGTCGACTTCCTTCTCCGCCAGGATCTTCTCTTTCAGAACGCCGAGCAGCGGGTTCTCCTTGTTCCTGGCGCCGCTATCGACTTTGGCGGTATTGCTGATGGTGCTTCCGGAGTTGCCGATCCCGCCGACTCCCATACCGCCGATGCCGCCGCCGAACACGGGGCCGCCATTCTCGGCGGCGATGCCCCCGCCTTCATAATTCCGGCTGACGACGAGCGCGCCGCGCCCGGCGATCTGGCTGGCGGCGAACGGTTTCGACCGCTCGCCGTCGCGATCGGTGCGAAGCTGGAAATCGTCGCGGAAGACCTTGACCTTGCCGTCGTTCTTGGGAGCGAGGCGCACGTCGATGACGACGTAGTAGCCGCCGAGATCGGAGCCGAGCAGCTTCTGGATGGACGGCTTGTCGACATAGAGCGTGGCGGTCAGCTCCACGTCGGCGTTGCCGGTTTTCACGGTTGGCGTGGGCGACGGCTTGGCGGCGAACAGCGCCGGGATGACGAGGAATGCCAGTAAGGGTCTCACGACTGCCCCCGCGAGCATTATACCGCCCGCCTTCCGAGGCCGTCAGCCGCGCCGCCGGGTTACTGCCGCCGCCGATGCCGGTCAGGCGAAAATCGGCTCCATGCGGCGGAGGTCAAGCCCGGCGATCCGGGTCTGGGCCGAGACAGGCGAGCGGCTGGACGCGCGAACGCATTCTTCAATAATTGCGCCACCATGTGTCACGCGGGGGCGCCGCCGGCGGCGGTGGAGCGGACGAACACGGCGGCGCGGGGATCGTCCGCGACGAACAGCGGCTCGACGGCAGCGGGCCGGGGCGCGGGCGAGGGCTCGGCCTTTGACTGCAGCGGGGCATGCCGCCGCGCTTTTTGCAGCCGCTCCAGTTCGCGATGAGCCTGAGAGAACGAGCGCTCCAGGCGCCGTTGATTCTGCCAGATGCGGTCGAGCAGGGGGATTTGCACGGGGGCGGCGAGGTCCTGGCGGAGCACGTTTGCCTCGGCGACTTCGCAGCGGGCGAGCTTCCATTGCGCTACCGCCATCTGCTCGACGTAGATTTGCTCGGTAAGCGATTGGGGCCGCCATTCCTCTTCCAGATCGAGGCAGAGCTGGTCGAAATGCTCCTGATTTTCGCCAGGCAGAACGACGACGCCGGCGCGCAGGCCGTGACGGAGAGAGTTCATGCGGCTGGCGGCCTTGCCTTCGTGGGTTCTGGGGCCGGTCGATTTGAGCGCGTTGCGGCGGTTCGCCTCGATTTGTTTGAGTGTCGCCATTTTTGTTTCCTCGCGAGCGAAGCCAAAACAGATGCCTGCTCTACCCCGACAGTAGCGCGGGCGGTGGCTGGAGAGGGGGTCCCGGGATGGTTTGGGCGGGGGCTAAATCGAGTGTTTTAAGAAGGATGAAAAAATTTGCGGGACTGGTGACTGAAAAATCGGGGGGAGGGAATTACAGGAGCCGCTCCTTCGGCGTCTAATCGCCTTCGAGCGCCTGGTCGAGCAACCCGGCGAACTCCTCGCTCTTGCGCTCGACGCGCTGCTTGAGCGCACCCAGGTCCTGTTCCAGGCTGTTGAGCTTGTCGGCCAGATGCAGACAGGCGAGCACGGCAACGTGGCTCGAATCGGCGTTAGGCGCCTTGGCGGCGATGCTGTGCATGAGCTCGTCGACGTTCTGAGCGAGGCGTTCCACCTCGACAGGGTCTCCCTTGGCTCGGAGCGTGTAGGACTGTCCGAGAATGGTCACCCGTACAGTGTTCTTGCCGGGCGGCGCCATCGGCTAGGCTCCGCTGAGCTGATCGACCTGCCCGAGGAGCTTTTCGATCCGGCTGCGCACCTGTTTTCGCTCGGCGCGCAGCGTTTCCACTTCCGCCGCGAGCTGGGACGCGTGCTGTACAGCCGCTTCCTTCTCCTGGCGCAGCCGGTTCACCAACTGCACCGCCTGATGAATTCTCTCTTCGAGACTCCGCAGGGAATCGGTTTCCTGGTCGAGAGTTTCCATGGCTGGTTATGCTCCCGAGGGGGCCGCCTTCACCTTCTCCGTCAACAGACGGAAGCCGGGTTCATCGTGCATGGCCACATCCGCCAGGACTTTGCGATCGAGGGTAATGCCGGCCGCCTTCAGGCCATGCATGAACTTGCTGTAAGAGATTCCGTTCTGCTTGCAGGCTGCCGAGATGCGCACGATCCATAAAGACCGGTAAGTGCGCTTCTTCTGCTTGCGGCCCGTGTAAGCGAACTTGAGACCGCGCTCGACGGCTTCCTGGGCCGCTCGGTAGAGCTTGCTCTTGGTTAAAAAATAGCCGGACGCCTGACTGAGGGTTTTCTTGCGCGAGGCGCGGCGGTGGGTACCTCTTTTGACTCTGGGCACGTTTTTCTCCTTTGCTGTTATTGGGCGGCGATCCGGGCACGTGCCACGCGCACCGTCCGCACGCTATCGGTCCCCTTAGTAGGGAATCATGCGCTGCAGCTTGGCCTGGTCGGAGACGTCGGCGACAACGCTCTTCCCCAGCTTCCGCTTTCGCTTTTTAGCCTTCGACGTCAGGATATGGCGCGCAAACGCATGCCCGCGCACCACCTTGCCCGTGCCGGTTTTTTTAAAGCGCTTGGACGCGCCTTTATGTGTTTTCAACTTCGGCATAAAATGTCCTGGATTCGGTACAGGAAGCTACAAGTGTAGCATTCTTCCCGGCTCGTTCGCTACGGTCCGGATTTAGAAAGGAGCGCCCGACCGGAAGCGGGGCGGACCCACTGCCGGTCCGAATACAGCTCAACCCGCCGGAGGCTGGAGCGTCTGCGCCACGCGTATAATAGAAAGACTCAATCCTATTTCCAAGGAGAATTCGTGTCTGCAAAACGGATCGGAATCCTGACCGGCGGCGGCGATGTCCCCGGCTTGAACTCCGTCATCAAAACAGTGGTCTACCGGGCGAGCGAAATCGGTGGCGAAGTCATCGGATTACGCCGCGGCTGGGAGGCGTTGACCCATGTGAACATGGAGGACGAGGCCAGCCGCAACCGCTATATCCTGCCGCTGAACCGCGTCAACACCCGCGCCATCGACCGCACCGGCGGAACCTACCTGCACAGCTCCCGCACCAATCCTTCCAAGATGAAGAAGCTGCCGCCGCACCTGGCAGGCTCCGAGTTTCCGAAGACCGAATCCCAGAAAAACGGCGTCGCGAGCGTGACTTATGACCTCACTTCGCAGGTCCGGCGCAACCTGGACACGCTGAGACTCGATTACCTGGTGGCGATCGGCGGCGACGACACGCTGAGCTACGCGGCCACGCTGGACAAGCTGGGTCTCAAGGTGATTGCGATTCCGAAGACCATGGACAACGACGTGCGGAACACCGAGTACTGCATCGGATTTTCGACGGCGATCAGCCGCGCCATGGACGCCATCGAGCGGCAGCGCACCACCATCGGCTCCCACGAGCGCATCGGCGTGTTCCGCATCTTCGGCCGCGACGCGGGCTACACGGCGCTGTACACGGCCTACGTGAGCTCCATCCGCTGCTGCATACCGGAGTACAAATTCAAGCTGGGCAAGCTGTTCGAGCTGCTGATGGCGGACAAGCGGGACAATCCGAGCAACTATGCGCTGGTCGTGCTCTCCGAAGGCGCGGAGTGGGAGGACTACCGGCTGAAAGAGAAAGGGGAAGCCGACGCTTTCGGACATCGCAAGAAAGCGAATGTCGCCGAGGACCTGGCCGAAGAGATCCAGAAGACGCTGCACGAGGAGACGATCGTCAGCGACCTGACTTACGACCTGCGCAGCGGCAGTCCGGATTTCGTGGACCGGATGGTGGCTTCGACCTTCGCCGGCATGGCGGTGGACTGCATCGAACGGGGGCAGCACGGACTGATGATGGCGATCTCGCACGGCTCCTACGCGGCCGTGGCGATTCCCGATCCGAAGCTGGGTCCGAGGAAAGTGGACGTCGCGACCATGTACAACGTCGACCGCTACCGTCCCAACTACAAGAACAAGCTGGGTCTGCCGATTTTCCTGACGAAGGCCTGATGGATTGGAAGCGCATTCTGGGGAAGCGTCCTCGTTTGACGGCCGAGCTGGAGGAGCAGATCCGGCGCTCGTTCGACGAGGCGTCCCGGGACGAGGAGCATTTTCCGTCGACCATCGATCCGCGCATTTACCACGTCAAGCTGCTGCTCGAGCATCTGGGGGACCTGGCGGGGAAGCGGGCGCTCGATGTGGGCTGCGGCAAGGGCCGCTTCGCGCGCATTTTCCAGGAGCGTCATCCGGAAGCCGAGATGTGGGGCCTCGACATTTCGGAGGAGATGCTGAAGCACGTGCCGGCGGGCATTCACACGCGCGCCGGGTCGATGACGGCGCTGCCCTTCGAGGACGGCTGGTTCGACGCCGCTTACGCGACCGAATCGCTCGAGCACGCGGTCGAGATCGACGTGGCCGTGGGAGAGATCTGCCGCGTGGTGAAGCCCGGCGGGAGAATCGCCGTCATCGACAAGAATGCCGACCATTTCGGCAAGCTGAAGACGCCGGAATGGGAGCGCTGGTTCGGCCGCAAAGAGCTGGAGCGGCTGCTGGGGCGGTCCTGCCGGGAGGTGCGCAGCCAGTTCATTTCGTACTGGGAGGACGTGGAGCCGGATGGAATGTTCCTGGCGTGGCTGGCGGTGAAGTAAGCCCCGGATCACGGGATCGGACGTGCGAAGACCCCGATTCGAAAAACCTGCTCGTTCTCAGAACCGGTAATAGAGTCCGAACTGAATGACGCGCCGGTCGGTGAAGGTGGAGCCGATTCGTCCGAACTGCGTGGAGTTGACGTTGAAGCCGCCGGTCAGGAAGGTCGGATGGTTGAACACGTTTTCCGCTTCCATTCGGAACTCGAGCGTCTGCCGTTCCGTGATATTCGTCTTCTTCTGAATCCCCGCGTCCATATCGAACACCCACGG
>DATJFH010000124.1:0-77799 GCA_035495815.1 Bryobacteraceae bacterium
CTGCGCCGAGAAAAATCGCGTCGCAGGGACGCAAGAGATCCAAGGCGTTCTGGGGCATCATGCGACCATTCGCAAAGTAGTATTCCGAACCCCAGTCGAAATCCTGGAAGCGGCAGGTAAAACCGTGCTTGTTACCCGCGCGTTCGAGAACGCGTTTTCCTTCGGGAATGATCTCCTGACCGACCCCGTCGCCGGCGATGACTGCGATATTGAGTTGTCTCAATCCCCTAAGCTATCACAGCTTCAGGATCCGGATGGAACCCTGGGAGGTGGTGAGGTCAAGCTTGGGTCCTCCGGATCCGACGACGCCTTGCAGGCGAGAGGGAGAGGTGTCGCCTTCTTTCCGAATATCGAAGTCGCTCGAGATCCTACTGTTTCTGGTGGTTTGCGCCTTGACGTTTGCGCCCGACGAAGCTGGAATACGGACGGTGATCGAGCCGTTGCTCGTAGATGCAAGTACGTCGCTGCGGCTCACCGCGCCAAGCTTGAGGTCGACGGCGCCATTGGAGGTCTCGAGGGTTACAGGTCCGCCGCGGCTGTCTTCGAGATCTACTTTGACACTGCCGTTTGAAGTTGTTGCTGCAACAGGGCCACGGATCGCCAACGCTTGCACGGCTCCGTTGGATGTGCGCACCTCGGTATCGCCTTCGACGTCCTGAAGCTGAACAGATCCGTTGGATGTAGCGATCTGGAGCCTGCCGCGGGTTTTGGTCGCGTGGACGGAGCCGTTGGTGGTCCGGAGATTGGCGCCGGCTTCGAAGCCGTCGATGCGGACCGAGCCATTGGTACTGCGAATCTCGGAGAGTTCGACACGCCGCGGGGCTTTGATCACGTACTTGACGCCGGCGTCACCCGGTTGAGTGGGCGGCAGTGTGCGAATGAGAGCGCCACCCGAACTGACGGAGATATCTATCTTGAGCTGGTCCAGCAATTCCCGGCTTTCTGCATACCGGGTGGCGGTGATGTCGAGGATGTTCTTGTCCCAGGCGGTGATTTCCACGGAACCATTGACATTTTCCAGGTTGAGCTTTGCCCCGGCTTGCAGGGGGTAGGTCTGGTGGAACTGGGCTTCGACCCGGGTCTTTTTGGGTTCGAGGCCCACCAGCAGGGGGACCACAGTCAGTGTCAATACAGCACGTCTGTACATATCATGTCCTCCAAAGGCTTACGGCTTACGAAAGGCAGCTGGCGCCAGGGATTCGCCGACCTTCTGTTCTGACGAGGAGCCCGGCGAAAGGTTTTCAAATTTAGTCGATAGAGTTCGCTGGGGCCGTGGGTTGTCGGCCTGCCGGAGGAGGGGACAGGGGCAGAGGCGCGGGAGATCGATTCGCGGGGACAGTATACACTGAAGTTAGCCATGCGAAAAATGACCATTGCCGCGACCGCATTCCTTCTATGCGGGACCTGGCTGGTTGCCGCCGACAAGAAAATGACCTATCCAACCGCCCGGAGAAGCCCACAAGTGGACACGTATCACGGAGTCCGCGTGGAAGATCCATACCGTTGGCTGGAGGATGCCGATTCGGCGGAGAGCAAAGCCTGGGTTGCGGCGGAGAATGCGCTCACGCAGCGCTATCTAAAGGACATTCCGGAGCGCGAGCGGATTTTGAAGCGTTTGACCGAGCTTTGGAACTTCGAGCGTTACTCGAACTTTTTCAAAGCGGGAGGGCTCTATTTTTATTCACGAAACGACGGGCTTCAGAATCAGAACGTTCTATACACCCTGAAGTCGCTCGACGGGAAGGCGCGGGTGCTGCTCGACCCGAACACGCTGTCGGCAGACGGGACAGTGGCGCTTTCCGGGCTAAACGTCAGCGACGACGGAAAACTGCTGGCATATTCAATTTCGCGGTCTGGATCAGATTGGCTGGAGTGGCGAATCAGGGACATCGAAACGGGACGGGACCTCCCGGACCTGCTGCGGTGGTCGAAGTTTTCGGCGGCGGGATGGTCGATGGACAGTAAGGGCTTTTATTACCAGCGCTTCGCGGAACCCCGGTCCGATCAGGAACTGACTGGAACCAACTATTACGCCAAGCTGTATTATCACAAGGTCGGGGAGCCGCAGTCGGCCGATAAACTGATTTACGAGAGGCCGGATCAGAAGGACTGGCAGTTCAGCGGGGGAACGACGGAAGACGGACGCTACCTGATCATCGAGATCAGCAAGGGCGCGGAGGACAAGAACCTGGTGTATTACCAGGATCTGAAGACTCGGGGGGCGAAGGTCAGGGCGCTGGTGGACGCCTTCGAGGGAGCGTATTCACTGCTCGGAAGCGAGGGCAGTCGCTTCTATTTCCGGTCGACCGGAGGATCGCCGCGCGGCAGGATCATCATGATCGACGTGACGAAGCCGGGGCGCGAGCACTGGAAAGAGATCGTACCGGAGCAGCAGGACACGTTGCAGGATGCGCGCATGGCAGGCGGCATGTTGACGCTGGCGTATCTGAAGGACGCCTATAGCGCGGCCAGGATTTACAAACTGGACGGGACGTTCGTGCGGGACGTGGACCTGCCCGGAATCGGCTCAGTCGGCTGGTCGGCGGCCCGATCGACCGACCGGGAGCTGTTTTATGCATACACCAGCTTCACCGCTCCGGCGACGTTATACCGGTATGACCTCCAGAAGGGGGTGAGCACGGCGGTGCGGCAAAGCAAGCTCAATTTCGATCCGGATGCATACGAGACAAAGCAGATCTTCTATGCCAGCAAGGATGGGACACGCGTGCCGATGTTCCTGGTCTATAAGAAGGGGCTAAAACAGGACCGGTCGAATCCGACTTATCTTTACGGCTACGGCGGTTTCAACATTTCGATGACGCCATCGTTCAGCGTCTCCGTGCTGGAGTGGATGGAACGGGGCGGATTGCTCGCTGTTCCCAATCTGCGCGGCGGCGGAGAGTATGGGGAAGCATGGCACGAAGCGGGGACGAAGAAAAACAAGCAGAATGTGTTCGAAGACTTTATTGCGGCGGCCGAATGGCTGATCGCAAACCGGTATACGTCAACGCCCAAACTGGCGATCGCGGGGGGAAGCAACGGAGGATTGCTGGTGGGAGCCTGTCTGAATCAGCGGCCGGACCTGTTCGGGGCGGCGCTGCCCGCAGTGGGCGTGATGGACATGCTCCGTTTCCACAAGTTCACGATCGGGTGGGCCTGGACAGTGGATTACGGATCGCCGGACAACGCGGAAGAGTTCCGCACGCTGATGGAGTACTCGCCGCTGCACAATATCCGGATGGGGACGAAGTACCCGGCAACGCTGGTGACAACGGCTGATCATGACGACCGTGTGGTCTCCGGCCACAGCTTCAAGTACGCCGCGGCGCTGCAGCATGCTCAAGAGGGTCCGGCCCCGATTCTCATCCGCATCGAGACGAAGGCGGGCCACGGCGCCGGAAAGCCGACGTCCAAGCTGATTGAGGAAGCGGCCGACCGCTGGGCGTTCCTGCAGAAGGCCCTGAATATCGGTAACCCATAGGTACGGCCATCCGGCTGGACATCTGATTGCAAGTTCGAGTTCGCGTGCTCCAACTGTTTCCTCGGGAACAAACCGATCGAAATAGCCGCTGGGGATGGCTCGTGCTATCCGTCTGTTTCCTGATGCTTTCCGTTTATTTTCTTTATCCGACTCTGGAACTGAAGACTTCAGAGCCGGAGCCGGAGCGAGCCGCGGGTGTGGCGCCGGACGGGGAGGGTGGGACAAATCCGGTTTCCGCCGAGACTGAAACTTCTACCCCGGCGACGGTCGAGACATTGGGAAAGACTCTCAGGCCGCCGAATGTCATCCATGAGGTCCGTCCCTATGCGCCGGAAGGAATCCGGAACCGGCTCGGAGGGCGCAGGGTCGTGGTGGACGTGATGGTTTCCGTCGAGAAGAACGGAAGGCCGGGCCGGGTAGACATAGTAAAGCCATCGGGCGCCGACAGTTTGCAGTCGTATCTTTCGCAACGGGCTCTGGAAGCAGTCCGGCAGTGGAGATTCGAACCGGCAAGAATCGATCAGCAGGCGATACCCGGAGAGATGGCGATTCGCTTCCAATTCGACAGGTCGGGAACGGAGTGGTCTCGCCTGGCACGGCCGTCCAACGCTTCGTGAGCAACGCTGCCAGAGCTGGTTCAGGCGGGCAAGTAGCGACGCAGCGGGCTGAAGAATGCCTGGACGAACTGCACGGCGACCTTCTCGGCGGTGGCTTCATCGCGGCCGATTACGGGGACAATGACTCTCACTACGGCCACGTCTGTGCGGTTATAACGAATGGCGTCCGCCACGGTCCAGAACTTGGCTTTGTATTCGCTGGCAATGACCCGCTTCTGAGTCTGGTACCAGTAAAGGACAAGACTCCTTTCTTCGCCTCTGGCGACCAGATATCTGTTGACGACGATGGGTTGGTCAAAGTCGGGAACAGACACCTCGAGAAAGTCGTCGTGTGACGCCTCCCAACCTGCGCCGGGGAGACAATTTTTGGGGCTGTGGGGAGCCTTGCCGCTGCGCTGGGTTTTGAAGAAGGCGATAAAGAGGTTCGGGGAATTGCGAAAAGCCGGGTTACCGTAATTCCTTGTCAGGGTGTCGTCCGCCTGAAGGACGGCCTGCGTCTCCTTGTCGACGTAGCCCTCTTGAAGTGTTTTCCAATCCGATATTTGCCTGGGGAAGTCCTGCAAGGGCCTGATTGGCGGCAGGTTTTCATCGCGCGAAGCGGCATAAAAAAGGGCTGCCTGGATGAGGAAAGCGGCGGTTAGAATGCGGGCGTACTTGTTACCTGCGAGCATTCAACGCTCCGGACACGCGGTCTACAATTTGATGAAAGACGGCGAGAATCGCCAAAGCAACCATAAAAATGACCCAGCCCGAGGCAGCGTGAAAGAAGCCGTGGGCCAACTCGGGCTTAACCTCCGACAGGATGCCGGTAAGGGTGACCCGACTGGCATTGGCAACAATGGCGATGGGCACAGTGGCCAAGAAAAGGAGCACACGCATCCAGGTTCTCTTATCGAAGAAGTATCCGTATATGAGAGAGAGGAAGGTGAGCGTCAGTAGGGAACGGATACCACTGCACGCCTCGACGACCGACAGTTTCTGACCGGCAAGCTCGAGAATATTTCCCTCGCGAAAGACGGGGATGCCGATCGCCATGAGGGCCCATTCCGCCGCGCGGGAAGCCAGCAACTGAAGCGGGAAAGTAATCTGGTTGTAAATAATGGCAGGGATCGGGACCATGAAGAAAAGCAAAAACAGAGGGAATGCGACGACTTTCAATCTCTCGATTCCGCCCAGGAACCAGACCGCGCCGATGATCGAGAGAACAATGGCAGTGCGCGCAAGAAACAGCTCGGCGCCGAGAGTGGCCACGAAAACCTGGAGTCCGGCATATACGATCAAAGCCAGGGCCATCCATGCCGGTCTGGCGGGCGTAGCGAAGAATTTTTCACGCTGCTGCCAGGCGATGTAAGCGGCCAGGGCGGGAACAAAGAAGCCGTGACTCATGTCCTCGTCGTTATTCCATTGAGCTACCATCCGGGTGATAACGGGCCAATAACACAGAATGATGAGAGCTCCGAACCAGACTAAGGGGGTCCACGAAAAGGCGGTCAACGAAGCTCGTTCGGGCGATTTGTCAACCGCAGGAGTCATGAAGGGCAGCGAAAAACGGGTAGTCCCGGATAAACATTTCAATGATAACATCCCGAGTCCGTCAAGCGTCTGAACAGAGAGGGACTAGAATACTAGTATGCAGCTACCGGCAACCTGGCGCTCCGGTTTGGCCGGGATCATGTGGTTTCTCGCGCTGGCGCCCGCTTCCACACCAGCAACCACTCCGTTTTTTCCGCTGAAAGACGTGAAGCCGGGGATGCGCGGTATTGGGAAGACAGTCTTCTCAGGCGACCGGATCGAGGATTTTCAGGTAGAAATTCTAGGCGTGCTGGAAAATATCGGACCGAAGCAATCCCTCATTCTGGCGCGGCTATCGGGAGGACCGATCGCCAGCACGAACGTGATGCAGGGAATGAGCGGTAGTCCTGTCTATCTGGAAGGAAGGCTGGTAGGGGCGGTGGCGATGGCGTTCCCCTACGCGAAGGAACCGATCGCCGGCATCCGGCCGATTTCAGACATGTTGAGCAACGCGGAAAAGCCGGCGGCACGGGCCAGAACCCAAATGACAGACACCGACGTGCTGGCGGCGTTTCCAAAGCGCGGTGAAGCCGTGTTCGGAGCGGGCCGGATGATTGACATCGCAACGCCGATCTCTTTTGGCGGTTTTACGAGGGCTGCGATCGAGCGCTTTGCACCGCAATTGAGAGCGTTGGGCCTGGAGCCGACGCAGGGAGTTTCGAGCGGCGGACGGATTCCGGAGACAATGGGCGCACACTCTTCGTTAAAGCCCGGGTCGATGATCAGCGTAGGGCTGGTCACGGGGGATCTGAGTATTGGAGCCGACGGGACAGTGACCTATATCGACGGCAACCGGATTTACGCATTCGGCCATCGATTTCTCTCAGTGGGGTCGACGGACCTGCCGTTCGCGCGGTCCGAGGTGCTGACGCTGTTGCCATCGGTCTCCAGCTCCTTCAAGATTTCAGCCGCCCGGGAGCTGATGGGCTCGATATCGCTGGATCACAGCACGGCCATCGCCGGAGAGTTGGGCCGTCGGGCGGCAATGGTTCCGGTTGCGATCCGGGTGGCCGGCCCAACGGGCAAGAAATCGACCTATCAGATGCAAATGGTCGATGACCGGTTTTTGTCGCCATTCCTGTTGCAGATGAGCGTATTCTCCGCCATCGATGCGACGGAGCGGACGGTCGGCGCGGGAAGCTTCGTAGTCAAGGGGCAGATCCAGTTTCGGGATGGAACCACGCCGGTGAAGCTGGACAATATGTTCGCGGGGGACGTCAGCTCCGCGATGCAGGTCGCGCAATCGGCGTCGATTCCCCTTGCATATGTGCTTCAGGGCGGATTCGACAAGGTGCGGGTAAAGCAGGTGGATCTCGATATCGAAACGTTCGATCAGAAAAGGCAGTTGCAAATCGACCACGTTTTCCCCAGCCGGCGCGAGACCAGGCCCGGTGAACCAGTAGAGCTAAATGTAGGACTGGCGGGCGAGAACGGCGCGCTGATCACGCGGAAAGTGAGGTATCAGACGCCGATCGGCCTCACACCAGGGCCGCTGTATTTCACCATTTCCGACGCCAACACGGCGAATATCACGGATTACCGCCAAACTCTGGGATCGGCCCCCCGTTCAGCCAATCAGATGATCTCGAACGTAAATAATCTCAAGGTCAACACGAAGGCGTATGTGCGGGCGTGGCGTCCGGACCCGGCTTATCAGGTAAATGGCGAAGACATTCCGTCGCCGCCTCCGTCCCTCGGGATGATTCTGGCGCGGTCGCAAGCCGGGTACGGGGGACTGACCCAGACATTCAACTCGAAGCTGGCGGAGCTCGAAATCAGCGGCATCGGCGCGGTGGTGACCGGGTCGAAGACGATTCAAGTGGATATCAAAGAATGAAACTCGCTACCGCCTGCGGATTGCTGGCCACTGCCCAAGCCCTGTTCGGCGGAGGCACAGCGACCTGGGAGATGAACAATTACCAGGACTTTATTCGAGGCCGGTTCCAGGGGCTTTCATTAACGCGCGACGGCCGATTGACGGTGGCTCCGCAGATTGACACTCTTTTCGCCAGCGACCAGCCGGTTGTTTGGAGCCTCGCCCAGAAGACCGACGGCACGGTTTACGCAGGCACCGGGCACCGGGGTCGGCTTTATGAGATCGGCAAGGATGGGGGGGCGAAGCTGTTGTGGACGGCCGATCAGCCGGAGATTTTCGCGCTGGCGATCGACCCGGCAGGGGTGTTGTATGCGGGCACTTCACCGGATGGAAAGATATACCGGATCGCGCAAGGGAAAGCGAGCGAGTATTTCGCTCCGGGCGCCCGTTACATCTGGTCGCTGGCAATCGGGTCGGATGGGGCGTTGTACGCCGGGACCGGCGATCAAGGCAAGATCTTTAAAGTGACGGGCGCGGGGAAAGGCGAGGTCTACTACGAGACGGGTCAGATGCATATCACCAGTTTGGCGATCGATCGGGACGGACGGCTGCTGGCGGGCAGCGAGCCGAACGGCATTCTCTACAGGGTAAGCGCCAAGGACAAGGCATTTGTACTGTACGATGCGAACCTTCCGGAGATCCGGTCGATCGTAGCGGCGCCGGATGGCTCGATTTACGCTGCCGCTCTGGGCGGTTCGGTGGCCAAGCGCTCGCAGGCAGCTATGCAGGCCGGCCAGTCCGCGGCGGCGGGGGCAATGACGCCCGTTACCACGATCACGGTCACGGCCGATGCGCAAGCCGGCGCGGACGTGAAACCACCGCAGGACGTCGCCCCACCCAAACCGGTCCAGGCGAGCCCCGGGACGGCTCCAGCGGTACAGAGCACGCCCGTGCTGGACCTGACGGGGGTGGAGAAGTCGGCGCTTTACCGGATCAATCCGGATAACACGGTCGAGACGCTTTGGAGTTCGAAAGACGAGAACGCGTACGACCTGCTCGCACCGGGGGACCAAATTCTCTTTTCGACGGACAGCAACGGGCGAATTTACCGGCTGACACCGGACCGCAAGGTCACCCTGGTCACGCAGACGAACGAGTCAGAAGCGACCCGTTTACTGAGCAGCGGCGGTCAGGTGCTGGCGGCGACCGGAAATCTGGGCAAAGTTTACAGGCTGGGGGACAAGCCGGGTAGCGCCGGAACCTACGAATCGCCCATACACGACGCGGGCGCGGTGGCGCGGTGGGGCCGGCTGAACTGGCGTGCGGATGGCGGGAGAGTTGAATTTCGTACGCGGTCAGGCAATTCGCTGCGTCCGGACAAAACCTGGAGCGAGTGGTCGGAACCGATGGTGGCGAGCGGACCCGTGAGGAGTCCGAATGCACGGTTCATTCAATGGAAGGCCGAGCTGAGCGGGAGCTCGGCGCTGGACAGTGTAACGGTGGCGTACATCCCGCAGAACACGCCGCCGGTGGTGAAGAGTATCAACGTGTTCACGGTGGCGACTCCCGTATCGACGACAAAGGGAGCCGGGTCGACGGGCAGCGCTGCCGCCTATACGATCACGGTGACGGACACCGGCGACGCAGGAGCGCCGGCTTCCAGCGGGACACCTACGCAGACGCTGACGCGGGCTTCGCAGCAGCAGATCAACATCTCCTGGCAGGCGGAGGATACAGACGGTGACCGGCTGGTTTACACGCTGCATTTTCGGGGCGAAGACGAGCGCGAGTGGAAGCTGCTGAAGGCGAATCTACGGGAGAATACCTACACGATCGATGGAGACGCGCTGGCGGACGGGAGATATTTTTTCCGCGTAACCGCGTCGGACCGGGAGGCAAACCCGGCGGGCAGCGCTCGCGAAGCCGAGCTGGTGAGCGTCCCCATACTGATCGACAATACGCATCCCCAGCTGCAGGCAGGCGAGATGAGGCGGGCAGGCGGAACTGTCGACCTGGACGTGGAGGCGACCGACGCGGCGTCACCCCTGCGCCGTTGCGAGTACTCGATTGACGCCGGACCGTGGACACCGCTCGAAGCTGCCGATGGGGTGATCGACTCGCCGCGGGAGAGCTTCCGGATCCACGTGGAGAGTGTGGCGGCCGGCGAGCACGTCATCGTCATACGCGCCACGGACAGCGCCGGTAACGCCGGTTTGGCTAAAGTCGTCATTCGATAATCATCAGGGTTCAGCCGCTGCGCGCGGCTGCCAGGCCTGCTTGCCATCCGGAATTTCGCGCTTCAGCCGATAGTACGAACCGTTCGACGATCACACATGCCTTGCGCTGCTAACACTCCCAATCCTCGTCCGGCGAACTTTGTTGTGAAGAAGGGATGGAAGCAGCAACTGTCACGAAGGTGACAACCGGAGCCGAGGCGATCGGGAATAGACCCGGCGTGGTTACCGTTTGGCTGGAATAGGCGAGAATATTCTCAAGGTTTTGCTACCTGCGGCGGCGCGGTCCGATCAGGCCGGGCTGGCCTGTGGACTTGCCGGAAGCCAGGGGCTGAAGACCTGACTCTGACTCACGCAACCGGAATGGGCAGGCAGTCAGCTCTGCATGAGTGGCACGAGAAGACAAACCGTGAGATTATGGACAGAATACACAGTCAGCCATCGGCGCGTGGCGCCAGGAGACAATGCAATCACAGGGCATTGATCGGCCAGACAACTGTCCCGGAGGGCACGCTCGCATTCTGCGCCCATATGCATTCGCTCTGCTGTGGGTCTTGGGCGCTACACTGATCCGACTGTCGTTGTCGAGAATAATAGAACGTCCATCTCCGTATCTGCTGAGCGGCTTAGCCGTTCTGATCGTTGGAGCGACCTTGGGCAAGAAGCCGGCATTCCTGGCCATCGCAGCGGCGGCGATCGCCGGCTGGCTACTCTATGTGCATCCGAGAGTGATAGGAGGGGCTTTTGAGCGCACAGATGTTGTCGAACTGGCGACTTTTCTTCTGATTGGAGTTGGGGCTGCTCTATTAACAGACAGGCTGCGCGCCGCCAGGCAAAAGGCGGAGTCAATTGCGGTCTACAACCGGGAACTCTTCGAAAAATATCAATATAATCTGGAAGCCGCCAACGCGGGTACGTTCGAATGGAATATCGCGACGGACGAAGTGGTGTGGTCCGCCAACATGGAGTCACTTCACGGTCATGCTCCGGGAACATTCGACGGAACGGTGGAAGGCGTCTTCAACCTGATCCATCCGGAAGACAGGGACCTGGTGCGCACGGAAGTGGCGCGGGCTGTAGCAGGCGACGGCCAGTACCATGTGGAGTGCCGGCACCTGAGGAGCGACGGAACGGTTGGCTGGATGGAGGGGAAGGGCCGCTTGCTTCGCGACGAGCGAACCGGGAAGGCGGTCCGGATGATCGGTGTTTGCATCGATGCAACGGAACGAAAACGTCATGAACGGGCCTTGCAGCGTCTGGCTGCGATCGTGGACAGCTCGGATGACGCGATCCTGAGCGCAGATCTGGAAGGCAAGATCCTGACCTGGAACGCCGCGGCCGAGCGGATGTACGGGTATTCGGCCGGCGAGGTGGTGGGAAACGAGATCACGCTGTTGTTCGCTCCATCCTGCGCATCGAAGAAGGCCGAAATTCTGAACCGGCTGACGCACGGGGACCGCATCGAACAGTTCGAGGCGCACTGCATCCACAAGAGCGGGAGGGCGATTTGGGCGTCGCTGACGATCTCGCCCATCGGGGAAAACAACGGCGCTCCAATGACGGTCTCGTTCATCGCGCGCGACATCACCGAGAAAAAGCAGATCGAAGAACAGCTTCGTCAGACGGCAAAGCTCGAGAGTTTGGGGATCCTGGCGGGCGGCATCGCGCATGACTTCAACAATCTGCTGGTGGGAATCCTGGGTAACGCAAGCCTGGTGAGAGACGCGACGCCGGCAGGCAGCCGTACGCGCACGATGCTGGATGATGTGGTCAGCGCAAGCGAGCGGGCAGCGAATCTGACGCGGCAACTGCTTGCCTATTCGGGCAAGGGGAAGTTCATTATCGAGCCGTTGTCGCTTTCCGATCTGACTCGCGATATGGTGAGCCTGATCCAGAGCTCGATTCCGAGGACGGTCCGGCTGCAACTGGATCTGGCGTCAGACTTGCCGCCGGTGACTGCCGATGTAGCGCAAATGCAGCAACTGATCATGAACCTGGTCATCAACGGAGCGGAGGCGATCGGTGAACGGGCTGGAGCGGTGACGGTGACCACGAGACTGGAGAAGGTGAACGGCCAGCCGGTCAATGCCTTGCATTCGACCGACGAGCTTCCCGCAGGCTCCTACGTATCGCTCGAAGTGCGAGACACGGGCTCGGGCATGGACGCGGCGACGCTTTCGAAGATATTCGATCCGTTCTTCACCACCAAGTTCACGGGGCGCGGATTAGGGCTATCGGCGACGCTGGGGATCGTGCGGGGACACAAGGGCGCGATCACGGTAGACAGCAGCCCGGGCGGCGGGAGCGCGTTCCGCGTGTTCCTGCCGGTGGGCGCGGAACTCACAGTTTCCAGCGAACCTTCCGGTGAAGCGGAGGACCTGACTGGATCGGGCGCAGTATTGGTGGTCGACGACGAGGAAGTAGTGCGGCGGGCAGCAGTAGGTGCGCTCGAGGAGTGCGGTTATACAGTGATCACGGCCAACAACGGACAGATGGCCGTGGACCTTTTCCGAAAGTTCTCAGAGCAGATCTCGTTGGTCGTCCTGGATCTAAGCATGCCGGTAATGGGCGGAGAGGATTGCGTGGGGTTGATGAGGAGCATCAACCCCAATACACCGATGATTCTTTCCAGCGGCTTTAGCGAGGCAGACGCAATCGATCGATTCAATGCGCACAGCTTCGCGGGATTCCTGCAGAAGCCTTACACGGCCAGGCGCCTGGCGGAAATGGCAAAATCCGCCGTTGCCAGCCGGGTGCAAACGTCGGGCGGTTCAGCGTAGACCACCGGTCCTCGAGACCTACCGAAGCTCTTCCATAATCTGGTCGAGGGCTTCCTTCGGAGGCCGAACTCTGGTTTCAGGCAAGGTGGCCAGCGGTTCGTCAGCCATATTCAGCATGTCGAGGAAGTTCGGCTTTCCGGTGTCGACATAGAGTACTCCGGTGAGTACTTCTCCCTTTTGGTCGGCTTGATGAAGCGCGGTCAGCGCGGCCAGCTTGCTGGTCGGGTCGTAGTCGCGGCCGAGCTTCCGCAGACGCAGCAGCGAGCCGTCGTGCAGCCTCACGTCCTGCACGCCGCCTTCGGGAATGTCGACTGAGATTTCTTCGTAGTAGGGAACGAAGTCGACTTCGTTAATGGCTTCGTCGTGATCCTTCATGTAGCTGTAGCTCTTGGTAGAGCCTTCATGGTCGTTGAAGGTGGTGCACGGGGAGATCACGTCAATGATCGACAGTCCGTTGTGTGCGATGGCGGTCTTCAGGATGGACTGAAGCTGCTTCTTATCGCCAGAGAAGGAACGGGCCACAAAGGTGGCTCCCCAGGCGAGGCCCAGCGTGCAGCAGTCGAACGGGGGCAGGTCGTTGATGACGCCGGTCTTCAGCTTGGAGCCAAGATCGGCTGTTGCCGAGAACTGGCCTTTGGTGAGTCCGTAGACGCCGTTGTCCTCGATGATATAGATCAGCGGCAGATTCCGGCGGAGCAGGTGCATGAACTGGCCGAGACCGATGGAGGCAGTGTCACCGTCGCCGGTAACGCCCAGCCCCAGGATGCCGCGATTGGCGAGAACGGCTCCGGTCGCGACCGACGGCATGCGGCCATGCACGGAGTTGAAGCCGTGTGACATGCCGAGGAAGTAAGCCGGCGATTTCGACGAGCACCCGATTCCGGAGAACTTGGCTACCTTCCAGGGCTGAATCCCCAGTTCGTAGAAGCACTCGACGATGCGCTCGGAAATGGAATTGTGTCCGCACCCGGCGCACAACGTGGTCTTACTACCCTTGTAGCTCAGAACTTCGAGGCCAATGCGGTTTGTCTTTTTGGGCGGCGTGGGAGGCGCCAAGGTTGTGCTCATAAACCCTCCTGTCGAACAATATCATCGGTAATGGTACGGGCATCGAGAGGGAGCCCGCCGTAGTAGCGCACGCTGCGAAGCCGGGCGATATCGTCAGGATCGAACTCGAGCCGCATCAGAGCGAGGAGCTGGGCGTCGCGGTTCTGATCGACGACGTAAACGCGGTCATGATTGCGGACGAAGTCCACCAGTTCCTGGCTGAACGGGTAGGCGCGCAACCGAAGATAACTGGTCTCGACGTTGTATTCCTTGCGCAGTTGGTACCGGCTCTCCTCGACGGCATAGTCCGAGGTGCCGACGGCGACGAATCCGATGGAAGCTTTCTCGTTATAGCTGACGATGGGTGGCGAGATCGCTTTTCGAATAGACTCGAACTTGCGGTTCAGGCGATCGACGTTGTTGATGTAATCGTCTTCGCGCTCCGTATAGGCGGCGTATTCGTTGTGACCGCTGCCGCGGGTAAAGTATGCGGCGGAAGGGTGCGCAGTGGCGGGCAGAGTGCGGTAGCCGACGCCATCGCCGTCAACGTCTTTGTAACGGCCGAAGCTGCCGAGACGATCGAGATCTTCGGCGGTGAGGACTTTTCCACGCCGGATGGGCTCGGTGGGATAGGGGAACGGATCCGCCATCCAGTTATTCATGCCCAGATCGAGATCAATCATGACGAAGACCGGAGTCTGGAACTGCTCGCTGAGGTCGAAGGCATCGATTGCCATGGTGAAGCACTCCCCGGGCGAAGACGGGAAATACATGGGGTGTTTCGTATCGCCGTGGGAAAGGAGGGCGGTGGAGAGAAGATCACCCTGAGCGGTGCGCGTGGGCAAACCCGTGGAGGGGCCGACGCGCTGGACATCGAAGATGACGGCTGGTATTTCGGCATAGTAGCCGAGGCCGACAAATTCCGACATGAGCGAGATGCCGGGTCCGGCGGTAGAAGTCATGGACCGGGCGCCAGCCCAGCCCGCGCCCAACGCCATGCCGATCGACGCCAGTTCGTCCTCGGCCTGGACGACGGCGTAGGTGGCCTTTCCCGTTTCCTTGTCGATTCGAAAGCGCTTGAGATAGCCGATCAGTGTCTCGACGAGCGAGGAGGACGGCGTGATCGGGTACCAGGTGACGACGGTGACGCCCGCAAACATGGAGCCGAGCGCGGCGGCGGCATTCCCTTCGATGATGATCTTGCCGGCGGTGGCGTTCATCTTCTCCACGCGAAAAGGATCGGTTTTGGAGAGATTTTTTTCCGCGTAGTCCCAGCCGGCGGCGAGGGCTCCCATGTTCAGCTCGGCCGCTTTTGCTTTGCGTTTGCCGAATTGCTTGAACAGGGCTTTACGCATCTCCTCCATGTCGATATCGAGCAACTGAGCCAGAATCCCGTCGTAGATCATGTTCTTCACCAGCTTTCGCAGCTTGGCGTCGGGACAGACGGGGCCCACCAGTTTGTCGAAGGGGACGGGGTAAAAGTGGAGATCGGAGCGAAGCGAATTAAGCTTGAGAGGCTCGTCGTAGACGACAGCGGCGCCTCCCTCGAGCTTCATCACGTCTTCACGGGCCGTCTCCGGATTCATGGCGACCAGGAAATCGATCTCCTTTTTCCGGGCGATGAAACCCTGCTTGCTGGCGCGTATGGTAAACCAAGTCGGCAAGCCGGCGATGTTCGATGGGAACATGTTTTTTCCCGACACCGGAATGCCCATCTGGAAGATGGAACGCATCAGGACGCTGTTGGCGGTCTGACTACCCGAACCATTCACCGTCGCTACTTGGATGCTGAAGTCGTTGACGACCTGCCGTTCGGGATCTCCAGAGCGAGTCTCGACCGGCGCAACTTGGAGAGTTGACATCTATTTTGAGTAGTCCTTATGTAAGGTGATGTGCACTGCTGGAGCACCTTTAATTATAAGCGAAATGCAAGAGCATGTGTGGCTTGTGAACCTATTTTTGCCTCTTCGTCCGGGTCTTGACGACCACCGGCGCGCCGCGGAACCCGAAACGCTTGCGGATCTGGTTGGCGAGGTAGCGCTCATGGGAGAAGTGCAACGGGCCGGTGCTGTTGGTGAAGAAGACGAAGGCCGGCGGCCGGATAGAGGCTTGAGTCACATAAAATATTTTCCGATCCTCAAAATGAAGGGATTCGACGAAGCGATTCAATTCGCCGGTGGTGATTCGTTTGGAAGCGGAATCGTCCACCTCGCGAATGAGCTTGAAAAGCCCGTTGACACCCTCTCCTGTTTTGGCGGAGATGAAGGCGACGGGGGCGTAGTCCATGAATTTCATCTGGTCGCGCAGTTTCTGCTCGAACTTGCGCTTGCCTTTTTCCGGGCCGGTATCCCACTTGTTGACGCAGATAACGATGGCGCGGCCGCCCTCGTGGGCATAGCCGGCGATGGTGGCGTCGAGCGCGAGGACGCCTTCGGTGGCGTCCAGCACGACGAGCACGACGTCCGCCATGCGGATGTGGCGGCGCGCCATGACGACGCTCAACTTCTCCGTCATCAACGTGGTTTTGCCCTTTCGGCGGATGCCAGCGGTATCGACAAAGACGTACTCGATTCCATTGCGGACGACCGTCTCATCGACGGCATCGCGGGTGGTGCCGGCAACGGGAGAAACGATCGACCGCTCGGCGCCGGTGAAGGCGTTGAGCAATGTCGATTTGCCGGTATTGGGACGACCGATGATGGCGACTCGGATGAGCCTGTTTTCGGGCGTTTCGGCGGGTTTGGCGTTTTCCAGGTCCGCTGGCGGAAAAGAGGAGACGACGTGATCGAGCAGCGGTTCGATTCCCAACGCATGCTCGGCGGAGACCGGGAAGAGGTCCCGAATGCCGAGAACGTAGAACTCGTTCGCGAGGGCCTCCCGCTCGCGCGTATCCATCTTGTTGACCACAAGGGTGACGGGACGGCCCAGTTTGAGCAGCAGTTGGGCGAGGTCCCGGTCAGCCCCGGTGATATCGGAGCGTCCATCGATCAGGAAGATGATGTGATCGGCTCTCGATAGAGCTACTTTGGCCTGCTTCAGAATCTGTGCGGGAATGAAATCGGCATCGTGAACCACGATTCCGCCGGTGTCGATCAACTGGAAGAGGCGTCCCTTGTGGGTGGCTAAACCTTCGATACGGTCACGGGTAATGCCCGGCTCATCGCCGACGATGGAGCGCCGCTGACCGGTGATGCGATTGAATAAAGTGGATTTCCCTACGTTCGGCCTGCCTACGATTACGACCGTGGGCAGCGGCCTGGATGGTGGCATTGAATAACCATGATAGTAGAATCGAAGTGTCTCCGGATGTCCACCAAAACCCGCACCGCCACTGCCCGCGACTTCTTCAAGCGTCAAGGCGCCCTTTCAAAGTGGCATCCGAATTACGAATTCCGCCAGGGGCAACTGGAGATGGCGGAGGCAGTGGAAGCAGCCCTGCGGGACCGCAGGCACCTGCTGGTGGAGGCGGGCACGGGAACTGGAAAGACACTGGCCTACCTGGTCCCGGCAATTCTTTCGGGAAGGCGCATCGTGGTGTCGACGGGTACGAAAAATCTGCAGGAGCAGCTCTTTTTCAAGGATATTCCGTTCCTGCAGCAGCATTTCGAGCGTCCGCTCCAGGTCTGCTACATGAAAGGCCGTGGCAACTACGCGTGCCGGCAGAAAATCTACGACGCCGAAAGGGAGCCCATTCTGACGGGGCTCGAGGAAACTGCGGACTTTCAGATTATCCGGGAGTGGGAGAAGACGACGGAGTTCGGAGATCGGGCCGAGATCCGGACGCTGCCAGAGCAGAGCCAGGCGTGGGGCAAACTCGACGCAAGGCGAGACTTATGCAGCGGCCAGAAATGCGAGCAGTTCGGGCGCTGCTTCGTCACGCTGATGCATCAGCGGGCGCAGGAGAGCGACATCATCATCGTGAATCATCATCTGTTTTTCGCGGATCTGGCATTGAAGGACGGCGAACTCGACGGCGGGATCCTGCCAGAGTACAACGCGGTGGTATTCGATGAAGCGCACGAGATGGAGGACATCGCGGGTCAATACTTCGGCGTCACGGTGAGCAGCTATCGTTTTGACGAATTGCGGCGGGACATAGCGGCAGTGGCGCGATCGAAGAACTTCGGATCGCCGGAGTTGGACCGGACGCTGGAGGCGCTGGGTGACGCGGCGGGGCTGTTCTTTAACGTGCTTCCGCAAGCCGAGGGCCGTAACAGTTTCGCCGGGCGGGAGGCGTTTCTCAATGATTACGAGGCGGTCTACCGTGAAACCCTGACCACGATCGCGTTAACGGGCTCCTATCTGCGCACGGTGGCGGATCCTCCGGACGAGATTCTCCCACTGATCCGGCGGACGGGAGAATTGGCGGAGGACCTGCGGTTTGTGATGGAGAACGACGACAAGTCCTTTGTCTATTGGATGGAGCGGCGCGGGCGCGGGTGCTTCCTGCAAGCCACTCCGGTCGATGTTTCGCGGGTGCTGGCGAACCGGCTGTTCAACGTGCTGGATACGGTGGTCCTGGCCTCGGCGACACTGGCGGTAGGAGGAACATTCGAGTTTGCGCAGAAGCGGCTGGGGCTGGAGGGGGCGCGGACGCTGGTGGTTCCGGGTCACTTCGACTATCGAAAACAGGCCCTGCTCTATGTTCCACAGCATCTGCCGGATCCGCGCGATCCTGCGTTCACCAAGAGCGCATCCGAAGAAATCATCCGGATTTTGAATTGCAGCCGCGGCCGCGCGTTCGTGCTGTTCACCAGCTATCAGCAGATGCGAATGGTATACGACCGTATTTCGTTCGAGGTGGAGTACCCCATCCTGATGCAGGGATCGGGTCCGAGGAGTGCGCTGCTCGATGAGTTCCGCTCGACACAGAATTGCGTGCTGCTGGCGACGTCGTCGTTCTGGCAGGGGGTCGACGTGCCGGGGGAACAGCTGAGTTGTGTGATCATCGACAAGCTGCCATTCGCCGTCCCAAGCGACCCGGTGGTGGAAGCGCGGATCCGGGATGTGCGGGAGTCGGGTGGGAATCCGTTTTACGATTACCAGATTCCGCAGGCGGCGATCTCCCTGAAGCAGGGCTTCGGAAGACTGATCCGGAGCCGGTCCGATCGCGGGGTGCTGGCGATGTTGGACAATAGGATTACGAAGCAACGTTACGGACAGGTTTTTTTCGACAGCTTGCCGGATTACGAGTTCACTACCAACATCCAAGACGTGGAGAAGTTTTTTAATGTTTGAAGTTTCCGTTGAAGAGACATTTGCCGCCGGACACGCCTTGCGAGGCTATCGGGGGAAATGCGAGAACGTGCACGGGCACAACTACCGCGTGCAGTTGACGCTGGAAGGTCCAGAGCTGAATGCCATCGGGCTGCTGGTAGATTTCGTGGAGGTGAAGAGGCTCATTCACGGAGTCGTGGACCGTCTGGATCACCAGTTCATCAACGATCTCCCGCCGTTCGATGTGGTGAACCCCTCGGCGGAGAATCTGGCGAAGTATTTTTACGATGAGATCAGTTTGAAGCTAGGGAAGGCAGTACGGCTCGGACAAGTGAAGATATGGGAGACGGATATTACGAGCGCCACGTACAGGCCAGGCAGCCATTGAAAAAGAGTTCGGGAGAAAGCGGCGCGCAGGGATAGCGGTCCCGGCGCGCCGCTAGCGGATTTTGGTCAACGACCGAAGTAAGCGGCGTTACGCGGAGTAAAGTCCGCCCACTTTTCGGGAAGATCGTCCAGGGCGAAGATCGCGGAGACCGGGCACACCGGTACGCACGCGCCGCAATCGATGCATTCGACCGGATCGATGTAGAGCATCTCCTCCGTTTCGTACTTCGGATCATCCTTTTTGGGGTGGATGCAATCCACTGGGCAGGCGTCCACGCACGCTGTATCCTTCGTCCCTATGCAAGGTTCTGCTATGATGTAGGCCATTTATTTGTCCTCTATTTAGGCTAGATTCGCTCCAGTTGCAATTTGCCAGAACGATCGTTATAGCACACAGATTTCAAAAAGACAACGCAATGAGGCCAGGTCAGGCGTCCTGCCAAAGTGAAGCGTTCCCCGCGGCCAGCCGGAGGATTCCGCGCTGATAACGGGACCGCCGGTACGCCGCCGAAGACAGGTCCGCAGGCGTCCACTCAACATTGCAGCTAGTCCGGACGTCGAGCATCCGTGACGTACTGCTAGGCTTACCGCTTAACAGGGGCAGGCGGAAGCCGGCCGACTTCTATCCACGGACAAAAGACCGATCAACGGCGGCTCGCGCACCGTGGCGCACTGACTCTATTGCTTCTTCCGAGGCGGCTTGGGATCCTGATTCGCTCGCAAATCCTCGGAGGTGATGTCGCATTTGGCCCCGGATTCGGGCACGGGGAGTTTGGCGCTCCATAGGATGGCGTTGACGATCATCCGGCGAAATTCGGGGATGCCCCAGTTGGAGTGGAAGTGCGCTCCGGTGAAGCCGAAACCACGGCCGCCATCGGCGCGCTCGACGGCCCAGGCGATCGTTTCCTTATTGGGAGCCTCCTTGGGTAACATTGCCGTGAGAATCGGGATCACGCGCTTATCATCGGGACGGAAGCGAATCCGGTAGTACCATTCGTCCCTGCCGGCAAAACTCTTCCAACCACGGGAGATGGGGTGCTTCGGGGTTCCCTGTGTGACAGCCGCCTCGTTAATCGGGTTCTGGGAGTAGGGCCGCTCGTAATATCCGCCGATCCAGTCGAGCAATTCGGGCCCGCCCTTCTCTTTGGGAACCTCGACCGCATAGTGCAGACATACGAGGCCGACACCTTTTCGGATGAGCTTGCCTATCGTGTCCAGGCGCGTGCCCTCGATCAGCGGGTGTCTGGCGCCACCATCCATGTAGAGGACGATGGCGCTGGCGCCCTCGAAGAGGTTTTCGTCTGTCGGCCAGCCGTCTTTGACGACCACCGTTTCGACCCCTTTGTTCTGCCGGAGGCATTTTTCCAGCAGGAGGGTTCCTGCGTTGAACTCATGCTCGCCGGGCGCATGGCTGGGCTTACCGGCGACCATTACTATTTTGGCGGGCGCAGACACCAGCGGGGCGGCGGCCGCGATCAGCAGGAGGAGGCAGGTTTTCATCAACGACTATTCTATACAGGCAGCGGTTTCAAACACAGCAGCCGGGCAGGGTTGTCGTACCAGATCGGCTTGGCAAAAAGCCAGTGGCAAGTCCGGGCAACACCGCCGTGAACGACACATCCGAGCAGGCTCTTGAGGGTTCCCAGCCATTTATTGCCGTCTTCGGCGATCAGCAACTTGCGTCGTGTCAGCAGCTTAGAACCTGAGCTTGAACCGATGGCGGACCCACCCGGAGCGGAGTCACGCCTCGAAGTTTTTTTTCTACCGCCTTTTTTCAACAGCTTTGCAGAGGAACTGCCGGTGCTGCCGAGGCCCGATGATAGGCTGAGATCAGAAAGGGAATTGATCGACAGCGTTGGAAAGCCTTCCGGTTTCGGAAGGCTTTTTATTTTCGAGGAAAACATGTCCCACACCAGGATCGCCGAGGGAAGACCGGCCTTGGAGCCAAGACGACAAGTACCGCGCGCTTCCCGCAGGGCAGAAGCGATCGACAGACTCATCCGCGTTTTCGAGAAGACGATCGAGTCGAAGAACGTAACCGTGGCCGACTTCATCCGCCTGTTGCAACTCGAGAAGGAGATCGGCGGGGAAGAGGCGAAGGATATCAGGGTGGCATGGATCGAAAAAAGCGAACCGGCGGCATCTTCCGAGGGATAGCGTACAATCCGCTGCCGTCGCAGAAGGCTTTTCATTCATCGACGGCTCGCATGAAGGGATTTTCGGGGCCGATCGGGTCGGGCAAGAGCCAAGCTCTGTGTCACGAGGCGATCCGGCTGACGTATCTGAACCCTGGGCGGTCGGGTCTGATCGGAGCGCCGACATACCCAATGTTGCGGGACACGACACAGCAGGCGCTGTTCGAAGCTTTGAACAGCAACGGCATTCCATACGAGTACGCGAAGGCGGAGAACGTTCTTCAGATGAAGGACAGCGGGTCGCGGATTCTGTTCCGGCCGGTCGACGAATTCGAGAGGCTGCGAGGCACGAACCTAGCCTGGTTCGGTCTGGATGAACTGACGTACTCGCCGGAGGGCGCATGGCTGCGACTCGAGGGCCGGCTGCGGGATCCAAAGGCGAAACGTCTGTGCGGATTCGCGGTATGGACGCCGAAAGGGTACGACTGGGTCTATCGACGATTCATCGCGGAGCGGAAGCCAGGCTATGAAGTGATCCAGGCGCAACCTTTCGAGAACCGCTTTCTGCTCGACCAGGTGCCGGATTTCTACGAGCGGCTGAAAGGGAGCTACGACGAAAGATTCTTCCAGCAGGAGGCGCTGGGACAGTATCTGCACATGCAGGGAGGACTGGTTTATCACACATTCGACCGCAAGGACCACGTAGCGGATCTGAAAGTGGAGCCGAACCTGCCGCTGATGTGGGCAGTGGATTTCAACGTAGACCCGATGAGTTCAGTGGTGGCGCAGGTCCATCGTGGGGCGATCCGGGCGCTGGACGAGATCGTGCTGCGGCATGCGAGCACCGAGGAGGCATGTGAGCGGTTCCAGGCGGGCTTCGGCAAGCACCCGGCGGGCATTGTCGTGTATGGAGACGCATCAGGGAACAGCGTCCAGACGACCGGCAGCTCGGACTATCAAATCATGCGGGAATTCTTCCGATCGCATGGCGGGATGCCCATGGAGTTTCGTGTTCCGAAGGCGAATCCGCTGGTGAGGGAGCGGGTGAACCTGATGAACGCCAAGCTGCGGCCTGCATCGGGAGAGATTCAACTCCTGGTACACAGGCGATGCAAGGAGCTGATCAAGGACTTCGAGCAAGTCTCCTACAAGGCCGACACGAACCTGATCGACAAGGACAGAGACCGGAGCCGGACGCACTTATCGGATGCGCTGGGCTACCTGGTATGGCAGGAATGCCGTCCGATGCGAACGATCGGATACAGGCCGGAGCGGCTGCTATAGAGCGGCTGCGCGGCTTCCAACTGACAGCACGTTTTTGGCGCGGGTGTCGCGATGAGTCGCGAGATGTCACGCACGAGCGCGTGCGCCACGCCGTTGCGAAAGAAGCGGGCGGAGACGCCCCGATACAGGGTGAGGATCATGGACAACATCAACCGGGAGCATCCCGAATACGAAGCGAAAAAAAAGATGTGGAAAAAGTATCGCGATCTGTACTCCGGCGGCGAGCAGCTTCGCGAGCGGGCCACCGAATACCTGATCCCAAGAAACAAAGAGCCGGACAAGGTCTATTCGGAACGCGTCAGCAGGGTGTATTACGAGAACTACATCGGGTCGATCATCGACTGGTACTCGGCTACGCTGCTTCGGCGCGAGCCAGTATTGACAGTCTCTGGGGCCAACGAATCCGGCAGGCAATTCTTCAATGAATTCGCGGAGGATTGCGATCTGAAGGGCACCAGCCTCTCGGACTTTTTCCGGCAGCAACTGGTCAACACACTCGTTTTCGGCAAAGCCTATGTCGCGCTCGAATTCCCACGATTCTCGCAACCGGCGCCGAACCGGGCGGAGGAAGACGCGTCGGGCAGGTCGCGAGCGTTCCTGGTGGAGTACTCGGCCGACGAGGTCATCAACTGGAGCTACGGTTCCGACGGGACTCCGGACTGGATCGTGATGCGGACGTCCTGCCTGAGGCAGGAGAAGGTGACAGACCCCGAATGGAAACGGGAGACCCGGTGGATCTACTACGACCGGGAAGATTTCCGGATCTACAGCAGTGTGGAAGGGCGCGACGGTGAGGCCGGCGCGATCCGTCTGGCAGATGAGGGCAAGCACGGACTGGCCGCACAGCGCAGAGTGCCGGTCTTCCAACTCAAAGTGACCGACGGCCTTTGGCTGATGAACAAAGCGGCGCTGCTGCAACTGGAGCACTTCAACAAGTCGAATGCGCTGTCCTGGGCGCTGACGATGGGGCTTTTCGCGACGCCGGTCGTTTACTCCGACCGCGAATGGAACCAGATCGTCGGTGAAGGCTATTTCATTCAACTCTCACCCGAGGACAAGTTCGGCTGGACAGAGCCCGAAGGGCACGTGTTCAAGATTGCGGCCGAGAACCTCGACCGTCTCAAGGACGAGATTTACCGCGTCTGTTACCTGATCGCCCAGGCTGCGGGGCCGCAGGCGTCGGTGGCGCAGTCCGGATTGAGCAAGCAGCGGGACTTCTCGATCACGCAGGAGGTGCTGCGGGCATACGGAGACGCGGTGAAGGAAACGATCAAGCAGACGCTGAGGGCGATAGAGACCGCGCGCCAGGACGGTCTTGCGATCGACGTCTCCGGGCTGGATGAGTTCGACATCGGAGACTTCAGCAACGAGCTGGATGACGCGCGAAAGCTGCTGGAGATCGGGATCGAATCCGAGACCCTGAAAAAACAGCTTTTCAAGAAGCTGGCGCTGAAATATTTCTGCGACGCCCGGCAGGAGATCAAGACGACGATCGCGGGGGAGATCGACGCTTCGTTTGAGCAGGGAAAAAGAGACAACGAGGGGTGATTCATGGACGAAACGAGCAAAGACAAGACCGAGCAAACGGGGGCAGTGGACGTAGTATCGATTGTCCGCCAGGCGATTGAGGAGTTCACGCGGAAGGATCAGGCCAAGAACGAACCTGCCTACAAAGTGGAGCTTCAGGAGGAGCGGCGGCGGCGGGAGCAGCTGGAGCGCCGGCTGGATGAACTGGTCGAGGAGAATCGGCGCAGCAAACAGATCGCCGAGGAAGCCCAGACCGGTTCGACGATCCGGGCCGAGCTGCAGCGGCTGGGAGTGGCCAAGTTGGATCTGGCGTTCCGGGCTGTGCGGGAGGACATCGTACGGTCGGATGATGGGCGGCTGATCGCGCATGGGGAGAACGGCGAAATGGCGGTAAAGGATTACCTGGCCCATTTCGTCAGCGCGAATCCTGAGTTCCTGCCGGCCCGAATTTCCGGCGGATCGGGCATTACGGCGGCGCAGAAGGCTCCGCCGGCGCATACGCCAAACGTCGATTTGGACAGGATCAAACCGGGGATGAGCCGGGAAGAAATGGAACGGGTGCGGCAGGAGATCCTCCGGATCGCTTCGCATCCCAAAGGGATGTAGCAAAGGCCGCCACTCCGGCGGGAAGGGCAGCGATGCCCAAATTCAAAAAAACAGAACAGGGAGAATAGATGCCTGCAATAACTTCAGCGAACTTAGCGAGCGCGATTGTGAAACTGGTGGCGGCCGATGCTTTGCCCGCCCTGGTGGGGAACCTCGTGATGGGGAACCTGGTCAATCGCGATTACGAGCCGGTCCTGGCGCAAGCCGGAGACACGGTAAACATTCCGATCGCACCGACCCTGGTGGCGCACAACATGGCCGAAGGCGATGCGGTACAACTCCAGAATCCGAACGTCACGAATGCGCAGATCGTGCTGAACACGCATGCCGAAGCGACGTTCCAGATTCCGGACGTGACCAAGGTGCTGGCGGTACCGGACCTGCTGCAGCTGTACATGAACCCGGCGGTGGTCGCCATCGCGCAGAAGATCGAGACGGATCTGTTGGGTCTTTACGCGTCGTTCACCTCCAACACACCGGTGGGAACGGCGGGCACGGCGATCACCGAGGCCGTAGTGGACTCGGCGGAAACGGCGCTGTTCCAGGCGAAAGTTCCGGCGAGCGAACCGAAATACCTGGTGGTGGACGCGGCGACCTATTCGCAGTTGCGGCAGATCGACCGGTTCAGCGAATTCCAGACGGCCGGTGAAGCGGGACTTCGCGCCCTGGTGGACGGAACGGTAGGGAAGATCAAGGACTTCTTCGTGTTCCGGTCGCAATTCATTTCGAAGACAGGCAGCAGCCCGATTACGACGCATAACCTGGCGTTCGCAAAGAATGCGATCGGGCTGGTGGTGCGGCGGATGCCACAGCCGCTTCCCGGAACGGGGGCGATCGCCGAGTACGCCGAGCTGGGCAATTTCGGCGTGCGGGTGATCATGAGCTACGAGCCGAACACGCTGGCGCAGCAGTTCACGGTGGACGTCCTGTACGGGGCGGCCGTGATCCGCAATGGCTTTGGCGTGCAGGTGAACAGCTAGCGGCCGAGGGGTGAGAGTCGGGCAGGCAGATCGCCTGCCCGCTCTTGAAAAGGACAATTTTATGGATCTGAAAGCGTACTACCAGAAAATCCGGGACCTGGAGCAGGACCTGAAGCGCACATACGCTGTGGTTGTCAGCCTGGAGACGGCGGACGGCGGGGCGGAGGGCGTGCTGACGGAGGTAGCCGCGCGGCTCGCCGCCAAGATGATCGTGGAGGGCCGCGCAAGACGCGCCACCAAAGAGGAAGAGAAGGAGTTTCTGGAGCAGAAGCTTGAAGCAAGGCGTGTATCGGATCACGTCGAAGCGACGAAGCGGATGCAGATCACGGTTGTGTCGGAAAGCGATCTTCGGGCATCGAAAGGCGTGAAGGCGCCGCCGAAGCAGTAAAGGAGCGAGCGATGCTACTGACTGACACTCCGGTAATTGCGATCGAGGATCTGGCAGACCACGAAACCGCGATTCTCGAAACAGCCGCTGTAGAAGGCATCAACCTGACAGTGAAGATCGGACTGGCGACCGATGAAGTCGGGTTGGAATTACAGAGCCGGTTTCCGCAGCTCGGGCTGGTGAACATCCACCTGAACAACGTGGTGGTGACCCCCGCTCTGCGATTGTGGTTGATTTTCCATACGCTCGAGATCGTCTATCGGGACGCTTACCACAATCAGCTCAACGACCGCTACAAGGCGAAATGGAACGAGTATAAGAACCTGTCTTCTTTTGCGGCGAGACTGCTGGTCAGGATCGGGATCGGAACAGTAGTGGATCCGATACCGCAGGCGGCGCATCCGCAACTCAGCCTGGTTCCCGGGCAGCTTCCAGCGGCCAAATACTTCGTCCAGGTGGCGTGGCGGAACTCGAGCGGCGCCGAGGGGCGTCCCAGCGAGATGACGGCTATCGTTGTCCCGAACGGCAGCACGCTGGAGGTAGCGGTGATGAATCCACCGGCGAACGCCGTGGCGTGGAATGTGTACGCAGGGACGAATCCCGACAATCTATTTCTGCAGAATCAGGCGCCGCTGAGTCCGGCGGATATCTGGCTCGCGCCCGATTCCGGACTGTTGACCAGCGGTCCACAGCCGGGCACGGGACAGGAACCGACGTTCCTCACTCCGGGTCCACGCATTCTCCTTCGGGGGTAAAGATGGCGAACATCGGAACACGCGCTACAACCAAACTCTTTCAGCTGCTGAAGACACCGGCGGGATTGAGCGAGAACCTGGCGGCGGTGGCTGAGCTGGAGGGCCTTATCCTGGCGCCGATCAGCGACCGGCAAGTTCTCATCCAGAACGTGGCTCAGGAGTTTCTGGAGCGCTCGCTCGACTTGAAGTATCCCACGCTGCTTCTCTATTGCGAAAAGATCACTAACGATCTGCGGGAAAAGTTCCGCACGTTCTCGGGAAAGGCGCAGATGGCGATTGAAGTCCGGGTTTCTCAGGACCGGATTGAGGGACTGGAGAAGCTGCTGGAGGTTTACGTAGACACTGTCACCCGCATTCTCGATCAGAATCGCGGCGACTGGGGCAACGGGATGTTTTACACCGGGGGATACGAAGCGACGTTCGGCGAGATGAAACACGGCGGCCGCAATTTTATCCAGACCGGGAAGATCAGATTTGAAGTGCTGGCCAGTATCGATTGATCACGTCGCATCAAAAAGGGAGCGGATCCATGTCTTGTTACATTTCTTCAAACGCAAACCGGCTGTACACGGCGCTAGAGAGCGCCTATGGACAGGTTCCGGCAATTACGGCAGCGAACCGGATCGCGGCAATCAAGCTGGCGACGAGGCAGGAACTGGAGACCGCGGAGCGCCGGGACAAAACGGGCAGCAGGACATTCCCCGGGTTTCCGATGGGCCTGCGCCGCCGCACCAGCTTTGATCTGACGACGTATATGACGAGTTGGGACAATCCGTTTTCCGGACCACCGAGCTATGACCCGCTGTTCCGGTCGAGCCTGGGGGGAACGCCGCTTCTGTTCCTGGGTGGAACAGTGGCGGCGGGCACGCAGAGCGCCCTGACGTTCCAGTCCGCGCACGGACTGATCCCGAACCAGGCGGTCTCGCACGGGGGCGAGATCCGCTTCGTGTCGGCGATCGTGGACACGCTCACGGTGCAGCTCAACGCGCCGCTGTCCGTAACGCCTTTGGCCGGCGCGCCAATCGGCGCCACGATCACCTACTTTCCGGCAACCGACCTGCCGAGCCTGAGCCTCTATGACTACTGGCTGCCGGCCTCGGCGGTGCAAAGGATCCTCTCCGGCGCGGTAGTGGACAAGATGCAGATCGAGCTGAACGGCGACTATCACCAGTTCGAGTTCAGCGGGCCGGCGCGAGATTTGATCGACAGCGTGAGCTTCAGCAGCGGTGACGGACAGCTAACCAGCTTCCCGGCCGAGCCGGATCCGGCGCCGTTCAATTACTCGATCATCCCCGGGCACCTGGGGCAAGTATGGCTCGGGACCGGGCCTGATCGCTTTTATACGTTAACCAGCGGATCCGTTTCGCTGGACAACAATCTGGCTTTACGGGTGAAGGAATTCGGGAGCAGCCTGCCGAGGTGTATTTCCCCTGGAAACCGCACGGTCCTGGCCAAATTCGAACTTTACGAACAGGACGATCAGGCAACCAAGGAGCTGTACCAGAACGCGCGGCTGCAATCGCCGGTAGAAGTGATGTTTCAGCTGGGTCAGAAGAGCGGACAACTGTTCGGAGTACGAATGACCAGCGTGATTCCGCAAGTGCCGGATTTCGACGACAGCGATGGACGTTTGCAGTGGAAATTCGCCAATTCCCAAGCGCAGGGCACGCTGGACGACGAGATCACCGTGGCCTTCGGATAGAGCGATGACTTACGAAAGCATTCTGGAGCGAGAGTCACACACAGCGCCCGAAGTTACGTTCGTACTGGCAAAGATGTCCTTCGGGCGGCGGCTGGAACTGACGCGGCGTCTGCGGGAAATCGCGCAGCGGGTCGAATTTCTCGAGGCAGGAGACGTGAGGGAGAAGATCGAGGCGGCGTTGTTGTCGGCCGAGATCGAGCGGCTCTACGTGGTGTGGGGAATAAAAGAGATCCGCGGACTGGAGCTGGACGGAGAGCCGGCGACTCCGGAGTCGCTGGCTTCGATCGGACCCGAGGAGCTGTTTCGCGAAGCACTGGCCTTCGTCAAATCGGAATGCGGCTTGACGGAGACAGAGAGAAAAAACTAATCGTCGCCTTTCACTTTCAACATTCCAACCAGGCCGGCTGGAAGTGCGACATCTGCCGGCGAGACGGCCTGGAGATGACCCGTCGGTGCGGATGGATACCGGCGGCGCTACAGACACCCGCAAAAGCAGTTTGGGCCCGAAAGCGTGTGTCGACGGACCATTGTCCGAAATCCATCATCAGCGCACAGAGTCTGACGTGGATCGAGCAGTTCTATGTGTGGCGGAAGCTGGGTCCGAGCTATCCCGGTGAACTATCGGCTCGGGAAGTGGAGGCGTTTCTGATTCTGGAGCACGAAGCACAGGAGGAGGGAAACGATGGCAGGCAGTAATCTGAACCAAATCGTGCTGGACGCATTCCGTCAAGCGAACGGAAATACAGGCATCCAGGGCGATGTGCAGAATCTCGTCCAGGAACTTGTGCCCCGCAGTGGAGACAATCTCTCATCAGCGTTGACGGATGCGTCACGACAGATCGACGCATTGCGTTCGGTAAACCAGACGCTGTCCGAAGTACTGAAAAACAATACGCAGGCGGTGGTTCAGAACTCGGCGGCGCAGAACGGCAAGGGCGCGGCGGGCACGGTCGGCAGCATCGCCTCAACAATCCTTGGAAGCGGGCTGGGGCTGGTTCCCCTGATCTCGTCCTTGACGCATCTTTTCGGTGGAGGAAATTCGGCCCCCGCCCCGACATCTATTCCCTATGTCGCCCCCAATCCGCTGCGGCTGGATCTGGGTGACACAGCTCAGAGCACGCGCGGAATCGGTTCGTTCGCTCCGATCGGATACGGACAGAACGGACTGCCGCGGTTGACGCAGGAGGAAGGAGCAGCACGCAGCCCCGCGGGAGCCGCCCACATCTCGATCCAGGTGAATGCGATCGACAGCCGGTCGTTCATGGATCACAGCTACGAGATTGCACAGGCAGTGCGGCAGGCGATGTTGAATTCACATTCGCTCAACGACGTAGTGAGCGACCTCTAGGACGCTTTATGGCAGACTTTCCCCTATTGAAAACCGGCTCGGTCATGCAGTATCCGGCGGCATCGGCGATCCGCTATTCGACTCAGACATTGAAGTTCGTCGACGGCTCCGAACAGCGTTATCGGGATTTCCCGGCGCCCCTGCGCGAATGGGTCATCCGGCTCGATCTGCTCGACGAAACAGAACTCAAAGGGCTGGAGCAGTTCTTCCTCGACCAGCAGGGCCAGTTCGGCAGCTTCGAGTTCACCGACCCGGCGGACGATACGGTTTACCCGGACTGCAGCCTGGTGATCGACGACCTGAATTTCACGGTAAGCGGAGAACGT
Source organism: Bryobacteraceae bacterium (assembly GCA_035495815.1). GTDB lineage: Bacteria > Acidobacteriota > Terriglobia > Bryobacterales > Bryobacteraceae > DATJFH01. The sequence continues at coordinate 30,203 of DATJFH010000124.1, forward strand.
CGGGGCCGTACCGCGATGGTGGTCCGGGAGAACAGGGGCTAGCATGCTCTGCTTCCCTCAACTATCGACCGGCGCGCTGGCTCAATATCCGATAGAAAAGCGCCGGCTGACGCGAACCGTAATCAATCAGGTTCTAAGCGGCGCCAGGCTCAAGCTGGCGGATCCGGACGCGGCCGCCGTGGAATGGACACTCGACTACCAAACACTGACAACGAGCGAACGCGGCTCAATCGAGGACCTGTTCCACGCCGTTGAAGGGCGTCTGGGTGAATTTCTTTTTCTCGACCCGACCGACAACCTGCTTCAGTGGAGCGAACAGCTCGAGGAGCCTGTCTGGGAAAGAAACCTGCTGTTGGGAGTCACCGGATCGTTAGAGGATCCCATGGGCGGCGCCGCGGCGAGCCGGCTGTCGAACTCGGGCGCGGCTTCGTTATCCATCGAGCAGACGGTTAACTGTCCGGGCTGGTTTCATTATGGATTCAGCGTTCAGGCGCGGAGCGATCAGAATACGCAGCTAAGGCTGACTCGTTCGACCCTGACTCAGACCGCAGCTTCGGTATTCAACGTCGGGCCGCAATGGAAGCCGCTACTACTCTCGGGGAATTTCGGCGGGACAGAGGAATCCGTTCGATTCGGAATTGAAGTCGGGGCGGGCAACTCGGTCGATATTTACGCCGTCCAGGTCGAAGCGCAGCCGGGAGCGTCGGGCTACAAGAAGACGTTCTCGAGAAGCGGCGTCTATTCCCAGGCCCGGTTTATGGATGATTCCCTTTTGATTACGGCTGACGGTCCGGGCCGGCATTCCTGCCGGGTCCGAATCACAGCACGAGTACAGGATTGAGGCAATGCCCACCATTTTTGAACACAAGGAACTGGCGGCGACCGAGACGCCGATGCTGCTCTTCGAATGCGAGCTGCGCGGCGGCCAGACGGAGCGATGGAGCACGCACCGTGTGACGTCCGAAGGGGCAAGCTATGCCCCCAGAGTGCTGCGGCACAATCTGTTCGAGATGCAGGCGGCATCCAACCTCGGTGTGGACGCCATTCCCAGGGTGTCGATCACGCTGGCCAATACGGACTCGCACTTTTCAGAGATCGAGCGATCGGTGGGATGGAAGGGGGCAAGCCTCACGATAAGGTTCGTCTTCTTCAAGCTGAAGGACGGCGAGCCGGAGACCGAAAGCCTTATCCTCTTCAAGGGCATCGCCAATCCACCGGACGAAATCACCGAATCGACGTTTCGGCTGTCCGCAATCAATCGCATGAGCATGCAGCGGGTGCTGTTGCCTCCCGTGCGTGTGCAGAGGCGGTGCCCGTGGGACTTTCCGTCCACTCACGACCAGCGGCAGGAGGCCGTCACCGGCGGGGTGGAGGGGATCTATTCGAGATACTTTCGTTGCGGCTATTCACCTGACATCGATCTGGGAACCGGCAGCCTGAACGGCGGCGTACCGTACACGTCGTGCAACTTTACGCGGGCCGATTGCGAGGCGCGCGGGATGTTCCGGGAGGACTCGGCACTCAACCCCACGCGGAGATTCGGTGGCGTGGAGTTCGTCCCCGCCTCGATTCTCGTGCGCAGTTACGGCGAAAAGGGATCGCACGTTTCTCCTGTCGCGGAGAACGCCGCGTTGTTCAACGATTTCGTTCCACTGGTGTATGGAACGGGATGGCACTCGCCCCTGATCGTGTTCGCCCGAAATGACGGCAACCTAACGCGGATGGAAGTTCTGCTCTGCATGGGCGAGATCGAGGGCGTGCTCAAAGTGCTGGTGAACGACATCGAGATCCCGCTGGGACAGGCGGGGGCGAACATGACCGGCACGGGCTGGTATCGAGTGGTGAGCCCTGGTAACCGTACGGGAACTTTCAACGGAGATTTCGCGGACAACGCCGGAAATCCCCTGGGAGATCCTTACGGGAGCATGGCGGTCCTCTCAGTGGTGGTTCCGAACCGCATCAACGACGGACGCTCCCTGCCGTCGGTCAAAGTGCTGATGCAAGGCATGAAGCTGCCCGTGTACGACCAGGATGGGTCTGCCGCCGGCTTACAGTTCTCGAGCAACCCTGCCTGGGTGCTGATGGACGTCCTGAGACGGAGCGGCTGGACCTTGGATGAGCTGGATGTGACCAGCTTTGCCACCGCGGCAGCCTACTGCAACGAGCCGATCGACTCAAGCGATCTCTATGGTAATCCGGTTACTGTTCCAAGATTCCAGTGCAACCTGATCCTCAAGACCCGGCGAACCGCGTCCGACCTGATCCGTGGGATTCGCAACGGATCAAGATTCTACCTTACTTACGGCTCTGGTGGCCTCTTGCAGGCCCGAGTGGAGAACACGTTGGCTCTTCAGCAGCCGGTTAAGGCCGCTTCGAGTAACAGCTCCGGCCTACTGGCGGGAGGATGGCCGAGCTACGAGTTCGGAGACGGATCCAGCGGCTACACGGGAATCCTACGGAAGGCCAATGGGGAACCGAGTCTGCGTTTGTGGTCACGCAGCACAGCCGACACTCCAAACCGGTTCTCGGTGGAGTTTCAGGATGCGTTCAACGAATATCAGCAGGACAGCCTATCGGTGGTCCACGTGGAGGACGTGACTCAGACGGGACAGGAGATCAATGGGCCGTTTTCCGTTCTGGGACTTCCGCATTACGACCAGGCGGCGCGAATTCTCAAGTTCAACCTGGACCGATCGGTGGAAGGAAACACTTTCGTCGAGTTCGAAGCGAGCGTTCGGGCGGTCGGCATCCGACCCGGCGACATCATCACGCTGACGTACCTGAAGGAAGGGTTCATTCGCCAGCCGTTCCGAGTGATCGGAATTGCTCCAGGCATGAATTACCGTACCGCTACGATCACGGCTCAGCTTCACAAGGACAGCTGGTATAGCGACACGAACGGCCAGGGACCGGGAGATGGACGCCGGGAGGAGGAGGCGCGGCTGGGGCTTCCACGCCCGTTGATCGGAACGGTAGTCGATTCGCACGGGAATGTCCAATTCGGAATTACCGAGACCTCGACCGGTGAAGCCGATGGCGGGGCAACGATACAGGCAAACGTGAGCTTCTCGCGGCCTCCGGAGCTGGTCATCAACCGGATCGGAATTCCCATCGTGGGCCTGGCGCCTACATTCGGCAGCGATGGAACCCTGGCCGGCGATCAAACTCTCTATTACGCGGTGAGCGCGGTGGATGGCACGGGCGCCCAAAGCGGGCTTTCTTTTGTTGTCCGAGCGTCGATTCCAAGCAGCGGGAACAATAACAGTGTCACGATCACGGGACTCAGCTTCTCAGACGCGACTACTGCTTTTCACGTTTACCGCGGTCCAAATCCGTCGGAACTCTTCCGGATCGCGTCCGATCAGCCGAAGGCAACCCAGTTCAAGGACACCGGTCTGGTCATTCAGGTGGTGTCTCCTCCCGATCCGAACTACGATCATGCCAACTTCTATTGGCGGCGCGAATTGCAGCCGGAGTACGCGGCCACCATCCATTCGACAACGACAGTCGGGAACAATTCCCTGCAGATGGCGCCGGACGGCTACCGGGGCTCGGTAGCACGGATCACCAGAGGGGCGGGAGCGGGCCAGGAGCGCGCCGTCCAAGGGAACACCGAGACTACGGTGACGGTCACGGCAGCGTGGGATAAGGAACCGGATGCGAGCAGCTACTTCGCCCTGTCGGAATCTGGGTGGCGACCGGGCGCGGCGGCAAGCGCAAGTCCGGTTCAGTTCGATATCCCGAACCACACCGGAGAGACCATCCAAATCAGCGGTCGCGCTGCGAATGCGAACGACAAGGAGTCGCCGGCGGAACTGGCGACGGTGACGCGGTGGGTAATCGGCGGGGCGTCCGGAGGCGCGGATGGAGATGTTCCGCCAATTCCCGTGTTTGGGATGAGCCTGATCCCCTACCGAGGCGGTTATCTGGAGGTGGGGGGCATCGCTTTTCCCAACCTCACCAACACTCAAACAATTTTTGCCGCCACGTTCACCATCTACTACTTCGACGAACTCTCCGGGCAGCCTCAAACGGGTTTGAGCGCGGATATCGGAGCCGGTGATCCGGCGATCGCCCTAACGGTGGCCGGTTCTTTCCAGCCGGGGTCCTTCGTCGAGATCGACTCGGAGATCCTGCGCGTGGACGAAGTCCAGAACGGTGGCCTGCAGTATTTAGTGACGCGCGCAATGCACGGGACCACGGCAGCCGGCCACCTGGCTTCAGCGGTGGTTTACCCGCTCCAAACCAAGGTAGCCATCGCTTCCTTTGCACCCGGCTTTTTTGGAAGCCTGGCAAGCGGGGAATGGGGAATGCCGGTTCTTTTGCCCGACGCGCGCGTCACCAGCGCCGACCTGTTTGTAAGCAACTCACAGGGAGACAGCGAAACGGCGTCAGTGGCGGTGACCGGAACCGTCAATCGGGGATTGCGCACTCTTTCCGGTGGGCAGTATACGCTGCAGATCGACGGGTTTCTCTCTATTGAGAACGGCGCGACACCCGACCTTCTGATCGAGGCGTCGCATTCGATCCGCGATATCTATGCGGTCGTGAGGCAAGCGCCGACAGAGAGTCCCGTCACCATCCGAATCAATCAGAACGGAAGCGAGTACTGCACGTTGACCATAGCCGCCGGCGAGTTGATTTCGAATTCGGTGGACGGTCGTACGCTGCCCTTGATGATCAGTGGAGCCCGGATCAGTCTCGACATCACCGGCGTAGGAGAGACGAATCCGGGATCGGATCTCACCGTCATCGTTCGGCTGTGACCCATGCCAGAAACCCTCCAGAAGTTGCGCCCGGACCGCGACCTGCAGTGCTATTTCCTGCGGCCTTCGGCCATCGCCGCGATGAGTCAAGCCAGCGCGACCGGATATACAGTGTCGGGCGGCTGGAGACAACAATTCGATTGGGCGGTGATCGAATGGAACCGCGACAATACTTTCGAACATCCGCTGCTGCGCAATCTGCCTGACGGCGATCTCAGCGGAGTGCAACTCACCTACGACGAAACACGGGAGAACTGCATTCTGCTCGACTCGACTCTGTACCATACGGTTGACTGGCCCTATCTGCGTGTCTGGGCGGAATCGGGTGGATCCGAGCAGGTCTACTTCGTACCGCTGAAGGCGCACGCGACTCCGATCGAGGGCAGCTACGTGCCCGCGTCGACGACATTCACTCTGGGGGGGAGTCCCACGGTGAACGACTACGTGGAGCTGTCATGGCTCAACGAGCACTATTACCACCAGATGACTTCCGCCGACTCCCTCGCCAGCGCGGTTCACGCGCTCTCCGATACGATCAACGCTCTCTCTCCGACTATGGCTGCGTCCTATGACGGATCTGAGCTCACGATTACGTTTCTAGGCGAGAGTTCGACGCCTGGAACGCGGGAGACCCCGGCAGCCAGCACGACCGGCACGAACGGGAATCTTCTAGGCGCTTACACCAGCGTGTCCGGAGCAAAGACGGAGAGCTGGTCGCATAGCTCCCGTTACTTGAGCGGCGGCACTTCGCCCAGCAAGTGGAGAGTCGTTCTGAATTTCGGTTCGCTGTCGGGCTATCTGGTATCGACTCCGGGTCCCGGCGATTCACTCGAAACCGTCCCGACAAATTCAGTGCGAAAAATGCGCTGGACGTATGCGGCCGGCTTCCAGATCGGGGCATATCAAAAGTCGGAGTTCCAGGTTACGACATCGAATTGGACTGTCACCGGAACGGATTTGGCATACCAGGTGGCGGGCAGTCAGAGCCGCCGCGTGGAAGATGACTCGACGGACCTGAGCTACAGCGCCGGCTGGTCTCAATCCAGAGGAAATTTCTCCGGAGGGTCGATCCACTATACGACTCTTAACGGGAGGGCCGTCTCCTACACATACACGGCTCCCCAGAATCATCGTCTCTATCTTGGAACGCGTAAGGCGGCCGGCTGCCCGGAGATCACGATCACCGTGGATAGTCAGAGCCGAACCGAGAATCTCGCCATAGCGGGAGAAGATTCCCTGGTCCGAGTCCATCTTGGAGAGATGGCCGGCGGAGTCGCGCACACCGTGACGGTTACACACGCCGGATCCGACGGGTCGTACTTCTATTTTGATTTTTTCGAGATTGCCGTCCCGGCCGTCAATCTACCCGAACCCCCGTCCAACGCCAGACTGACTCTGGCGACCGACTGGGACACGGATCATTCGGTGGCGCTGCCTGCCGAGCGGACCGCCTGGCTCATCAAATCGCTGGGTTTTGAAGGCCGTGCCAATCACTATGTGGGCGCGCTGTTGTTCTACGAACTGACACCGCAAGGATTCGGGTATGCCTCCGGCACGGTCACGTTCACGGGAACGCCGATCTTCAGTGAGATAACGGAAGTATCCGTTGGCCTGGACGGATCGGTTGCAACTCTGCAACACGTCAACCTGGTCACCGACGACGCCGCCAGCGTGGCCAAAGCCTTCGAGCTGATCATTAACAACGGGTACACCGGCATCCGCGCGGAGGCGAGCGGAACCGTCCTTACCCTATTCGCTCGCGCCATGGGTGAAGCCGGCAACTCAATCAGTCTCTCGGCCAGTGTATTGGCAGCGGATCCGGAGACCGAAACCTTCTTTGCGACCTCCAGCGGCGAGAACTTCACGGGCGGCGCAGACGGTGTCTGGCGAACCGACCTGGACGCGACTCCGAGAATCAACCGGGCGGCGCGGGACTGGAGCCGGAGTTTCTTTTCCGCTCTTCGATCCTATGGAATCGACGTGGCCGCCGCGTTCAGCATGGAATTGCAGCACGGCGACCCGTCCCCGGAAGCGGGCATTGCCCAGCGATACCACGATGGCGAAGCTGTACTGTTGACCACACCGGCGCTTCAAACCAATTTTTCGCCCACGAGCCTCGCGTTCTGGAAGCAGGTCTACGCCGATATGGCGGGACTGATGGCCGATGCCGGATGTGTCCCGTATCTGCAGTTCGGCGAAGTCCAGTGGTGGTATTTCGTCTGGGACAGGGACTCCAACACACCTCATGACAGCCTTCCGTTTTACGACGCTTTCACGACGTCCACGTTCACCGCTACGTATGGAGGCGCAATGCACGTGTTCACGAACACTGCCGAAGATCCGGCGGCGTATCCAGAGGAAGCGGCGTTCCTGCCTGGATTGATCGGCTCCTTCACGGACCAAATCATCACCTTTGTGCGCGGGACGTATCCAAATACTCGCTTTGAAGTTCTTTACCCGCCTGATGTCAATGATTTTCCCTTGACTCGCGTGATCAATTTGCCCGCGCAGTGGACGCCGGCTACCCTCGATTGCCTCAAGACAGAGAATTTCACATACACAGGCTTGCGCAATATGAATCACGCCAAAAACTCGATCCGTCTCCCGATGGACCTGGGCTTTCCGGCGAACCGGGCCAGCCACCTGGTCGGCATTGGAGATTACACGACACCCTGGCTGCGAGAGTCCCGAGCGTCCTTGGCCGAGGGAGTGGAATCGGTGGTGCTCTTTGCACTGGATCAGTTCTGCCTCATCGGGTATCCTGCGCCGCTCGAGCGGTCTTCCCGGCGCTGCGCTTTCATGGGAACCGTAGAGTTGTGATTTCGGACGTTCCCGCGTTATTGTTTTGATTCAACCGTGGTTCTCGTCCAGAACGTTTCCAAGCTGTACCGCCTGTACGAACGCCCCTCCGATCGCATCCGGGAGATTCTCCCCTTATTTCCTGATCGTTTGCACAAAAACTTCTGGGCGCTGCGAGAGATTACTTTCAATCTCGAACAGGGACAGGTATTGGGCCTGGTAGGTCCCAACGGGTGCGGGAAGAGCACGCTGCTGCAAATCATCTGTGGAATCCTGCCGCCGACGGATGGACGTGTGGTGACGCGGGGACGCATCGCCGCTCTGCTTGAACTCGGCGCTGGATTCAATCCGGAATTCAGCGGGCGGGAAAACGTGTTTCTGAACGGCGAGATCCTGGGCTTGAGCCGCCCGGAAATCCAGCGCGCCTTCCCCTCCATCGTGGATTTCGCAGACATCGGTGAGTTCATCGACCGGCCAGTCAAGGAATACTCGAGTGGCATGTACGTGCGTCTGGCCTTCTCGACTGCCATCCACGTCGAGCCGGACATTCTGGTGGTCGACGAAGCGCTGGCGGTGGGAGACGCTGTATTCGCCAACCGCTGCGTACGCAAATTCGAGGAGCTCAAGCAGCGCAAAGTCACGGTGGTGTTCGTCTCGCACGACCTCGGACTGGTAAAGCAGCTCTCGGACCGGGCGATGCTGCTGGTCGACGGACGAATAGACGCGGAGGGCGATCCGAAGAAGGTCATCAACCGGTACATCGGGCTCGTACTCGACAGACAAAGGAGCGATCGCGATCGCTTCGAGTCCGGTGAGGTAAAGGGCAGCTTCCGGCACGGCGACGGCGCGAGCGAGATTCAGCAGGTTCGGCTGCTCAATTCCCGCGGCGAACCGGCGCAGACCTTCGTCGGCGGCGAGCGGCTGACGGTTCGCGTGCGGGCCCGGTTCCACCGGTCCACATCCGATCCGATGGTCGGGATTTTGATCCGGACGCGCATCGGCATGGACGTCTACGGCACCAACACGCGGCTCGAACAGATCGAACTCGGCGACTTCTCGCCGGGCGACGAACTGGAGACCGAATTCGCCTTCGATTGCTGGCTGGCGCCGCAGGAATATACACTGACGGTAGCGACGCAGAACTCGGACGGAACCAGCCACGACTGGGTGGATGAAGCCGTCGCCTTCGAAGTAGTGGACGCGAAGCCCTTGGCCGGCGTCGCCAATCTGCGCGCCGAGGTAAAGTGGACCAGACGAAAACCCGCACCCGCTTCACCATAAAGGTGCAGCCTCGCGCCAGGGAGACGGCATTGGGCGAAAGGCTCGGGGAAGCCTACAAGCTGCGTCTGCAGGCGCCTCCTGTCGACGGAAAAGCCAACGACGCTTGCATTCGGTTTCTGGCCGATCGGTTCGGCGTGCCAGCCTCGGCGGTGAGAATCGTACAAGGGCTCACGAGCCGCACGAAGGTGGTCGAAGTGATCGGCGTGGACTCGGCAACAGCAGAGCGGATTCTTAACCATGAACGTTGAACAGATCCAGATCGAACTCCGGAACCAGAAGCTCGACGGCTGGCTCTTTTTCGATCACCATCAGCGGGACCCCCTCGCCTATCGCGTCCTCGGATTCACTCCGGCGCGGCACGTGACGCGGCGCTGGTATTACCTGATTCCGGCCGAAGGCGAGCCGGCCGGCCTGACCCATAACGTCGAATCCGACATGTTGAATGCCCTGCCAGGAACCAAGGCACGCTATTCCAGGTGGCAGGACCAGATCAGCGGGCTGCGCGCTCTACTGGGCGGACGGCGGCGGATCGCCATGCAATATTCGCCGCAGTGCGCCATCCCTTACGTCTCGCTGGTGGACGGCGGCACTCTTGAACTCATCCGCGGCCTGGGCGTGGAGATCGTCAGCTCGGCCGATCTCATTCAGTATTTCGAAGCGCGCTGGAACCAGGAATCTCTCGACTCGCATCTGCAGGCCGGGCGCCGCGTGGACCGAATCCGCTCGGAGGCGTTCCAAATGATCGGCGCGCGTCTCGGCAACGGGCAGGCTGTTTCCGAATACGAAGTAAACCGGTTCGTCCGGATGGAATTTGAACGCGCGGGTTTGCTGTGCACGGACGGCCCCATCGTGGGAGTCAACGGGAACGCTTCAAACCCGCACTACGAACCCACCGCCGAGCGGAATTCGCCTATTCGTCCCGGCGATTTCGTCCTGATCGACATGTGGGCCAAGCTGAACCAGCCCCGGTCGGTGTATTACGACATCACCTGGACCGGCGTTTGCGGCGCGCCCACAGACGAGATGCGGAACGTGTTCACGGTCGTGCGCGACGCCCGCGACCGGGCAGTGAAGCGGGTAATGGACGCCATCGCGTCTAAACAGGAGTTACGGGGATTCGAAGTAGACGACGCAGCGCGAGGCTACATCCGTGAAAAGGGATTCGATCCGTATTTCGTCCACCGCACCGGCCATTCCATCGGGGAAGACGTGCATGGCACGGGCGCGAACATGGACAATCTGGAAACCCATGACGATCGCAAGGTGATCGCCTGGACCTGCTTTTCGGTCGAACCGGGCGTCTACCTGCCGGCCTTCGGGGTTCGATCGGAAGTCAATGTTTTCGTCGGCGACGAGGCCGCGCGGGTGACCGGCGAAGTCCAACAGGACCTGGTGAAAATTTGCGGTTGACGGCCGGAGCCATCATACTCTCCGCCGGCTTTTTGCACGGGGCGACCCTGTCGCATTCCTTCCGTGAAGGGAACACCGTCTTCCTGCAGGTCAGCGACGGAACCGCTCAGATCGACTGGCTTAGCGAAAGCTCTTTCCGATTCTCCAGGCGTTGGGAGGGAGCCTGGATCGAAGGGCCCGCAATCACTCCCCAGACGATCGGTCTGAAGATCAGCGATACGGCCGAGGCCCTGAATATCACGTCCAAGTACCTGAAGGTGGCGATCGTCAAACATGGCGTTCTCGTCCGCGTCGATGATTCCGACGGTAAGCCGCTGATGGCCGACGCCGGCGAAGCGGTGATCAGAGACGGCTCCGTGTCATTGGAGCGGCTGGCCCCGGCGCACGTCCGATATTTCGGATTGGGCGCGCGCGAATCCGGCCCTATCGAACTGCGCGGCGCGCGCATCACGACAACGCGTCCGTTCCTGATTTCCTCCGCCGGTTATGGCGAGTGGCTCCCTGCTCCGGGACGCTATACGTTCGATCTGGCCCACACTCGGGCCGGCCGCTACCGCATCGAAGCCCACGGCGCGGTCAAGGTCGATTACTATTTCTTTTTCGGACCCACTCCCAAAGAGATCCTCGAACAGTATCTGCTCGTGGACGGGCCCATGGACCCGATCACCCCGGACAAATTCCAGCCGCTGCGCCCGGCGGAAGCTCCGAAGAGAACCACGCCGCTGCCGGAAGGCTCGCTCGCCCAAACCGTTCATCGCCTGATCAACAGCAGTCTTTCGGGCATCCTGCTTCCGGCGATCCCGCTCGATTCGTTCCAAAACGCGCCCGAGCCGGTCCGGCGACGGGCCGCACAGCTCGGCTCCGTGTCGCCGATCGTGCTCGGTTCCCGGCCGGACGCAATGAGCGCTACGTGGCGCGGCGAATTGACGGCGTATCTGGCCACCTACGGCGAAGAGGCCCGGGAGCGCGGCCTGCCCATGATCCACGCGCTTCCCTTACAATTCCCGAAGGATGTGCTGGCCGCGAAGATCAGTGACGAATTCATGCTCGGCGACGAGCTTCTGATTGCGCCCGCGCCTCAGGACCGGCTCTCCAGGTCCGTCTATTTCCCCATGGGCGTCTGGACCCGCCTCAGCGACAATCAGGTTTATCAGGGCAGACAGACGTACACGATCGACGCCGGGCCCGACGACCTTCCGGTGTTCTCCCGAAACGGGTCGATCGTGCCGCTTGGCTCGGCTCCGATGAAGCTGCATTATTTTCCCAAGCTCGGCGGCGAGTTCTTCCTCTACGAGAGCGATCTCGGTGAGTATTCACAGGTGCACGCGGGTCCCGCGGGCGATTTCATGCGCCTTGAAACCGAGTCCAGGAAGGATCGTGGATATGAATGGATCGTTCATCATATGGACCGGCCGAAGCGGATCGCCGCCGCGGGAGTCGAGTTCCCGCAAGTGGAAGAACTCGGGAAGCTCATCCCGGGCGCCTGGTTTTACGATACCTCCCGGAAGAACCTGCACGTACGAATCGCCAGCCGCGCCGGCGGTGACGAAATCATCACCATCTCTTTCTAGAGCTACTTTCCAAGCCTCCGCTTCAGGTACTCTTCATATTCCTTCTTCAGCGCCGGATCACTCGGACTCGGGTACAGCTCGCTTGACCTGTACTTCCCGGTCATGAATTTCTGCTTCGTCCACTCATCGTGAATGTGGGTCACATCCGCCTTGTTCAGTATGGCTTCCAGGTGCTGCGGCGGGATGAAGTAGATGCCCTCCCGGTCGCCGAAAACAATATCGCCCGGCATCACGACCGCGTTCCCGATACGCACCGGCGTGTTCACGGCAGTCAACATGACATTGCCGATGGCCGTGGGATGGACGCCCCGGAAATAAGCCGCCATCTCGATCGGGAAGACCCCCTCCAGATCCCGAATCGCGCCGTCGACCACCAGCCCGCCAGTCTTCGTCGCCGCGTGGATGGCGGTCGCCAGATTGTCGCCCACGAACGTGCCGTTTTCGACTTTTCCGAACAGATCCACCACCAGCACGTCGCCCGGCTGCAGCATGTCGATCACCCGCTGGTTCGGATTGCGGCCGAGCCCTTTCGCCCTGGCGTCCGCCTCGCTCACTTCCGCGACATCCGGCCGGTATGGCATGAACTGAGCGGTGACCGCCCGCCCCACCAGCTTCCGTTCCGGATGCAGGAGCCGCCAGTTGCCCTCATACTGGTTGGGGAACTTATCGCGCGGCAGACCGCCGAAAACTTCTTCTGCGGAAAGCCCCCGGGCCTTCTCCAGCAGAGCGTCCGGAGCTTTGGGCCTTCCATCTGCGAAGCGCTCGAAGGGATTGGCCGCCGTGTACCGGATCATCTGGTCGCGCGAAAACGTGAAGATCTGGGCGGAGACTGGACCGCGGACCAGCGCCCACGCCAGCAAAATCAGAACAGGGCGGAAATGCGTCATGGTTGTTTGTCCTTCAGTACGCTGACGCCGGGCAATTCGAGGCCCGCCAGAAATTCCAGCGACGCTCCGCCGCCGGTGGAGACGTGGGATATCTTATCGGCGACCCCCGCCGATTTCACCGCTTTTTCCGAATCTCCGCCGCCCACCACCGAAACTGCGCCCGATTCGGCCACCGCCTTCGCGATCGCAACCGTGCCGCGGTCGAACGGCGGCTTTTCGAAGACACCCATCGGCCCGTTCCAGACGATCGTTCTGGCGCCGGCGATCTCTTTCGTATAGGCGGCCACGGTCCTCGGTCCGATGTCGAGTCCCATCATCCCGGCCGGAATTTCCTCGACCGCTTCGCCTGCGGCTCCTTCCTTCAGCTCGGCGGCAACCACGTGATCGAGCGGCAGCAGCAGCTTGTTACCGGCGGACACCAGCAGCTCCTTGGCCAGAGGGACTTTGTCATCTTCCACCAGCGACTTCCCCGTTGGATGGTTCTGCGCTTTCAGGAAGGTGTACGCCATCGCGCCTCCGATCAGGATCCGGTCCACGATCTTCAGCAGATTGGCGATCACTTCAATCTTGTCCGACACCTTGGCGCCCCCGAGAATCGCCACACACGGCCTCTCCGGACGCCGGGTCACCATAGTCAGATACTTGAGCTCCTGCTCCATCAGCAGCCCCGCACCGGCCTGTTTCACAAAAGCGGCCATACCGGCTGTCGAGGCATGGGCCCGATGCGCGGATCCAAAAGCGTCGTTGATGTAGACGTCACACAACGCCGCCAGCCGGCGCGAAAACTCGATGTCGTCTTTCTCCTCCCCGGCGTGGAATCGCAGGTTCTCGAGCAACAGGACCTGCCCCGGCGCCGGCAGCATGGACTCGACCTCCGGACCCACGCAGTCCGGCGCCATCGCGACCGGCTGACCCAGCAGTTCTCCCAGGCGCGCCGCCACCGGCTTCAGGCTCATTTGCGGATTCGGCTTCCCCTTTGGACGCCCCAGGTGGGAAGCCAGAATCACCGCGGCGCCGTGTTCGAGCGCATAGCGGATCGTCGGCAGCGAAGCCCGGATGCGCTTGTCGCTCGTGATCCGCATACCGCCGTCCTCCGCCGGCTCGAGCGGCACGTTGAAGTCCACGCGGATGAAAACGCGCCTCCCCTTCAGGTCCAGATCTTGGATCGAGATTTTCGCCATAGGCTCAATATTCCGAGCTTAACAGGTCATAGAAAATATGTAAGCCCGAGAGGAACTCGTTTACGGGAATGTGTTCGGTATCGCTGTGCATGGAGCCCGCCGTGGCCATATCGAGCACCATGGGGGTGAGGCCGTACGCCTTGATTCCCTTCACCCGCAGCTTGACCGAATCGGTTCCGTGCGGAACCAGCATGGGGGTCACGACAGCTCCCGGATGATGCTTCGCGATCGCCCGTCCGATCGCCTCGAACAGCGGAGTGCGGCTGTCGCTCGCTCCCGGATCGTCCGGGGTGCTGACCAGTTCGATCGACACGCGCGGGTCGTTGACGCGGGCCTTCATCTCGGAAATGAATTCGTCCTTGTTCACGCCGGGAAGCAGGCGGCAATCCAGCGTCGCTTCACTCGAGGACGGAATCACGTTTATCTTCGGAGGCGAGCCGACGCCCGCCGTCAGCGTGGTTAGCGAAACCGTGTTGGCCTGAATGGCCGACGTGTACTTGTTCGGAGCGAGCGGCGAGCCGATCCGCCGCACCATCTCCGCCACCACCGGGTGAGGCCGCGCCGGGGGCAGGCTCATGGCCTTCTGCAGCGCGTTCAGCAGAGTGACGTTCGCGTTGTCCGGAATCGGCTGTGAGCCGTGCGCGGCCGTTCCCCGCGCCCGAACCCGGAGCCATGCCGTCTGCTTCTCCCCCACGGCGACGCCGAACACCAGCTTGCCCTGCGCCAGAATGTCGCGCGTGCCGAACCCGCCCTCGTCGAGCACATACTCCGCGTCGATGTCGGCGAAGTGGTTGTCGATCATCCAGCGAATGCCCAGGTCGCCGTTGGTCTCCTCATCGGCCGTGGTCAGCATCACGATGTCGCGCGGAGGCGCAATCCCGGATTGCTTCAGGATCACCAGGGACATGATGTGCTGCACCGCGATGCCCTTCATGTCGAGCGTGCCGCGGCCCCAGATCTGCCCGTCTTTGATGATCGCGGCGAACGGGTCCAGCTTCCACGCCGAGCGGTCCACCGGCACGACGTCGAAGTGGTTTAGCAATAGCAGCGGCTTCTTCGATCGATCCCGTCCCGGCAGCCGCGCGACCAGGTTGGTCTGGCCTTTGGGACCGCTGCTGTAAAGCCGCACCGGGATTCCGGCCGACTCGAGAACGCCCTTCACCAGCGCCGCCGCCTCTCGCGTGTCGGCCGGCGGATTGATGGATTGAATCCGCACGTACTTCTGGAGCAGTTCCAGAGCGGTCTTATCGATACGGCTCCAGTCGGGCGCGGCGCTCAGGGCCGGCGCCAGAAACAGAAAGAAGAGGAATCTCATAATTTGAACTCCGGCATGTGGCTCAGCTTGGGACGAAGACCGGCGGCCCGGTAGGCTTCGAGCAGCGCTCCCGCCGTCGGACCGTAGGCCGGGGGTTGGCAATGCGCCGCTCCATCCATCTCCACCAGCGTTTGAAAGCGGTCCAAAAGCATCCTGCTGCGGAACACTCCTCCGATGTAGGCGACCGCCACCTTCTCTTCCTCACTCCACAACTGTCGACGGATCGAAGCCGCCAGCGACGCCAGCTGCTGCGCCGCATTGAGGAGGATACCGGCGGCAACCGGATCGCCGGCGGACGCCGTCCCGTCCACCAGCCGCGAAAGAGCAGCGATTCGCGGGCGCGGGAAGTCGGAAGTGTAGAAGCGGTGCAGCGCCTCGTTCGCGTCGCGGGCGCCGGCCGCTTCGAGGATCGCGCCGTGCAGCGCGGTCGGCGGCCCCCAGCCCTCCTCGAACCGCAGCGCGGCGCGCAAGGCCTGCCGGGTGATGTCGAACCCCCCGCCTTCGTCTCCGAAAATGTATCCCCAGCCTCCCGCGCGCGCCGACTGCCCCGCGCCGTTGCGTCCGAAGGCGATCGATCCGGTCCCCGCGATGGTGACGATTCCCGGCTCACCCGCTGTCGCCCCGGCGAGCGCGATCAGACCGTCGTGCGTGACGATCAGCCGGCCCGTGGGCAGAATCTCCGCGAGCAGGGCTTCCTTGTCGTCCGGACCGCCGCTCATCCCGAAGCAGGCCGCCTCGTAGCGGACCTGCGCCGCATCCAGCCCGGCTTGCGCGGCTGCCTTGCGCACGCATTCCTCAACGGCCCGCGTGAGCTTCGCGCGGCCCTCGGCCGCCCCCACGTGATTGCACGGCCCGCCCTGCCCCGCGCCGAGCACGCGTCCGGCTTCGTCGCCGATCAGCGCCGTAGTCGTCGATTGCCCGCCGTCCACACCCAGAAAGAGTTTCATCTCCTCGATAACCGCCGGCGGACGCCTCAATCGAACCGGTACAGGCTCGCTCCCTTGTGCTCCGCGATCAGCGTAGCGCCCCAAACCCGCGCCTTCTTCTTGAAATCCTCCGCTCCGAAATCGAAATCGTACATCAATAGATAGCGCACCCCCCGGGCCTTTGCTTCTTGCACGGACGCCGCCCGCAGCCCCAATTGCTGCGGACCGTCCGATTCCTCCGGCTTCTCGACCAGCGTTTTCCACTTGCCGCTCTCGTCCATCCCCTCCAGTTTCAGTCGAATCTTGTACTGATCGTGCCCGCACTCCACCAGCACCGAATCGCTGATCTCCGGACGCCCGAATTCGACCGCCACGTACATGCCCGGAAAGAGCGTCTGCCAGCTTCGCCAGCGCGTCACCGGACTGTTGTCGAAAGCCAGTTGCACGTCCCACGGGTTGGGCCTCGCCCGCAGCTTCCAGTTCCCTTCCCTGGCCAGTTCGGTCTCCCCCCGGAAGATCCGCAGCTCGCCGATGCTCCAATGATCGGGCTCGCCCCAGGCCGTCTGCACCACTCGCACCTGCCGCAGCGGCTGAGCGGGGTACCGGAACCGGAGCCGCCAGTTGGGTTCGGATTCCGGAATGAGAGGAGTCCACAGGATGTCGCCCAGCACGTTGCCGAACGCCGATTGATAGGCCACCAGAATATCCCTCTCCGTATACGCGTTGGGCGCCCCGCTGTACGTGAACACCTTGCCGCCCGCTGGAACCAGCGCGTCGATCATCCGCGCCATGCCGTACGAAGGCATTCGGAAGTTCAGGAACGACGCCTCCGATTCGATACGCAGCGCCTGCCGCAGCGGTATCTTGGGCAGCAGACGCCACGCGTCCGGCGGGCAGTAGACGCCCAGCGCCAGCGGCCAGGACAGCGCCGCGTGGGCCAGCGTCAACGTCGCCGCCGCCACCTTCGAGCCGGCCACGGCCAGTCCCATGGCCAGCGCGGCGTAGGGCAGCGCCGGAATCAGGAATCGCGTCCCGATGTTGGCCGGGTACGGGAGCAGAAAGATCAGCCCCGCCAGAAGCAGCTTGCGGCCCTGGGATGATCGCAGAGCCAGCAGGCCCAGCGGCGCCAGCAGAAACATCGGCCCCAGCAGTCCGCACAGCGCACCTCCCCGTACGGTGACCTCGAGCGGGATCTCGGCGTCGCTCTTCAGCCCGTAATGCCGCATGTGATGCGCGTAGTCTTTCTCGAACGAAATGTGGATATAGGGATTCGGAAACACCTGGTTGAAGAACGGCGAGACGGGATTGTCGAGCCACAGCGCGTTCTTGATCATCCACGGAGCGATCATCAGCGCGGAGAACGCCGCCACTGTCGCCAGCGGCTTCAGAACAGGCCTCCGGCTTCGTGTCGTCTTCCAGGCCACCACCCCCATCACGTAGGGTACGGCGAGCACGGCCGTGTACTTGGCCGCGTATCCGAATCCGGCCGCCAGCCCGATCGGAATCAGCAAGCCCCGATTTGTTTCATCCGCGGCCCAGACCTGCGCCAGGTAATACGCCGTGAAGACGATACAGGCCGTGGCCACGTCGTTGTAGGCGACCGATCCGTCCATCCCGACCACCGGACTCGCGAAAACCAGCAAGGCTGCGCACACTCCGGCTACCGGGAATCCGAAACGGCGGGCGTAACAGAGCATGGCCAGCGGCAGGGTCACCAGGAAAGCGAAGTGCGTCAGCGCGGCGGCCGAATGGCGTCCGAACGCGAACGCGAACAGGAACAGCATCTCCACCCCCTGCGACAGGTTGGCGTACATGTTCGTCGTGATGCGCTCGAACCCGTGCGCGCGGTAATACTGCGCCACGAAGCCCAGATGGTAGGTCGCGCCGTCCGCGCTCATCTCCGGCGCCATGGCATTGAAAAAATAGAGAACGCCGAAGATGGAAAAAATCGGAACGAAGATCCATTTCCAAAGCCGCGGCAATGGCGGCAGCGGATCCCCTGCGGACCGGTGCGCGCCGGTCCGGACAGCCAGCCCCAGCACCGCGATTCCGATGGCCAGGAACACCCGTTGCCGCGCCATCCCCACCGCGCAGAGCAGGAAAATCGCCAGGCTCAAACACGCCGCGCCCGTGACGAAGGCCAGCGCGTGCTCCTCCTGCCGGTAGAGACGCACGGAAAGCCGCCGCAAGAGCATCCGGCCGGCGGCCAGGCTGACCGCCACCGTGAAAGCGGCTCCGAAGAGGATAAGGATCGCCTGGGGCATTACTGCGTGAACCCGGCGCGAGTCAGAATGAATCCCAGAACAGCCCCGTCCGTCTTCGACACCCAGACTTTGTCGATCTCCATCGCCGCGAAGTTCATGGTCCCGGCGTGCAGGATCTCGGCCGCAACCGGTTTTTCGAAATGCTTCTCGCCGGGCTCGGAATATTTCACCGTGTCCAGCAGGTTTCCATTCACGAAGAAGGAGATGGCCACCGGCCCGGTTTCCTTGAACAGCGATTCGGCGATGCTGAAGTCGGCCTTGAAGTTCAGATGCTCGGTGGTTTCGAGGAAGAACCGCAGTTCCGGACGCTTCCGGGCCCAGCGCCACGACCCGGCCTCCACGCCGTCCGCCACGTCTTTGACGATGTAAGCCGTGGCGTTCAGGTCGCCCATGTTCACGAAATGCCCGATCGGATTCGGCTCGGTTCCTCCCAGCGGCTTCCGCTGCACCGGCGGAGCGTAGGAGTCCGGAATGTTCACGCAGCCAGCCAGAATGAAGATGGAAAGTAGGATGTAGAACCGAAACAGGCTCACGGAAATGTGAGTATAGCATCCGCCGCGGCGCTCGACCCGGCTATCCTGAAAAACATGAGTCGCCGAACCCGGATGGAGGCCGATACGCGTAAGCGCGAACGCGCCGGCGATGATCGACAGCGTCCGTTATTGGACCTTCCCGAAGCGCCGGCCCACCCGTCGCATCGGACGATCCTCATCGCGGCCGGCTCGCTGGTCGCCGTCTGGGCGCTGCTCTTTACCGTTACCTGGGCCCACTGGGGCAATCTCACCATTGACTGCGGCCGCGAGATGTACGTCCCTTCCGAACTGGCGCGCGGCAAGACGCTCTACCGTGACATCTGGTACCTGTACACGCCGCTCGGTCCTTATCTGAATAGCTGGCTCTTCCGGATCTTCGGGACCCATCTCACGGTGCTCTACTGGGCCGGTTCTCTTTCCGCGCTGGCCGCCGCCCTGCTCGTCTTCAGCACGGGTCTGCGGCTCACCTCCTCGATCACGGCGTGGACGGCCGCGGCCGTGATGCTGATGCAGTCCTTTTCGCCCTCCCTGTTTTCCTTTCCTCTCTCGTACAGTTTCGGCGCGGTCTACGGATGCGTAGCCGCCTGTCTCTGTCTGTGGCTCTGCGTTCGCGCTTGCGATTCGGACTCGGCCTGTTGGGTGACCGCCGCGGGCCTGGCCGCCGCCCTGGCGCTGCTGGCGAAACTCGAATTCGGACCCGCCTGCTGGACCTGTGTGGCGCTGCCGGTCGCCGCCCGCGGGCTGCGCGAGCGCCCGGTCCGGCGGACAATGCCACATCTGGCGGCGCTGCTCCCGGGGATCCTGTTGTGCGCCGCGGCCGCGTGGTGGATGGTCTCGCTGCGTGGAGCCGAATTCCTCACGCAGGAGAACCTGATGAGCTGGCCGGGCTCCTACTTCATGAGGACCTACGGCGCCACCTGGCTGGCGGGTTCGGGCTTCTCACTGTCGTTGACTTCGCTCAAGGCCGTCCTCGCGGCGATGGTCTCCGTAACGGTGTGGTACGGTTGCCGGCGCCTCGCCCTGCCTCTTTGGATCGGCCTGCTGGTTCTTGGCCTCCTCGGATGCGCCGCCTTCGCGGGCGGTTTGATTTCCGAAATTGCGGGCGGGATCGCAGGCCTGGTGTTCTTTCCTCCGGCCGCGGTGTTTCTGGTGGGAGCGGCCGCCGTTGTCCTGATCGGCCGCTTTCGGGAGCAGAGCCTTTCGGGACCGCGGTTGAAAATCCTCATGCTGTTCGTGTTCGCCTGCATCCTCTCCTGGCGTACCGCGTTCGCCAATGGACCTGAGGGCTATTCGATTTACTACAACGGCCCCATCGTGCTGGCGACTCTCATCGTGACCGCCGCCATCGCCCGCGGAACCGCCGGGCTCACACCAGCCGAGCTGCTGCCCTGCGCCGCCATCCTGCTCGCCACCGTGGTGCGGCTCGGACCCCATTATTCCGTTGCCCTTCACTATTTCGTTCCGCTCGACACAGCGCGCGGCCGCGTCTATCGAAACCCTGCCTCCTCGCCGGCGTATGAAACCGCCATCGACTTCATGCAGGAGAAAGCGCAGGCCGGTGAGTGGACTCTTTCCGTTCCCGAGGACACCAGCCTCTACTTCCTCTCCGGGGCCCGCTGCCCCACGCGCGTCTTCGCGTTCACCCCAGGCCTGCTGGCGCCCGGGAAGATGACCGAAGAGGTCATTCGCCAGATCGAGGCCGGCAGAGTCCGCTACCTGATCTGGTCCAACCGAGAGTTCCCGGAATACGGCGCGCGCCGCTTCGGTCTGGACTTCGATCAGCCGCTCGGCCGCTACCTGATCAGCCACTACCGGCCCGTCAGAAAACTGGGGCCGGATTCTGGACCAGGCTGGAAAGCCCAGATCTGGGAGCGAAATGCGTCCGCGCCCGAAGCGCCGCCGCGTTGACTCAGCGTAGTGGAATCCAGCAATCCCGACTCTGCAAACCGGGACCGCCGGCTTTGTGCAGCCTCACCTCGGACGGTACTTGCGCAAAATTCGTTCCACGGCTTCGATCGGAATCGCCTCCACCGTGAGGCCTCCTGCCCCGGTGGTCGTGGTCGCCTTGAACAGCGAGTTGTAGATCGCCTCTTCGGTCGCCTCCACCGCGGCTTCGAACAGCGGCGTCATTTCATCCTCCGGAAAAGCCACCGTCGCGGACGTCTCCCCCGCCCCGTGGCGCACCCGCCGCGCTGCCGCGGTCGAAAACGCGATCACGTAATCTCCGCTGCCATGCGTCGACGGCGACCCGGTGCGCGCCACCCCCAGCATCCCCCGCCGCGCCATCCGCTTGAGCTGCCTGGCGTCCAGCGGCGCGTCTGTGGCCATCACGATCATCACCGACCCATCCCCGTTCTGTCCGGAAAAAATGTGGTTCTTCATCTCTTTTCCGACCGGCGCCCCGTCAATCGTCAGCACTCCGCCGAAATTGGATTGCACCAGCGCGCCGACCGTGTATCGCCTGCCCGCCGCCGTCGCTACGCGGGACGAAGTTCCGATCCCGCCCTTGAAGCCGAACGCCCGCGTCCCGGTTCCCGCGCCCACGCTCCCTTCTTCCACCGGACCGCCCGCGGCCGACGACAGCGCCCGGTCCACATGGCTCTTGGTCACGTGCATTCCGCGAATATCGTTGAGCCCGCCGTCGTTCGTCTCGCCCACGACGACGTTCACCGACCGCACCTGCTCGTTGCCTTTCTGCCGCAGCACCCATTCCGCCGCCGCCTCCCCCGCGCGCCAGACCGAGAGCGTGTTCGTCAGCACGATCGGCGATTCCAGCACGCCCAGCTCCTCGATCTGCGATCCCCCGATCAGCTTTCCGAACCCGTTCCCCGCATACACGGCTGCCGGCGACTTCTCGCGAAACACGTTTCCGCCGTGCGGCAGAATAGCGGTAACACCCGTCCGAACGTTCTGCCCTTCCCGCAGCGTCAGATGTCCCACCAGAACTCCATCCACATCGGTAATCGCGTTCAGCCGGCCGGTGGGCAGCACCCCCGGCGCAACTCCCAGATCGCGCGCCCGCGGACGGTCCGCGGCCCTGTTCTGCGCGGTCGCGGCGGAGATCAGAAGCATGGCAAGAAGCAGCGCCCGGCGCTCGGATTTCCTCATTCGCATCTCAGTATGACACCGGCGTGCCGGACAAAATTACACCGAATCATGAGAATTTTTCCTGCTTCGGCAACTACATTGCAGTTAACCAAAGTTCAGGGAGACACCAGTGGGACCCAAAGGGCGGTAGCCCGCGGACGGCGCCTGGTTAGAACATATGATGACGACGATCACAATGACGAGTCCGGCCCCCGCGCCGGCCTGCCTCGCGTGGTACGGTCTACGCACGAAATCGCGGTTCGAGAAAGTGGCGGCCGCGGCCCTGGCCGGCAAGGGTTACGAACACTATCTGCCTTGTCACCGCACCCGCCGTCAATGGTCCGACAGGCTGATCGAAATCGAGTCGCCGCTGTTTCCCGGATACGTCTTCTGCCGGCTTGACATCCACCAGCGGCTGCCGGTGTTGACGATTCCCGGAGTCGTCTCCGTGGTCGGCATCGGACGCACTCCGTCGCCTATTCCCGACGTCGAAATCGCCGCCATCGAAACCGTGCTCGCATCCGGCCTGCTGTCCGAGCCCTGGCCGTATCTCCCGCAAGGCCGGCGGATACGGATCGAGAAGGGTTCGCTCAGCGGAGTCGAGGGCGTGGTGGTCGAACATCGAAAGTCCGAATGGCGGCTGGTGGTCTCCATCAACATCCTGCAGCGCTCTGTCGCGGTCGAGCTCGACCGGGAGTGGGTCGCTCCGATTCAGTGACTGTCCCCAATTCCATGACTCGCCGCGCGGGATTTCTCGACATGCTCCTGGCTGCCGCCTGTCTTGCCGCCGGCGCCGGTCCTGCGGGCCAGTATGTGCTCGGCCCCGACGACCAGATCACGATTCAGGCGCCGGACATCGAGGAGATCTCGGGCAAGCCCGTCCGGGTGGACCGCCAGGGAATGATCCACCTGCCCCTGGCCGGCGCGGTTCCCGCCGCCGGACTCACCGCGGCGCAGCTTCAGGTCCGGCTCAAGGAGGCCTTCACGAAGTATCTCCGCCATCCCGATATCACGGTCGCGGTCACCGAATACCGCAGCCAGCCTGTTTCCGTGCTCGGCGCGGTGCAGAATCCCGGTATCCATCAATTACAGGGAAACAAGGATCTGCTTGCCGTCCTCTCGCTGGCCGGCGGCCTTCGCCAGGACGCCGGGGCCACGCTCCGGATAACCAGGAAGCTCGAGTGGGGACGCCTGCCCCTGCCCGCGGCGGCGGACGATTCCAGCGGTCAGTACAGCGTGGCTTCGCTCCATATCCGCGGAATCATGGCGGCCTCGAGTCCCGCGGACAACATTCCGATTCTGCCCGGGGACGTGATCACCGTTCCCCGGGCGGATCTGATCTACGCCGTGGGCGCGGTGCGCAAGGCCGGCGGCTTTGTCCTCGGCGAGCACGAAACCATCTCCGCGCTTCAAGCCGTCGCTCTGGCCGAAGGTCTGGAGCGGACCGCGGCGTCCCAAAACGCCCGGATCCTTCGCGCGTCGGAGGGTTCCGCAGCCCGGCTCGAGATTCCGGTCGATATACGCAAGATCCTCGAAGGAACCGCCGCCGACGTGCCGCTGCGGGCCGACGACATCCTCTTCGTTCCCACCAGCGGCTTCAAGAACGTCGCGCTGCGCACTTTCGAAGCGGCCGTCCAGATCGGCACCGGCGTCGCCATTTACCGTCACTAGCGATTTACCGTCACCTGAAGTCCCCCGGTCCCGAGTGGCGCATCCTCAATCCTGAATCATGCCCGCCGAAAATCAGACGAAGGGTCCCGAATCCGGCGGTCAGCCGCCGGCCGACTTCTGGCGCATCCTCCGCCGGCGCAAGGGCGCCCTGGTTCTGTTCGGCGCCGCGGGGACACTGGCGGGCGTGCTCTGTATGCTGCCTCAGACGCCCCTCTATCAGGCCCGAACGTCGCTCGAAATCGTCGGTCTCAACGAGAATTTCCTCAATACCAAGCAGGTCAGGCCCCTCGCCGAGCCGGGCGCCGTTTCCGATGCGGCCGACCTGCAGACCCAGATCCGGATCCTGCTCAGCGATTCGCTGCTGCGCCGTGTCCTCGACAAGTTGCGCCCCGGCGCCCTCCCCGCCCTCGGCGCACCGGGTCTGTTTGCCGCCTGGCGCCGGCTCTTCCACATCGACGATACGGCCCCGGCCGGCTCCCGCGCCGCGGCGCTGCTCGAAGCGCAAAGCGGCATCCGCGTCCGCTCCGCCGGGTCGAGCCGGATCCTCGAGATCAGCGCCGATTCGCCCGACCCGGGGCGTGCCGCCGACCTGGCGAATACCCTGGCCGGCGAGTTCATCGCGCAGAATCTCGAAGCCCGCTCGAAAGCCACCCGGGACACCAACCGCCTGCTCAACGGCCAGCTCGAAGAGATGCGCCGCAAGCTCGAGCAGGCCGAGCAGCGTCTGCAGGCTTACGCCAAGCAATCCGGCCTGATGTTCACCAGCGACGATGTCAGCGTCGCGCAGGACGAGCTGGGCCGGATGAAGGAGGCCCTGTCCATCGCCGAGACCGACCGCATCACCCGTCAGTCGCGATATGAAATGGCGCTGGCCAGCCCGCCGGAGACGCTTCCCGACGTCCTCAACGATCAGTCCCTGCGCGACTATCGCGCCCGCCGCGCCGATCTTCGCCGCCAGCTCGCGGATCTGGATCCGACCTACACGCCCGAACATCCCAAAGTCATTCGCGCGCAGGCCCAGCTGGCAGCCACCGAGTCGGCTCTCGAGCGCGAGCGCGCCGACATCCTGAAGCGGATCGAAAACGAGTACCAGGAAGCCAGGCGGAAAGCGCTGCTGCTGGCGAACGCCTACCACGAGCAGGCGCGGCTCGCGGCGAAAGAATCGGAAGCCATCATCCGCTACAACATCCTCAAGCGGGAAGCCGACTCCGCCCGCCAGCTCTATGACACCCTGCTCCAGCAGATGAAACAATCCGACATCGCGGCGGCTACCCGCTCCGGCAACATCCGCGTGATCGATGAAGCGCGTGTTCCCGCGTCCCCCTACAAGCCCGACCGCCTGCTCGGGGCCGCCGCCGGACTTCTTATCGGCCTGATGGCGGGCGTCGTGGTTCTGGTCATGCGCGACCGCGGCGACCGCAGCATCCGCCAGCCGGGAGACGCATCCTTTTTCCTGAACCTGCCCGAACTGGGCGTCATTCCCTCGGGCAACGGACACGCGGCTCGGCGGCTGGCCCGCCTGCTCCCTTTCAACGGCGCCGGAAGGCAGGCCGGCGGCATCGAGCTCGTCACCTGGCTCAAAAAACCGTCGCTGATCTCCGAATCGTTCCGCTCCACGCTGCTCTCCATTCTTTTCGCCAACGGCGGCCGGCAGGCGCAAACGCTGGTCATCGCCAGCGGAGAACCGTCGGAGGGGAAATCCACCGTGGCCAGCAACCTGGCGCTGGCATTGGCCGAAACCGGTAAAAAGGTCCTCCTCATCGACGCCGACCTGCGCCGTCCGAAGCTTCATGAGATCTTCGGCCTGTCGAACGAGCACGGGCTCAGCGACATTCTCTCCGGCGCGCCGCTCAACGGCGCCGGCAGCCCCCTCGGCCTGATCCGCGCCACCCGGGCGCCCGGCGTTTTTCTGCTCACCAGTGGACCGGACGCCGCGCCGGCCCCGCTGTTCCACGGCCCGCGCATGCCGGACCTCCTGCGGCGGCTGCGCAAGGACTACGCCGCCATCCTCATCGACACGCCCCCCATGCTCCAGCTTCCCGACGCCCGTCTGCTCGGCAGCATGGCCGACCAGGTGATCCTGGTAGCCCGCTGCGGCAGGACCAGCCGGGATTCGCTGCTGGCCGTCCGGCGCCGCTTCTCGGAGGACGGCGCGAGCGTCCTCGGGACCGTTCTCAACGACTGGGACCCCGCCTCCGCGCCGTACGCGCCGAACGGCCACCTGCAGGGCGCCTACAAGAGTTTTCGGAAACATTACGCCTCGCGAGGAGCGCACGCATGACACCTTCTAAACTTCACGACGAACATTTTCTGGTCACCGGCGCCGCCGGGTTCATCGGCTCGGCGGTGGCGACCCTGCTGCTCGAGCGCGGCGCCCGCGTGACCGGCGTCGACAACCTCTGCGCCACCTACGACGTCCGCCTCAAGCTCCTGCGGCTCGAGCGCCTTCTCAAGCGGCCGGGCTTCGCCTTCCGCTGTCTCGACGTCGAGGATTTCGACGCCCTCAGGCAGATCGGGGTCCCGGGCGGCGGCCGGCCCTACGACGGCATCTTCCATCTGGCCGCCCGCGCCGGCGTGAGGACTTCCACGCTCAACCCCTGGGTCTATGTGCGCACCAATATCATCGGGACGCTCAACATCCTCGAGCTGGCGCGCGAAAACGGAGTCCCGCACCTGGTGGTCGCCTCCAGCTCCAGCGTGTACGGGAACGGCGGCGAGGGAGCCTCCTCCGAATCGGGCGCCGCCGATGAGCCGCTTTCCCCATACGCCGCCACCAAGAAGGGCGCCGAGGCCATCTGCCACAGCTATCACCACCTGTTCGGCCTCAACATCTCGCTGCTGCGCTACTTCACCGTCTACGGACCCTACGGACGGCCCGACATGGCGCTGTTCCGATTCGTGCACTGGATCTCCACCGGTCAGCCGGTGGTGATCTACGGGGACGGCCTGCAGCAGCGCGATTTTACCTACATTGCCGACATCGCGCGGGGCACGGTAGCCGCCGTCCGCCTGCCCGGCTTCCACATCCTCAACCTGGGATCGGACCATCCCGTCCAGGTGCTCGAAGCCGTCCACAAGATCGAGGCGGCGCTCGGCAAGAGCGGCAGGCTGGATTTCCGGCCGGCTCACGGGGCGGACGTCGCCCGCACCTGGGCGGAGATCGGGAAAGCTCGTCAGCTGTTGCGCTGGCGCCCGGAAACGCCCTTCGATTCCGGCATCGAGCGCTTGACCCGCTGGTACACCCAGCATCGGACGGCCCTGGCAGGGCTCGAGTACGCTTCCGAATGACTACCCCGGTTCAGACCTCGGGCGCCCGTGTCGTATTCACCGGCCAGCACTGGCCGGGCTCGAACTCGCTCTATATCGCCCGCGCCTTCGAGCAGTCCGGCGCCACCGTGCGCTTTCTCGACGACACGGGGCTGTTTCCGGAATGGCGCGGAAAGTTCAACCGCGGCATTCGACGGCTGCTGCTCAAGCCCGTCATCGAGCCGGAGTGGAACCGTCAGCTGCTGGCCCTGGTCGCGCGCCTGCAGCCGCACCTGGTGTACATCACCAACGCCGATTTCTGTTATCGAAAAACGCTGCAGACCATCCGCGGCGCGGGTATTCCCGTCATGTGCTTCTATCACGACGTCCCCTGGAAGAACCGGCCCGGCAGCCGCTTCAGCGAATGCCTCGACCTGTTCGACCTGGTGGCCACCACCCGGCGCTGGCACCAGGCCCAGTTCACCGCCGCCGGCGCCCGGGAGGTGGCCGTGGTGCGCTTCGGCTTCGACCCCGCCGTGCACCGCCCGCTAACTCCGGCCGGGCAGGACAGGATCTATTACGGCGCCGACGCCGCCCTCATCGCCTCCTATGCCGGGCAGAGAAAGCAGGACCTGGAGCGGCTGCTGTCGGACGCTTCCGGCTTCCGCCTGGACATCTGGGGCAATCTCTGGAACCATCTCCCCGCCTCCTCGCCGGCGCGCTCGAGCTGGCGCGGCCGCGACGTGCACGAGCAGGAGATCCCGGTCATTTACGCCTGCTCCCGGGTTGCGCTGCACTGGGTCCGCTGGGAGCGGGAAGACTCCGACCCCGCCATGCGAATCGGCGACCAGCACAACAGCCGGACGTTTCAGATTGCCGCCTGCGGAGGAGCCCTCATGCTGGCCCAGCGTACCGAAGAGCATCAGGCCTTCTTCCGTGAAGACCAGGAGGCGGTCTTTTTCTCGGACGCCCGGGAACTGCGCGACAAACTCGCCTGGTGGCTCGACCCGTCCCGCGAGGAGCGCCGCCGCGCCGTGGCTTCGGCCGCGCGCCTCCGCTGCCTCGCGGAAGATTACTCGTATGGACCCGTGGTTCGCCGCTTCCTCACCCACTTCAACCTTCCGGTGGCCTGCCTATGAACAATCTCACCGCCGGCCGCGCGGCTTACGCGGCCTTCTTTCGCGGCAGGCGCATCCTGGTGACCGGCGGCACGGGCAGCTTCGGCCGCCAGATCGTCACCGAGCTGCTCGCCCTGTCCGCCGGCCGGATCGTCATCTACAGCCGCGACGAGAAGAAGCAGTACGACATGCAGGATCAGTACGCGGGCGAGTCCCGGCTGCGCTTCGTGATCGGCGACGTGCGGGACTTCGGCGCCCTGTCGCAGGCCATGCGCGGCA
The DNA here is from genome assembly GCA_035495815.1 of Bryobacteraceae bacterium. Taxonomy (GTDB): domain Bacteria; phylum Acidobacteriota; class Terriglobia; order Bryobacterales; family Bryobacteraceae; genus DATJFH01. The sequence goes on from DATJFH010000124.1 coordinate 58,537, forward strand.
TGGACATCGTCTATCATGCCGCCGCCTTGAAGCAGGTCCCGAATTGCGAGCGCTATCCGATGGAGGCGGTTCTCACCAACGTCGTGGGCGCGGAGAATGTCCGCCGCGCGGCCATCGCGCACCAGGTCTCCATGGTCGTTTCGGTGAGCACCGACAAAGCCGTCAAGCCCGTCAACGTCATGGGGATGACCAAGGCCCTCTCCGAAAAAGTTCTGCTGGCCGAAGGCGCCGAGGAGGGCCCCACCCGCTTCGTCATGGTCCGCTACGGCAATGTTATCGGCAGTAGGGGCAGCGTCGTGCCGCTGTTCCGGCAGCGCATCGCCGACGGCCGGCCGCTGCCCGTGACCAATCCCGAGATGACGCGCTTCCTGCTCACTCTTCCGGAAGCAATCGACCTGGTGTTTCATGCCACCGTTCACGGGCTCGGCGGACACCTCTACGTCCGGCGCATGCCGGCCTGCACCGTGCTGGGCCTCGCGCAGGCCATGGCGAAATGCTGCGCCGGCAGTCCGGACTACCCCATCCAGATTTCCGGCGTCCGTCCCGGCGAGAAGATTCACGAGACCCTGGTTTCGGAAGAGGAGATGATCCGCGCCGAGGAGTCGCCCTGGTATTACGACATCCATCCGGTAGGAACCGCGGTCGGCGCCGAGCGACGCTCCAGCGGATTCCACGAGTACCGCTCCGACAACACCGAGCGGATCACTGAAGCCGCCCTGATTCTGCTGCTGGTGCGCGGCGGCTGGTCGCGGCGCGAAAGGTTCTACCCGGCGGCCTCATGAGCGCCACCCTCGAAACGCGCGAGACCTGCCGCATCTGCAACGCCGGCGGCCTGGAACTGGTTCTCGACTATGGCCCCATGCCGCTGGCCGGCGGATTCCGCGAGCCCGGCGATACCGGACCCTGCGAGGAGTTTCCGCTGCGCCTGTTCCGCTGCCCGCGCTGCACCTTGATGCAGGTGCTCGACCTGGTTCCCGCCGACCGCATCTTCCGCGCCTATTCCTATGCCTCCGGCACGACCCGCACTCTGCGCGAGCATTTCGCCGCCATGGCGCCGGAAATTGTCGAGCGGGCCGGAGCCCGCGGAGAGCCCGCCGTCGAGTTCGGCTGCAATGACGGCGTCCTGATGCGGCCCCTGCTGGCCGCCGGCGCCCGCGCCCTGGGAGTCGATCCCTCGGACGTAGCGCTGCGCGCCAGCCGCGAGCAGGGCTGGCCGCTGATCCCGGAGTACTTCACCGAAGAGCTCGCCCGCCGCATCGTCGCCAGATACGGCAAGGCACGGCTCATCGCCGGCGCCAACGTCTTCGCCCACATGGACGACATCCACGGCGTCGTTCGCGCCGCCGATCTTCTGCTGCACGACCAAGGTCATCTCGTCCTGGAGGTTCACTACCAGGGCGACCTCGTCTCGCTCGTCCAATTCGACACCGTCTACCACGAGCACCTCTCCTACTTCTCCCTCCGCTCGCTGACCGGGCTGTTCCGCCCCTACGGGCTGCGCATCGCCGACGTGCGGCGAATTCCGATCCACTCGGGGTCGATCCGGATCACGGTGGTTCGCGAAAGATCCGGCTACCCCGAATCTCCCGCCGTTCGCGTGATGGAGGACCAGGAGCGGAATTGGGACATCCGGCGGTTCGTCCGGCTGGCCGGAGTCCGGCGGGCCGAACTGCGCCAGCTGGTCCTTCGGCTGACCTCCGATGACCTGCGCGTCGCCGCCTACGGGGCCGCGGGCCGGATGACGATTCTTCTCAACTGGTGCGGACTCGGCCGCGATCTCGTCGATTACGTGGTCGACTCCTCCCCGCTGCGCTACGGCCGGCGCGTTCCCGGAGTCGATGTTCCGATTGCGCCGCCCGAACGCTTCCGAGCCGCGCCGCCGGATTACGCCCTCCTCACCGCCTGGAATTACGAGGAGGAGATCCTCGCGAAGGAGCGGCGCTTTCTTTCCCATGGCGGGAAGTTCATCGTCCCGCTGCCGGTTGTCCGGGTGGCCGGGGCGGCGCGCTCGGGCCGTCTCAGCCGGTATGCCGGGGCGCTGTCATGAGGACCCGCTCCTCCATGCTCCCGCCGGCTCCGGACACGCCCGGACCGCGGCCCAAAGTCAGCGCCATCATGGTCACCTGCAACCGGCTGACGAACCTCCGCGGCTGCGCGCGAATGATCCTCGACCAGACACACTCCGATCTCGAGCTGATTGTCGCCGACGACCACTCCGGGGATGGCACCGAAGCCTGGGTGCGCCGCCTCATCGAGGACGATCCGCGGGTGCGCTACAACCGCGCGCCCTTCAAGGGCGGCATCAACACGGCCCTCAACAGCGCCATCGCCGGCGCCCGCGGCGAGTACATCCAGATCTGCCACGACCACGACCACTACCTGCCCGGCCTCACCGCCCGCATGGCCGGCGTGCTCGACCGCCATCCTGGAGTCGTCTTCGTCCACCCCGGCCGGCAGGGCTGCGATCACCTCATGAATCCCCGGCCCGATTGCCTCTTCGTGTGCGGCTACCCCGAGGTCACCCGCGGCGATCAGTGGAGGCGCTTCATGCTCGGCCGCCTGGACAGCCCGGTCACCGGTCTGAGCATGATTCGCCGGTCCGCCCTCGACCAAGCGGGTCTGTTCGATGCGGAGTTCGGCCCCTGCAGCGACGTCGATATGTGGCTGCGGCTGTGCGCCCTGGGAGACGTCGGCTACGTCGACGAGCTGCTGCTCTACGTCCGCGGCCGCGAGCCCGGCCACCCATACGAGGGGGCGGCCTGGCAGGTCGGACACCAGCTGATCCGCATTCATCGGAAACACCTGAAGCTCGCCTACAGCGGACCCGGCTATGTTTACCGGCGCGCCCGGAGTGAATTCGAGATCGACCTTTCGCTGGCCGTCAGCTATCTGAACAGCTTCCGCCACAAACGGAGCCGCGATATCGCGGAAGGCCGCCAATACCTGCGCCGGCATGGGGTTCTCGTCTCCCGCCTGCTTGGATGGGCGCTGTGAAGGCTCGGCCATGAGGGTACTGGTTTTCGGCGCCACCGGAATTCTGGGTCACCAGCTGATGCGCAGGCTCGGGCGCAGGTTCGAAGTCTACGGAACCGTGCGCCGGGAATCGGACCTCGCGCAGGCCGCCGCGTCCTGGTCGGCGGCAGGCATCCTCGGAGGCGTCGCGGTCGAAGATCCCGGCAGTGTTTCCCGCGCGATCCGCATCGTGCGGCCCCACGCCGCGGTCAACTGCATCGCCAGCCCGCCGTGGCTGCAAACCCGCGGCGACCTGAACGCCTGTATCGCGGTGAACGCGAAGTTCCCCCACGACCTCGCCGGCCTATGCGAAAACGCCGGAGCGCGGCTGATTCACATCAGCACCGACGGTGTGTTCTCGGGATCGCGCGGGCAGTACACCGAGTGCGACCCGTGCGACGCCACCGATCCGTACGGCAAGGCCAAATTTCTGGGCGAGGTCTCCGGCCCGAACTGCCTCACGCTGCGGACGTCGTTCATCGGCCGCGATCTCCGCCGGCCGGGAAGCGGGCTTCTCGAATGGCTCCTTTCACAGCGGGGCCGCGCCGTCAAAGGCTATCGGCGCTCCTTTTTCACCGGGCTCACCAGCGGCGCGCTGTCGGACGTCATTCAGGGCGTCCTCTCGGGTCATCCCACCCTCGCCGGCCTTTTCCACGTCGCCGGGCCGCGCATTTCGAAGCTCGCCCTGCTCGAAGCCCTCCGCGACCGGTTCAAGCTCTCCATCCGCATCGAGCCCGACGATTCCACGGTTTGCGACCGCTCCCTCGACGGCTTCGCCTTCGAGCGCCGCACCGGCATCCGCCCGCCGTCCTGGCCCGCCATGCTCGAAGAGCTGTATCCGGAACCGCCGCTGCCGCGGATCGAGGCCGCCGCATGCAAAGCGTAACCCGCAGGGTCGCCGGCGGCGCCGCTCTTTCGGCCGCCGCGCTGGCCGTCAGCATCGCCGGACAGGCGCTCTCCGTCCCCATTCTGCTCGGGCACTGGGGTATCAGCGCGTACGGCGGCTGGCTGGCGCTCACCAACCTGGCGTCGAGCATCAGCCTCCTGAACCTGGGAGTTCAATCCCACGTCACCAACCAGCTGATCGTGCTGACGGCTCGCGGCCGGAACGGCGCTGCCGCCCGCGTTCTCGGCTCGGCTCTCAAACTCTACGCCGTCCTCTGCCTCGCGGCCGTGGCCGGGATCACCGCCGGACTGGTCCTGTTCAGCCCCTCGCGGATCGTCGACACCGGCGGCATCGGGCGCGCCGGTTCGCTCCTGATCGTTGCGGCCCACGGCCTGCTCGCCGTCTATGGAATCCTCGGCGGCCTGCTGATGAACCTGTTGCGCGTGGGCGGCCAACTCCCGCGGCAGCTCGCCTACGGACTGATCGAGCGCGTGGCTCTTCTCTCCGCTCCCATCCTGGTCGCCTGCCTGGGCGGCGCCCCTCCGCTCGCTTCCTGGATCACGGTCGGGGCCATGGGCGTCATCGACGCCACGCTGCTGCGCGACGTCTTCCGCCGCACGCCGGTTCCGATTGCGCCTTCGGCCGGCAGCCTGCGCGAAGGATTGCGACTGGCCGCGCCGGGACTCCTGTTCGCCGGGGCCGCGCTTTCCCCGCAGTTGCTCGCCACCGGGATTACCCTCCTCGTCTCGAGAGTCGCCGGCGCGGCGGCCGTGGTCACGTTCACCACGGCCCTGATGCTGACCAACCTGTTCCGCCTGATTCTCAACCAGGCGGTCAACGTGCTCTCGCAGGAGGTGACCTTGCTGCTCGCCACCGGCGACCGCACGCGCCTGCGCCACTGGTACTCCCTGCTCTGGAAAGCGGGCTCGGCCACCGCCGTTGCCGCGTCCATCGTCTTCAGCGCCTCCGCTCCGGCGCTGGTCCGCCTTTGGACGAGCGGCCGCGTTCAGGTGGATTTCGAGCTCAATCTCCTGCTCTGCGCCTACCTCGCCGTGCACGCCGCCGGAATTCTCAGCGCCGGCTTCGGGCTGGCGATGAACAGGCAACGGGAAGTATTTTTCGTTCAGCTCGCCGCCGGCGCCGCCGCGCTTGTGTGCTGCGCCGTTTCCGTCCGCAAGTTCGGGCTGCCCGGCGCCGCCGCCAGCTTGTTGTGCGTCCAGACTCTCGCCACCGCGGCGCTGACGGTCCTCAACGGCCGCTGGCTGGAATTTCGTGCTGCGCCTCTCTGGCGCCGTGGATTTCCCACGGTTGCCTTTGCCTGCGCCTCCATCTGGCTAGCCCGCGCGACCAACGGCGCCGCCTCCGCGATTGCCGTTCCGGTCTCGTTCGCCGCCTGCCTGTCCCTCGCCTGGCTCACCTGGCTCGACGCCGGGGAGCGCAACCGGCTCCTCGATTCGGTACGGCTACTCGCGCAACGGCCCGTTACCCTGGCGGCTTCCTCATGAGAGATACACCGGATCGGATCTGGATCGCCGCCCTGGGCGCCTTCGCCCTGTGCGCGCTCGCATTTCTGGCTCTCGATCCCAACCCGAACCTGCTGTTGGCCGCCAGCGCCGGTATCAACGCCGGCATCCTCGTCTGGAGCGGGCATCGGTGCTACCGCCTGCGGATCCTGCTCAGTCCGGTGGGCCAGATTCTGATCGGACCCGGCCTGATCCTTTACTACAGCATCGGAAACCTCGGCGCGCGCATCGCAGGAGACTTTCGCTTCGCCGCCAATCCCGGCAGCCTCGACTATTATCCGGCGGCGTCCGCTCTCTCGACGCTCGGGATCCTGATCTTCTGCCTGGTCGCATTCCTGGCGCTGCCGCGCCTGCTCGAAGCTCCGCGCCTCGCCTACGAACAACTCGAGTGGACCTGGCCCCAGGGCGCCGCCGCCGCGCTGCTGGCCACAGGGGTGCTGGTCTATCTTTCGAATTCCCACAATTTCGTCAACGGCTACTTTCGCGGAGCCGACAGCCAGATCGACATCTGGCTCTCGGCCTCCATTTACTACTTCTCGCTGCTGGCCGTCATCGTCAACACTTCGGTCTTCGCGAAGTCGGCCGCGCCGCTGCTCCGGTTCACGGCCGGCGCCTGCGTGTGCCTGATGATCGGACAGTCCGTGCTGCTGCGCTCCCGGACGTTCATGGCAGTCATCATTCTGACCAGCCTGTTCGCCTACCTGACCATTCACCCGCGGAAGATCGGCGCGGGTTCCGCCTTCGCTCTGTGCGCCCTCGCCGTCGTTTTCACGCTCGGCACCGCCGTCAAATCTTCGGGCGGCGCCGGTACCTCCATCCTGGATAACGCCGCGGCTCTGCGAAACGCGGATCCCTCCGTAGCCGCTGCCCTGAGCGTCGACCGGCAATACCGGCTCGCCGGCCTGGAGCTGCCGGCCGCCCTGCTGGCCTGCTTCGACCACGGCGCCGAGCCGATGCGCGGAGAAGCCATGCGGCAAGGCCTCCTCCAGGGGTTGCCCAATTTCCTCCGTCCCGCCGGCGACTACTCCGAGCGCATCGCCATCACCGGTCACTTCTCCTCCGCCGGACTGCTCTATGGCGATTCCATCGGCGTGCCGCTCTCGAGCGGCCTGGCCGACTGGGGCCCGGCCGGCGTCCTCATCTACGCCTTCATGGCCTTCTACGCGGTCGCCGTCTGGCGCCTCTGCCAGCGGTCGCCGCGACTGCTCACCGCGCTGCTGATGACCGGCAACGGCATGTACTTCTTCGACCTGTTCTGGGAGAACAACGCCGTTTTCGCGCTGCGCACGACCGGCTTCTGCTGGCTCGTGCTGCTGCTCCTCGGCCCGCTGCTCACACCCCGCATCGCAGCCCCGCCGGAGGCCCGCTGACATGTGCGGCATCGCCGGAGTCATCGTGCCCGCCGGCTCGGCCGGGACGCTCCGCCCGCGGGAAATCGTCGAGCAGATGACGGCCCGGCTCCACCACCGCGGTCCGGACGGCTGCGGCGCCTGGCACGGCGCCGGGGCGCGCCATCACCTCTCGCTCGGCCACACCCGGCTCGCAATCCTCGACCCCACCGCCGCCGCCGGACAGCCCATGCTCGACCCCGCCTCCGGCTGCGTCCTCATTTACAACGGCGAAGTCTACAATTTCGCCGCCCTGCGCGCCGAACTGGAACAGCTCGGCGACACCTTCCGCTCGAGCGGCGATACCGAGGTCGTGCTCAAAGCCTGTGTCCGCTGGGGCTCGAACGCGCTCCGCCGCTTCCGCGGCATGTTCGCCCTGGCGTTTTTCGATCCGCGCCACGAGACGCTCCTGCTGGCGCGCGACCCGTTCGGCATGAAGCCGCTCTACTTCACCGAAGACTGGTCCGGCTGTTTCGCCTTCTCGAGCGAAGTCCGGCCGCTGCTCGGGCTGCCCTGGTCGCGGCGGCGCCTCGATCCGGTCGGACTGCTGGGCTATCTTTCCTACGGCTCGGCGCAGGAGCCGTTCACGCTCGTCTCCGGCGTCCAGTCCCTGCTCCCCGCCCACGCCCTGACCCTGAACCTGGCCCGCGGCAATCTGGCAGTGAACGAGCCGCAGCGCTACTGGGAAATGCCCGTCCGGCGCGTCCGGACCGCCGCCGCCCATCCCGACGGGGATGCCGTCCACCTGCGCCGGACGCTGGCCGAGTCGGTGCGGCTGCACATGGTCAGCGATGCTCCGGTGGCCGCCTTTCTCTCCGGCGGCCTCGACTCCACCGCCATCGCCGCGCTCATGGCCGAGGCGGCCGGCGTCCGCGTACGCGGGCTGACGGTCTCGTTCGAAGGCGCCGGCTTCGACGAATGCCCGCTCGCCCGGCAGGTGGCCCGCGCTTATGGAATCGAGCACACCGAGGTTCGCCTCACGGCGGGCGAGCTGGCCGAGACATGGGAAACCTGGCTCAGCGCTCAGGACCAGCCGGGCTCGGACGGCGCCAATACCTGGATCATCAGCCGCGCCTGCGCGCGCGCCGGCGTTCGCGTCGCCCTCTCCGGCCTCGGCGCGGACGAGCTCTTCGGCGGCTACAGCACGTTCCCGCGCACACTCGCCGCGCGGCGCTGGGCGCGGCCCCTCTTTTCCCTGCCCGGCTTCCTGCGCGCTCCTCTCGCCTCCCTCCTCGGCGCGCTCCCGTCCATGGGCGCCCGGAAAATCGCCGACTGGCTGCAAACGGACGGCTCCCTGCTCTCGAGCTACCTCTGCCTGCGGCGCGTCATGCCGTCCGGCGCGCTGCGCCGCCTGCTGCACCCGGTCGCTTTCAACATGAGCAGCGCGGACCTGCACTGCGGTGTCTGGAACTCCCTCCTGCGCTCCTCCGGCGACTGTGATCCGCTCAGCGCCGTCAGCCTGCTCGAAGCCGGCTCCTACATGGTCTCCACCCTGCTGCGGGACAGCGATCAGATGGGCATGGCGCACTCGCTCGAAATTCGCATGCCCTTCGTCGATCGCGCGGTGGCCGAAGCCGCCCTCGGGATCCCCGGCGCGGCCCACACCCTGCACGGTCCCAAGACCCTGCTGCGCGCCGCCATGCGCGACAAGCTGCGGCCGGCCTGGATCGGTCGTCCCAAGGAGGGCTTCACGGTCCCCTTCGACCGCCTCCTGCGGGGAGTCCTGCGTCCACGAGTAGAAAGCGCCCTCTCCTCGACCGCCGCCTTTCCGTTTCGCGCCGGCGCGACCCGCCGGCTCTGGCATTCCTTCCTGCGCGGCAACGGATCGGTGAGCGGCGCCCAGGTCCTGACGCTGGCGTCGCTCGCCCGCTGGCTCGAGCGCCACGGCGTGGGAGTGGAGGATTGAAGGCGTGAGGCTCCTTCTGGTGACCCCCCAGTTCGCCTGTGACCAGGCCGGCCGCGCTACTCCCGGAGGACTGCTCCAGTTCAGCCGCTGCCTCGCGCGCGCCCTGGCTTCGAGCCCGCGGCTGAGTTCGCTCGACGTCTGGTGCCAGGTCGACGCGCCGCATACCGAGCCGTCGATCCGTGAGGCGCTTGAACCGTACCTGCGTCGAGGCCTCGCCCTGCGGGTGCGCGGATTCGGCGCGAGCCGCCTCTCCCTGGCGGCCGCCATGGCCGAATCCTGCTTCAACCGCCGTTTCGACCACGTGAGTTATACGCTGCTGAACCAGGCCGCGTTGTCGGAAACCCCCGGCCATCCGCCCTTCGATCTGTGGCAGGTCGGCACAGAGTCCTTTCGCCGGCTGCACTCCTTTCAGCAGCGCGTCATGCGCCGGGCGGACCGGATCTTCAGCATCTCCGCCCATACCACCCGGCTGGCAGCCAGTTACACCCCCGGGCTCCGGGATGGAATCGTGGTGCCCCTGTGCGCCGAGCCCCCCGACCCGGATTGGCAGGCTTCCGCCGCCACCGAACCGGCCGTTCTCACCGTCGGCAACATGCACGCCAGCCTCATGTACAAGGGCCATCAACAGCTCATCGCCGCCTGGCCGCAGGTGGTTTCGGTCTGCCCGGAAGCCATGCTGTGGATCGTCGGCCGCGGCGACGGCGCGCCCCTCCTGCGGGAACAGGCGCGATTGCTGCCCCCGGGCGCGGCGCGGAAAATCCATTTCTTCGGCGCGGTCGCCGATTCGACACTCCAGCGGATGTATCGTTCCGCGCGGGTCTTCGCCCTGCCCAGTTCCGGCGAGGGCTTCGGACTGGTCTTCGTCGAGGCGGCCCGTCACGGCCTCCCCTCCATCGCCGGCCGGTACGACGCCGCCCGCGAGATCGTGCTTCACAACCGCACCGGACTGCTCGCCGAACAACATCCCCACGATCTGGCCCTGGCCTGCATCCGCCTGTTGAAGGATCCGGAGCTGGCCCGGACACTGGGCGATGCGGCCCGCAGGCGCTATCAGGACTACTACCGGTTCGAGCATTTTCGCGACCGTGTCCTGGCCGGCATGGAGCTGCTCTCATGATGCGCGTTCTCTACGTTTCGAGCGTTTACAAGCCGGCCTACGTGTACGGAGGTCCGGCCCGCAGCGTGCCCCTGCTGTGCGAGGCGCTGGCCGGGGCCGGAGCCGGCGTCGAAGTTCTCACCACCGACGCCAACCGCCGCCGCAGGCTGGACGTTCCCCTGGCCACCCCCATCGACGTCGACGGCGTCCCGGTCACCTACTTTCCCGTGGTCAGCGAGCGCTACTTCTATGCGCCGTCGCTGCTCGACGCGCTGCGCCGCCGGATTCACCAGTTCGACGTGGCCGAGCTCGACACGCTCTTCTCCGCGCTCCACGAGCCCGCGGCCGCCATCTGCCGCAAGGCCGGAGTCCCTTACGTGGCGCCGCCGCGCGGTCAGCTGATGCCCGCCGCCCTGCTGGAAAAGCGCTGGAAAAAGCGGATCTACCTGAAGCTGGCCGGACTGCGCACGCTGAACGCCGCCGCCGGCATCCATTGCGCCGATCCGATGGAAGCGGAGGCGCTGCCGCAGGCCGGTGTCACCGCCCCGGCGTTCGTCGTGCCCAACGGGCTCGACTTTCCGGCCTCCTCGCCGGCGCCGTCCGGCCGCGCCGTCCGCGAACGGATGGCGATTCCGGAATCGGCCCCGCTGATGCTCTCCGCCGGCCGCTTCCATCGCGTCAAGCGCCTGGAGGTCGCCATTGCCGCGCTGGCCTCTGTTCCGCGCGCGCATCTGCTGCTCGTCGGACCCGACGAGGAGAACCTCGCGGCCTCCTTTCGCGCCCAGGCCGCGTCTCTCGGCTGCTCGGCCCGGCTGCATATCCTGCCGCTTCAGTCCGCCCGCGCCCTGCGCCGGATCCACGCCGCCGCGGATCTGTTCCTCATGCCCTCCGCCAGCGAGAGCTTCGGCATGGCCGCGGCCGAAGCCATGGCCGCCGGACTGCCGGTACTGGTTTCCCACCACGTGCCCGTCGGACGCTGGGCGCAAGCGTCTCAAGCCGGCTGGGTCGTGTCCAATGACCCGCGCCAGTTCGCGGAGGCGGCCCGAGCCCTGCTCTCCCTGCCGGACGGGGAGCTGCGCGCCATGGGCGTCCGGGCACGCCGCTGCGCCCGGGCCCGGTTCGACCGCTCGGCCGTGGCCACGCTCTACCTCGAGCGCGTAGCCGCCCTCTGCGCCCGCCGCCCATCGATATGACCCACACGCTTCCGTTCGAAATCGAAGTGACTGCCTGCCCCATCTGCGCCACTCGCGAGCGCGAGCGCACGTTCCTCGACCAGCAGCTGCCGGCCCGCTTCGTGCGCTGCGCCGGGTGCTCCAGCGTCTACCTCAATCCGCGCCCGGCCGCCGCCCCGCGCGCCGCCTATTACCAGCGCACCGACCGTGCCCTCCCCAGCCAGTTGCGCGTGGCCGAGTCGCGCCGGACGGCGTTCCGCGCCATCGCTTCCGCGCTGCTGCGGTACCAGCACGCGGGCGCCTGCCTCGATGTCGGCTGCGGACCCGGAGCCCTCTTCGAGCATCTCCCGCGGACCTCCTGGCGCTGTCACGGAATTGAGCCCGATCCCGACCTCGCGGCCTACGCCGCCTCAGCCCACGGGGCCCGGGTCCACGCCGGAACGCTCGACGACGCTCCCTTCACGTCCGCCCAATTCGATCTGGTCACCCTCATCGACACCCTCTACCTGCTTCCCGATCCCCTGGCGGCGCTTCGAAAAATTCACGGCCTGCTCCGTCCCGGCGGCGTCCTCGGCCTGGAATTCGCCGGCCAGCGCTACATGCTGTGCCGCAGCGTGGGACCGCTCAATTACCTGCTCGAAGGCCGCTGGTCCCGGCTCCGCGCCGACGGCCGCCATCTGTACTTCTTCACCCCCCGCGGCATCGAGACCCTGCTCTCGATGGCCGGATTCACCGCGCTCGAATGGACTCCCCTGCCCGGTCCCGGCCACCGCTTGTTCCGGCTGGCCGCGCGCTGCTCCTTCCGTCTGACGACTGACTGTCCCAAGCTGCTCTGCGTCGCCGCCCGAACGTGAGATCCACCATGCGCCACGAATATCTGCCCTACTCCGCTCCGTCGATCGGAGAAGAAGAAATCGCCGAAGTCGCCGACAGCCTGCGCAGCGGCTGGCTGTCCACCGGTCCCAAAGTCAAGAAGTTCGAAGCCGCCTTCGCCGAGTACACCGGCGCCAGGCACGCCATCGCCGTCAATTCCTGGACCGGCGGCTACCACATGGTCCTGCGGGCGCTGGGCGTCGGCCCGGGCGACGAAGTGATCGTCCCCACCCTCACCTTCTGCTCCACCGCCAACATGGTCGTGCACCTCGGCGCCAAGCCCGTCCTGGTGGATGTGGATTCGAACTTCCTCGTCACCGCCGCCGCCATCGAACGCGCCATCACCCCCCGGACGAAGGCCATCGTGCCGGTTCACTACGGCGGGCAGTCCTGCGACCTCGATCCGATCCTGGCGCTGGCCGCCCGCCATCACCTGCCCGTCGTCGAAGACGCCGCCCACGGCGCCGGCTCGGCGTACCGCGGCCGCATGATCGGAGTCCACGGCAAAGCCACCATCTTCAGTTTCTACGCCACCAAGAATATGACCACCGGAGAAGGAGGCATGATCACCACCGGCGATTCCGCCCTGGAGCGCCGCCTCCGCACCCTGGCCCTGCACGGCATGAGCCGCGACGCCTGGGCCCGCTACTCGGCCGCCGGGTCCTGGTGCTATGAGGTCTCCGAGCCCGGCTACAAATACAACATGACCGATATCCAGGCCGCCATCGGCATCCACCAGCTTCGCAAGCTCAACTCCTTCATCGGCCGCCGCCATGCCATCGCCCGGCGCTACGACGAAGCCTTCGCCGACCTGCCCGAGATCCGCACCCCCCGGCGGCTGCCGCACCGTACCCACACGTATCATCTGTATCCGATTTGCCTCGACGCGTCCCGCCTCTCCATCGACCGCGCCGGCTTCATCGAGCAGCTTTCCCGCCGCGGCATCGGCGCCAGCGTCCACTTCATCCCCCTGCATCGCCATCCGTTTTACGCCTCCGCCTACGGATACGATCCCGCCCGCTTTCCCGTCGCCGAACGGCTGTTCGCCGGACTTCTGTCCCTCCCCGGCTACCCCAGAATGACCGCTCGCGATGTCGAGGACGTCATCGCCGCCGTCCGCGACATCGTCATCGGCAGCCGCATCAAGACCCGGGTCGCCGCCGCCAGTTGAGCTTCCGATGCGCATCGCTTTCATCTCCGCCGTCTTCACGCCCGAGCGCGAGCCGGCTGCCGTCATGGCCGCGCAGCTGGCCGGCCGCTGGATCCGGGACGGCCACCAGGTTGAGGTTTATTGCCCCTTTCCGAATCGTCCCGAGGGCCGCCTCCGGGCCGGCTGGAAGCGCGGGGTCCGCCAGGTGGAATCGCGCGGAAACTTCACCGTCATCCGCTGCTGGCACTGGCTGGTCGGGCGCGACCGGCGCATCTGGAACCGGCTGCTCGAGAATGCCAGCTTCGGAATGTCGGCCGTTCTCCAGGCGCTGCCGCGCGGGCGGCCGGATCTCCTCGTGATCTCCACCTGGCCCTTCGCCGCCGCCGGATTGGCAGTCCTGCTCGCGAAGTGGTGGCGGATCCCCGCCATCTACTACGTGCAGGATCTCTACCCGGAAGCCGCCGTCGAAGCCGGAATGCTCCGCGCCGGCCACTCGATCACCCGCCTGCTGACCGCCTTCGACCGCTGCCTCTGCCGCTCCAGCGCGCGGATCGTCCTGGCTTCCGAAACCATGCGGGAAATCTTCACCCGCAGCCGCCCGGACCTGGCCCGCAAAGTAACCGTCATCGACAACTGGATCGACGCCGATGAAATCAAACCGCTCGCCGCCGGTGACGAATGGCGGCGCGAGCACGGCATCGGGGAGCGCGTGTTTCTGGCCACTTTCGCCGGAAACCTCGGACTGCTGAGCGGCGCCGGCATCCTCATCCGCGTCGCCGAGTACCTCCGGGACCGCCCGGATATTTTTTTGCTGTGCGTCGGGGAAGGCGTGCTCAAGCGCGGCATGGCCGCCGAAGCCGCCCGGCGCGGCCTCGCCAATCTGCGCTTTCTGCCCTTCCAGCCCCGCGAGTCGATCGCCCGGATGCATTCCGCGGCCGACGCCCTCATCCTGACCCTCCGCCCCGGCGGCGGCTCGGCCTGCGTTCCCTCCAAGCTGATCACCTACCTCGCCGCCGGACGGCCCGTCGTCTGCTCGGCGTCGCCGGAAAGCGAGAGCCACGCCGTCATCCGCCGGTCCGGCGCCGGGATCAATGTGGCCCCCGGCAACCCCCGCGCCATCGCCAATGCCCTGGCGGCTCTCGCTCGAGACCGGGACGCGGTCGAACGGATGTCTCTCGCGGCCCGCAGCTATTGCATCGGACACTTCACCGCGGACCGCGCCCTGATGGAGTTCGGCCGCGTTCTTCATTCCCTCTCATGACTGCTACCCAGAAAGCCAACGTGCTGTACCATACGATGCTCGCGCCGGTGTACCATGAGCAGCCCTTCCTGCGCGCCGACAACCGGGCCCGCGTGCGCCGCATTCTCGAGGAGCTGCGGCGCCGCTCCGGCCGGGCCCGGCTGCTCGATGTCGGCTGCGGCGCCGGTTTCATCTTCGACGCCGCGCACGATCTGTTCGACCGCCTGGACGGCGTCGACATCACCGCCGAAATGCTCTCCCGCGTCGAGCGGCGGCCCAATGTCAGTACCCTGATCGCGCCCGCCGAAGCCCTTCCCTTCCCCGGCGCCTGCTTCGACATCGTGACCTGCAACGGCGTCCTGCATCATATCGAGCGCCTGGACCTGGCTCTGGCCGAAGTCAGGCGCGTCCTTCGTCCCGGCGGCGTTTTCTACGCGGACGAGATTCCGTCCATGGAATTCCGGCAATCGCTCTGCTCGTTGAAAGGCCCCATGAGCGATCTGCTCAGCGCCGAATGGCTGAAAGTCAGCGCCGACGTCGATCGCTACAGCCGCCTCGGCATCGCGCCGGAAGCCACCCGGGCAGCCATGGCGCAGTGCTACGGCAAGGACGAGCTCCGCAAGGAGAACCTGCGGAATCTGCTCGCCGCCGCCGGCTTCGACAGCGTCGATCTCCGCTGCCGCTGGTTTCTCGGAGAAGCCCAGGTTCGCGACGCCTGGGGCCAGGAGGCCGCCGGACGCCTCGAGGAATACCTGACCTCCCTGCTCCCGCTGACCGGACACCTGTTCAAGAACCTCATGCTCTTCGCAAGCTGACACTATGGGCCGCCTCTTCGCTCTTCTCGCGCTGATCGCGCTCGCGCCGGCCCATCTCGCGATCGCCGCTCTGATCTGGCTCGACGATCGCGGCCCCGTCTTTCATCTCGCTCACCGCGCGGGCCGCGGGGGACGCTCCTTCGTCATGTTCAAGTACCGCAGCATGCGGACCGCATCCGCGCCCCTCATCGACGCCGGATTCAAGACCGTCGTCGAGCCCGGCGACGCCCGGGTCACTCGCGCCGGCCGTATCCTGCGCTGCGGCCTGGACGAGCTTCCCCAATTGATCAATATCGTTCGCGGCGAGATGGCCTGGATCGGCCCCCGCCCCGACGAGCCATGGATGCTGCCTTACTACGGGCCGGCCATCCGCGAGCGTCTGTCCACCGCTCCCGGCGTCACCGGCCTGGCGCAGGTCTGCGATTCGCGGCGCCTCCCCACGCCGCTCGTCTACGCCCTCGAAATCTGGGGCGTGCGCCGCCGCTCGACATCCCTCACCCTGCGGATACTCGCCATCACGCCCCTGTTCGTCCTCGGACGCCGCTCTATCGGCCGCAACCTCCTCGGCCGGCTGCTCGCCGACCCCGAAGTGGCCGGCCTCGAAAAAGAATGCCGCCGCGAGCTTGAACCGGCGCGCGCCATCTCATGAAAACCATCCTCATCGTCGCCGCCGGGCCGCTGCAGCTACCGCTGTTCGCCGAGGCCGGACGTCAGGGACTACGCATCGTAGCCGTGGACGGCAATCCGTCCGCTCCCGGACTCGCCCTGGCCGCTTCGGGCCACGTCCTCCCGCTCCACGACTACGCCGGCATCCGGCGCATCGCGGAGGCCGAAAAAATCGACGCCGTCAGCTCCCTTTGCACGGACTTCGCGGTCCGGACGGCGGCCCATGTGGCCGAACAGCTCGGCCTGCCCGGACCCGCTTTCAGCGCCGCCTGCGACGCCACCGACAAACGCCGCATGCGCCGCCGCTTCCTCTCCGCCGGGGCTCCGTCCATTCCGTTCCGCGAGGTTGCCGACCCCGGCGCCGCGCTCCAGGCCGCCCGGGACTTCGGCTACCCGGTGGCGTTGAAGGCGCCTCGATCGGCCGGAAGCCGCGGCGTGTTCCGCGTCGGCTCCGACGATGAGCTGCGCGCGTTCTTCCCCCAGGCCCGGCTCCAAGAGCCCCGCGGCCGCCTGCTCGTCGAGAGCTGGATCGACGGCCCCGAAGTCAGCGTCGAAGGCTGCTGCGCCGGCGGCCGGATCCATGTCGTGCAGATCACCGACAAGCTCCTCTACCCCGGACCTTCGCCGGTCGAAGCGGGACACACGCAGGGGTCGCGCCTGCCGGCGCCCGTGCAGCAGGCCATCCGCGATTGCGCCGTGGCCGGAATTCGCGCCCTTCACCTGGACCACTGCGGATTTCACGCCGAGATCAAAATCGGTCCGGCCGGTCCCCGCATCATCGAAATCGCCGCCCGCCTCGGCGGCGACCGCATCGCCACCGACCTGACTCCGCTCTCGACCGGCGTGGATCTGGTGCGCGCCGTCCTCGACATCGCCCTCGGCGGAACGCCCGACGTCGCTCCCGGATGGACTCGCGGCGCCGCCATCCGCTATTTCGACGCGCGCCGGTCCGGTACCCTCTCCGGCGTGCGCGGTCTGGACGGTATCCCCGCCATGCCCGGCTTCGAGCGCCTGGCCGCCGGCCCCGACCACGGGCCGCCCCTCGAGCCCGGCTTCCCGGCGCCCGTGATCCGCTCCAGTCTCGACCGCTACGGTTACGTGATCTTCTCCGGCGACAACGCCTGCCAGGCAGCCGCCCGGGCCGAGCGCGCCGCCGCTCTGGAATTCGAGTTCGCCGCATGAAACCTCCCACCTTCCTGAACCTGAGAGAAGCGCTGCCCAGAATGGCCGCCGACTTCGCCGTCATTCACCTCTCCGCCGTGGTCTCGCTCTTCGTCTCGACCTACATTCATCTTCACGTCCACCCGGAAAGCGACGCCCGCGTCCTGCTCGATTCCTTCCGCCTCTTCTACCTCACGCGCTTCCTGCCGCTGTCCGCCATCTTCCCGGCGATCTTTTCTCTCAGCGGGCTCTATACCCGCTCCCGCGGATACGCGCTCAACTTCAAATACTGGACCGTGCTGCGCGCGGCCGCCCTGGCGACCCTGGTATACCTCTTCGCCAGCTTCATGCTCGATCCCGGCGAGCTGATGCCGCGCAGCTCCATCCTCGTTTTCGCCGCATTGGCCTCCCTCGGCCTGACCGGTCCGCGCTGGCTGATCGGAATCCTGCGCAATCAGGACCGCGCCGGCCTTTCCGTACCCAGCGGCGCGACTGCCGGACGCGAACCGCCGGTCCTGGTGGTCGGCGGCGCCGGATACATCGGCTCCGTCCTGTGCCATCTGCTGATCGAGCGGGGGCGCAGAGTCCGCGTTCTCGACAGCCTGGTTTACGGCGGCGAGGCCATCGCGGACCTTCGCCACCACCCCAATTTCGAGTTCCAGCGCGGCGATTGCCGGAATATCGAAGACTCCATCCGGGCCATGAGCGGGGTCAGCGCCGTGATTCACCTGGCCGCCATCGTCGGCGATCCGGCCTGCGACCTCGACCGCCGGACCGCGCTCGAAGTCAACTACTGCTCGACGCGCATGCTGATCGAAATCGCCAAGGGACAGGGCATCGCGCGCTTCCTGTTCGCCTCGAGCTGCAGCGTGTACGGCGCGACCGACGTGCTCATGGACGAGAATTCGTCCGTCGTCCCCGTCTCCCTTTACGGCCGCACCAAGGCCGATTCCGAGCGCGCGCTTCTCGACGCCGCCACCGCCGGCTTCCACCCCGTCGTCCTGCGGCTCGCTACCGTCTTCGGCGCCTCCTACCGTCCGCGTTTCGATCTGGTGGTCAACCTGCTCACGGCGCGGGCATTCGCCGGCCGCTCGATTTCCATTTTCAACGGCCGGCAGTGGCGTCCGTTCCTCCACGTGCGGGACGCCGCCCGGGGCTTCATCGCCGTCCTCGACAGCCCGCTCGGCGCCGTCGGCGGTGAAGTGTTCAACCTCGGCGACAACCGGCTCAACTTCACCCTCGAGGACGTGGCCGCCGAGATCGGCGCGGCCTTCCCGGAAACCCGCATCGAACGCGCCGACAATGCCGACGCCCGCAATTACCGCGTGTCGTTCGACAAGATCCGCGGGCGCCTGGGATTCGAGTGCTCGCTCACACTGGCCGACGGCATCCGCGAGCTGAAAACCGCGCTGGAGTCGGGCCGCATCGCCGACTACGAGGATATCCTCTATCACAATCAGCGCTTCCTGGCCGGCCTCGACGCGGGCCTTCGCAGCCCCGTCCAAACCGAGGTCATGGCTGCTTTTCAGGCCAGCGCTTCATGAATCCCCGCTCCCTTCGCCTGGCTGTTTTCGCCAGCCATCCCATCCAGTACCAGGCGCCGGTCTGGCGACGGCTGGCCAAAGATCCGCGCGTCGATCTGCTCGTCCACTATTTCAGCGACATGAGCGTCCGCGGCGCGGTCGACCCGGACTTCGGCGTGCCCGTCGCCTGGGACCAGCCGCTGCTCGACGGCTACCGCCACGTTTTCCTCGCCCGCGATTCCAACCTCGGCCGTCCGCTCGGCGTAAAGTTGCGGGATCTCGAGGCCTATCTTCCCAACTTCGACGCCGTCTTCATCAACGGGTACAGCTACGGCTTCGAGTTGCAGATCCGGCGCGCGGCCCCGCGGCTCGGCGTCCCCCTGATCATGCGGCCGGAGGTGTCCGCCATCCCTGCCGGAAGCCCCTTCCGGCGCTTTACGAGGCGCCTGCTCCAGCGCTGGTTCTTCTCCGGAGTCGACGCCTTCGGGGTCCTCGGCGAACAGGCCCGCCGCTGCCTCGCCTCGGCCGGGGTCCCGCCCGGGAAGATGTTCCGGTCGCCTTACGCCGTCGATTCGGACGTCTTCCAGCCGAACCCGCTCGGCCGGAAGGGCGCGCGGCGGATGCTGGGCGTCTCGAGCGACCGGTTCCTGCTCATGTTCAGCGGCAAGCTCATCCCGCGCAAGAATCCCCGGCTGGTTTTGCAGGCCCTCGAGCGGATGCCGGAACGCAGCCGGATCAGCTTCCTGGTCGTCGGCGACGGTCCCCTCCGCGCTCAGCTCGAGCGGGAAGGCCGCCGGATCCTCGGCGGGAACATCCTCTTCGCGGGCTTCCAGAACCAGAGCCGCCTTTCGA
>DATJFH010000125.1:0-47972 GCA_035495815.1 Bryobacteraceae bacterium
GTCGGGACCGCCTTCCGGATGCGCAGTCCAGCCTGACCTGCTCGTTCACTCTGACGCCGGTCGGCGCCAGCCTCCTCGCCGACGGCGGGCCGGCCACCTTCAGCATCTCCGGCCCCAACTGCTGCGCCTGGACTGCCGACACGAGCGTGACCTGGATCACGATTGTTTCAGGCGCGTCCGGATCGGGCACGGGAGTGGTCGCCGTCGCCGCGGCCACGAATCCGGATAGCGCTCCGCGGACCGGAACCTTCGCCGCCGGCGGGCAGACGTTTACGCTCACACAGGCGGCCGCCCCAAGTCCGGATTTCGGCCGTAAACGCGGCCAGGTCGGCGGCGCGGTGACTCCAGGAATGACCGTGACGCTGAGCACGCCGGGAATGGGTCCGGCAGCAACGGTCACGGCGCAAGTCACCGGGGACAACCGGTATCTGACCACCACCCTGGGTGACATGCGCGTCCTGTTCGATGGGGCGTCCGCGCCCAGGGTGTTCTCCGGCAACGGGCAGTGCGGGGCGATCGTGCCCTACTCTGCCGCGGCGTCCGCCAGCGTGCAGGTTCAGGTCGAGGTTCAGGGTGTCCGGGCGGCTGCATGACCCTGCCGGTCGCGTCGAGCGCGAATCTCAACCCCGACGTCAGTCCGGCGCCGAAGGGATCGACCCTGATCCTCTACGTGACGGGCGAGGGACAGACCGCCGATTCCGCCGTCAGCGGGAGGTTGTCAGCCGCGCCGTTTCCGCATCCGCTGCTGCCTGTCAGAGTCACTATCGACCGTGTCGATGCGCAGATCGCCTACTCAGGCACGGCCCCGGGACTCCCTGCCGGATTGCTGCAAATCAACGTCCTTGTCCCCGAAGCCGCCCGTTCCGGAACCGTACCGGTCATGCTGACGATCGGGAACGCGCCGAGCCAGTCCGGCGTCACGGTTGTTCTCCAGTAAAGTATCCTGAAGTGACTGAGTCTGTAAAATGAAAAACGCCGTAGCCCTCGCGGCATTGTCTCTGCCCCTGCTCTGCGGGTCCGGATACCGCGTTCTGCACACCTATAAGCATGATCGGGAAGCGTTCACGCAGGGTCTGCTCTTCCACGAAGGATTCCTCTACGAAGGCACCGGGATGGAAGGGAAATCCTCACTGCGGAAAGTGGACCTGGCGACAGGGAATGTGTTGCGGCGCGTGGATCTGCCCAGCGCCTATTTCGGCGAAGGACTGGCGCTGTGGAAGGGCAAGCTGATACAGCTCACCTGGAAATCGAAAATCGGATTCGTCTACGATTTGGCTACTTTCAAGCAGGTTCGTACCTTCACGTACAACCGCGAGGGTTGGGGGATCACGCAGGACGGCAAGCGGCTGATCATGAGCGACGGGTCTTCGACGCTGTATTTCTGGGACCCGGAAACGTTCAAAGAGATCGGACACCTGAAAGTCACGGACCACGGCCGGAGCGTACCGGAGCTCAATGAGCTCGAGTATGTCCGCGGGGAGATCTATGCGAACGTGTGGCGGACGGAACGGATCGCAAGGATCTCGCCGTCGACGGGGAAGGTAGTCGGCTGGATTGATCTGCCGGGGCTGCTGCCGCCGGCGGACAGGGCAGGGGCCGATGTGTTGAACGGAATCGCCTACGACGCCAAACTGAACCGGCTGTTCGTGACCGGCAAATGGTGGCCGAAGCTGTTCCAGATCGAGATGCCGCGCTAATTCCGGGACCGCCCGGTCCTTCCTCCCTTCCGATCCGGGCCGATTCGCCCTGGAGGCCGGCCGGCAGAATATCCCGGCTCCTTCCGGTTCACAATTTCTCTTGACGAATCCGTCGCTGCATGTTTAAAATTTAGCATGGAGCGAAGTAATAAACAGGATGCGCCCGGTGGTTTCAGCCGCCGGGAGCGGGAGATTCTGGATATCCTTTACCAGCGCGGAAAAGCTTCGGCGTCCGAAGTGCAAGCGGGGATGCAGGAAGCCCCCAGCAATTCCGCGGTTCGGACTCTGTTGCGCGTGCTGGAAGAGAAGGGGCACATCCGCCGGCGGGCGCAAGGGCTCAAGTACGTTTATGTTCCGGCAGTGCCCAAGGACAAGGCCAGGAGAACAGCCGTGAAGCACCTGCTCGAGACTTACTTTGACGGCTCGTCGGAGGGGATCGTGGCGGCGCTGCTGGATGTTTCGTCCACAAGGCTTACCCGGGACGAACTGGACCGGATGGCGGGACTCATCGAAAAAGCAAAGAGAGAGGGCAAGTAAAATGAGCTGGGACGAGTCGGCATGGTTCATGGCAATGACGAGCGTGGCGCTCAAGAGCACGGGCGTGCTCGGCGCCGCATGGATCGCGGCTCTAATGCTGCGCGGCCGATCGGCGGCGGTGCGTCACCTGGTTTGGACGGCCGCGGCTTCGGCTGTGCTGGCGCTGCCCTTCCTCTCCGTCTCCATGCCGGATCTGCCCGTGGCGGCGCCGGGCTTGGCTTTGGGCGGACCCCTCGCGGTGTTCGAAGCCAACGCCACGTCCGGGACCAGCCATACCGTCCCGTCAACTTCGCCGACAGCGTCCGCGGGAACGGCTTCGCCCGATTCGCGTCGCCCAGGCTGGCGGCTCTGGCTGATGCTGCTGTGGGCCGCGGGCACGGCTGCGGCATTCGCGCAGATGCTGGCGGGCTGCGCCTGGATGCGGCGTGTGAGGCGTTACGCAGCGCCTGCATCCTATGCGGCGGACCTCGCGATCGCGCATGACGTGGACGCCGACATACTGGAAACCGCAGAAGGGACCATGCCGATGACCTTCGGGATTCTACGTCCGGCGATCTTCCTGCCCGCCGAGGCCGCCGCCTGGGACACGGAGCGTCTGCGCATCGTTCTGCTGCACGAGATGGCGCACATCCGCCGTGGAGATACCGTCACTCAGATTCTGGCTCGTGCCGCTCTGATCCTGCACTGGTGGAACCCGCTGGCCTGGCGGGCCTGGCGCGAATTCGTCAAAGAGCGCGAACGCGCGGCCGACGACATGGTTCTGACGGCGGGCGCACGGCCCAGCGATTACGCCGGCCAGCTGCTGGACCTCGCCCGCACCATGCAATCCGCGCCCGCGCTCGGCTGGGCTGCCGTGCCCATGGCCCGTCGCTCGCAGCTCGAAGGACGGCTGGTCTCCATTCTCGATTCCGGTCTGAGCCGCGCGTCCGTGAGTCGCGCCTCCACGATTGCTGCGACCCTGCTGGCCGTCACGCTATCTGCGCCGCTGGCGGCCGTTCGCGCTGAGGAAAGCGCCGCCGCGGTCCCGGCCGATGTGGACGCCACCATACGCGCCGCCGTCGCCCAGAAGAACCACGAGATGCTGGACAAAGCCGCCGTGGCTTTCGAAGCTCTGCGAGAGTATGAGACCGCGCAGAGGCTGCTCGAATCTTCCATCGCCATCCGCGAAGAAGTGTCGGGCAATCAGAGCGTGGAATACGGATTGGGCTTGCTCAAGATAGGCGATCTTGAAAAAGCCCGCCGCCGCGGGGCGGAAGCCGAAGCCATTTACACGAAGGCAGTGCTGATCCTCGGTGATCGTCCGGAGACTGCGCCGGCGTTGATGTACCTGGGCTGGCGCAAGAAAGATCCCGCCGAAGCCATCGATTTTTTCAAAAGAGCACAGCGGCTTGACCCGGCGCTGACCAGTTCCGCCGACAGGTGTATGGCCCTGGTACGGGAGCGGGAGTCGAACGCGCCGGAAGCCGAAACATTGTACAAATCGTCTCTCGGAGCGGCGAAGCCGGACTCGGCCGATGTCATCGACACGTTACAGCTCTACAGCCGGTTCCTGCTGTCGCAAGGCCGGGACGCCGAGGCGAAGAACATGGCCGAACAGGCCGCAACCGCGCTCAAATCGTATTACGCGCAGTCCGCCGTACGAGCCAAAGAGGCATCCGCTGTATACAAAGTGGGCGGCGACGTAAAGCCTCCCTCGGTCCTCGGCAAGGTCGAGCCGGCATACTCACAGGAGGCGAGGTTCGCCAGGTACTCGGGAACCGTGGTCCTCTATCTGGAGGTGACGCCCGAAGGATTGGCGCGAAACATCCACATCGTCAAGGGCCTGGGAATGGGGCTAGACGAAAGCGCTATCGACGCGATCGGGAAGTGGCGTTTCCGTCCGGGAACCAAGGACGGCGCGCCCGTGACCGTCGCCGCACACGTGGAAATAAACTTCAAGCTGCTCTAGCATTTTGATCAGGCCGAACTTTCGAACCGGGGAACGGTGACGCGCCTGGCCCTGCTGTATAATATGCGTCCGGAATCCCAGTTGGAATTCCTGGACGTTTGACGCATGACAATCTCGCACCTCGGGTACCGTCTTGGAGTTCTTGCTGTTCTGATCTGCCATTCTCTCCCGGCACAACAGTCGGCGATCCAGGGCATCGTCACCGATTCCAGCGGCGCCGCCCTTCCCCGCGCCCAGGTGTCGGTGACCAACACTCGCGCCGGGCGCGTGCAGACCACAGCCACCAATGAACAGGGCTTTTATTCCGTCCCTTTTCTGGTACCGGGCGAGTATTCCATCAAAGCTTTCGCCAAAGGCTTTACGACACGGACTTTGACCAACCTGACGCTCGACATCGGGGCCACCGCCCGCGCGGACTTCGCTCTCGAGGTCGGCAAGGTCGATACCACCGTCGAGGTGAGCGCATCTACTACCGCCCTGATCGAGACCGAAACCACGACCGTCGGCCAGACGATCGGCAACGAGCAGGTTGTGGAACTTCCGCTGAACGACCGCAACTACCTGGAGCTGGCGATGCTCACTCCCGGCGCTACACCGGCGGACGGCGCGCGATCCGCGGATGCAGGTTCGTTCACCGCAGCCGGCAGCCGCGCCAATCAAACCAATATCATGCTGGACGGCGTCGATAACGCCTCACGGCTCTCCGGCGGCCAGCTCGGATGGGAAGCGCAGGCCGTCACTCCCTCGGTGGACGCAGTGCAGGAGTTTCGAGTCGTGACCAACAACAACTCAGCCGAGTTCGGATTCCGCATGGGCGGGAACGTGATGGTCCAGACCAAGTCCGGCTCGAACCGATATCACGGGTCGCTCTACGAATTTCTGCGCCATGACAAGTTCGCCGCCAACAACTTCTTCGCCAACCGCGCCGAGGCCGACCAGACCGTGTACAAACGCAATCAGTTCGGCGCCACCTACGGCGGGAAGATCATCCGGGACAAGACTTTCTTCTTTGGCAGCTACGAGGGCAAGATCATTCACGTCGGGGAGGTCAATTCGCCCAGCGTGCCGCTGGCGGCCTTCAAGAGAGGCGATTTCTCAAGCCCGGCGGCTTTTGTGATTTATGACCCTGCGACGACGCGTGTCGAGACTGGCCGGAACATCCGCGATCCGTTTCCCGGAAATCGAATCCCCGGCAATCGCCTGGATCCGGTCGGGGCCAAGGTGGCGTCCTGGTTTCCCAACCCCACCCTTCCCGGCGACACCCGGAATTATTTCTACTCACCGGTCAACACGACCGATACCCACCAGTTCGACGGACGTCTCGACCACACTTTCAACAGCGCGAACCGGGCCTTCCTGCGCTACAGCAGGCGCCATACCAACAACCTCGGCCCCGGGCCGCTGCCCTTGCCCGCGGACGGCGGCCTGTGGACCACCGTCGACGTACTCGCAACCAGCTGGGTGGCAAACTGGAGCGCAGTCATCTCGCCCTCGGCTAGCAATGAGTTTCGCTTCGGATTCACTCGCAGCGACAGCGCCATCGATATCCCGTCCAGGGACACGCCGGCCTCGCTCGGAATCAAGGGGGTGCCGGACTTCGGGCCGTCCAACGACCACGGCGTGACCCGCTTCGCGATCACCGACTACAGCGATCTCGGCTCGCGCTCCTTCTGGCCGAATCCCAACGTGCAGAACATATTCCACATCTCCGACCATCTGACGAAGGTCCACAGCCGGCACTTCGTGAAGATCGGCGTGGAATTCCGTAAGGAATCGCTCTCCCGCCACTCTTCCCGCTACTCGCGTGGGGTAATGAATTTCAACGCGTCTTTCACACAGGACCCCAACAACCGCGCCCGCACCGGCGAGAGCCTGGCGGATCTGCTGCTCGGCGACGCCTCCGGCGGCACGCTCAGCAACATCAACGGCGAGCTGATCCGGACGCTGAACTACGCGGCCTTCTTTCAGGACGATCTTAAGGTGACCCGCCGCCTGACGCTGAACCTGGGGGTGCGCTGGGACCGCTTCGGTATTCCCAGCTTCGCTGACCGCGAGGCGCTGCCCGTCGGGCTGTTCATCCTGGGCCCGCCCGGAAGCAGCAACTTCGAACTCGTTCGACCCAAGAGCGACAGCGATTGCGGATGCAGGCACGACAACAAGGACTTCGCCCCGCGCATCGGATTCGCCTACCAGCTATGGCGGTCCACCGTGATCCGTTCCGGTTTCGGCCTCTACTATGGAACGCTCGATTCCTACGATGGCGCCGCCGTCTGGCATAACGGCCCTCCGGATTACGCCGAGCTCACTTTTCCCACCGACCGGCTGGTGCAGCCGGCTCTGGTGATCTCGCAGGGCTTCCCCACGGGGCTGTTCCCGGTGACCGCTGTTCCGCAGAACATCGCGATCCCGGTGGCTCAGCCTTTCCGGCCGTCGCAGTATGCGATCCAGTATTTCTTCGACGTCCAGCAGCGTCTGCCCAAGAATACAGTGGTGACCCTGTCCTACATTGGAAATGGCAGCCGGAAACTGGTCTGGAACCGGGATATCAACACGGTTTCCATTCCGGGTCCTGGCACGATCAAGAACCGGCAGCCGTGGCCCTTTTTCGGCGCAATCACGACGCGGCAATCCGGCGGCAACACCAGCTACAACGCGTTCGCGTTAAAGGGCGAGAAGCGCTTCTCGCACGGTTTCTCGTATCTGGCGAGCTACACCTGGTCGCACATGATCGACGACGGCGCCGGCACGCTGGGGGACGGCGTCGGAACCTGGCGCGATCCCAACAAGATCAGCCTGGACCGCTCGAACGCGAACTACGACCGGCGGCATAACGTGGTGGCGACGATGATTTACGATCTGCCATTCGGCAGGACCGGAAAATGGGGCCGCGGCTGGCATCCCATGCTGAATTCGATTCTCGGTGGATGGCAACTCGCCGGCGTCGGGAATTTCCGGACGGGCCGTTACTTCTCGGTAACGGTAACCGGAAATCCGGCCAATACCAGCGGAACCAATTACGCCAACCGGATCCGGGAGGGCTCGCTACCCGCGGATGAGCGCTCGATCGACAACTGGTTCGACAAATCGGCGTTCGCCATTCCGGCGCAGTACACGATCGGCAACGGCGGACGTAACATCATTCCGGCGCCGAGGAGCCGCAACCTGGATCTGAAGATCGGGAAAAATTTCCGGGTGGCGGAGAAGTATCGTGTGGAGTTTCGCACGGAAATGTTCAACGCGACCAACACACCGAATTTCGGCACGCCGAACGGGGTGCT
The DNA here is from genome assembly GCA_035495815.1 of Bryobacteraceae bacterium. Taxonomy (GTDB): domain Bacteria; phylum Acidobacteriota; class Terriglobia; order Bryobacterales; family Bryobacteraceae; genus DATJFH01. The sequence continues at coordinate 7,461 of DATJFH010000125.1, forward strand.
CAATAACGTCAACGCGGGGAAGATCAACAGCGCCAGCGCGGCTCGCGTGATGCAGTTTGCGGTGAAAGTGATTTTCTGACGCCCGGCGGCCTGAGGTCCGCCGCCGTGCCTGGCAGACCCATACGGCAAAATCGTTGTTGAGAGAATGTAAGTTATTTTTTGCAAAGACTTTGCCTACTTTTGGCTGGCGCTCTGGTTTAATCATATGAAGCCGGAGGACGCCGGCATCGGAAAAGGAGAAATGCAGGTGAACAAGAGGATCACAATACTGACCGCCATGGCGGTGGCGACTCTGATGGCGCAAGGGCCGGCGGGCCAGGGTCCGAGACACCCGAAGCCGAATCACGACCAGATCAAGAGCTACTTGAACCTGACGGATTCGCAGGTACAGGCTCTCGAGCAAATCCGGCAGCAGCAAATGGACGCGGTGCGGCCGATGATGCAGCAGATGGGACAAAAGCATGGCGCATTGGACGACCTGCTGCAGACGGGCGGAGCCGATCCCACTGCGGTCGGCAAGCTCGTGCTGGAGATCGACGCGTTACAGAAGGGCATGAAACAGAAGCAGACCAGCTTCGCCGACCAGGCGAAGAACACGCTGACCGCGGACCAGAAGGCCAAGTTGAAGACTCTCGACGAAAGCCGGAGGATGGCGCCCGCAATCGAGCAGGGAACCGCATTGATGCTGATCTCCCCGGAAGGTGGTCCCATGATGCACGGGCCGGGGAGGATGGGTCCGGGCATGCCTGGCGGAATGTCGCCCGACCATATGCGACGCAGGGGCGGTCCGGGAGGACAGCACCGGCCGGGACCGCCGCCGGAAGTCAACTAAGATCGACGCGAGCCGGCGGTTCGTCCTCGTCCGCCGGCTCGTGGAGGTGTTCGTACCAGGTAAGGATTCCCATGGCCGCTATCAAAGCCAAGGCGGCGGCCAGCCATTTTGCAGTAACAGCGTTCCAGGTACGGTCACGCCGCACTGCGGACGCAGTCGCTTTCACCACGGCCAGCGACAGAGCCGCTGGCAGCAGCAGCTTCAAATGCCAGGGCATGAGGTCCAGATGACCCTGACCTCCCACCTGCGGCCAGATCTCATAAACTGAGATTAGAGTGAGGAGGAATTGAATCGCGTAGGCGATTCGTAGAAAGCGCGATTCCAAGCACAGAGTATAGCGCGGACGAGGCGCGCAAAAATGCGTGCGCTGCAGGGCTGCCGGTTTACATCTGAAACAGGCGGCCGCCACGGCAGGCGGAAACACATGAATTGGAAACGCCTGCCTGTCTTGCTCCTGCCCGGCGAATGGGCGCGGCGGAGTTCAGCGAGGCGTGATTTTCAGATTGGCGTAGTGGGCTATGGTGGACCCTTCGAACCAAAGCGCCACGCCTCCTTTGCCGCTTGCGCCCGATTTCACGTCGTTGACGATCAGGGTAGCCTGATCCCGGCCGTCCACAAAGAGGCGGGCCTTGTCGCCATCGACTTCGATTTTGACGTGAATCCACTCGGCCGGGCGGATGTCCACGTACGATTCGTACCTGGACGGGGTTTCCGCCCGCATCCTGAACCAGGTGAAGTCGGGGTGCCGGATGTACTGCGCGGAATGATTGCGGCGCTCCTGATCGTCGGCGCGGCCGTTGGTGGGACGGAGGTAGAAGCAGTCGTAGGTTCCGCGGTCCGGCTGAACACGGAAGGCTACGCCGACAAAGCCGCGAGCCTGGGCGCCGGCGCCTGGGTCGGGCTCACCGGTGAGATCGAGTTCTATGGTTCCGTTCGAGAAGTCGACTCCGTCGACGATTCCTAAGGTATCCAGACGTCCCCCATCCCCGGCGGGGCCTCCTCCCTTCTTCTGACCGCCTTTCTTTCCGGCGGGAGCGGCGGCGGCTGCAAAACGGGCAGCGGCTTCCGGCGCGATAGTCAGCTTGATCGCCTTCTTGCCCTTGAAGGTCACCGGAGCCGCCACCGCATTGTGCATTGTCAGCCCCTTGGCGGAATCGAGCTTGAAGCTCTGTGCCCGGATGGCGAACGGCAGCGCGCCGGCCACGGCGATCACGGTACAGGCTCTGGCATACAGGCGGGTTGAAATCATCACAGCTTGAGAATATCCCGTTAGCGTCCGGCTGTCATTCGGTTTGTTGCCGGGCGGCTTTTTTTCGGCGCCGGGGGGACGAATCAGGAAGAAAGAACCGGCCGGCCGTAACCTATATTTTGTGATAGATTGACGTTGCGGAGTCCAGCGTCTTATGCGGAATTTGTTACTAAACCGAAGAACCTTTTGGCGGACCGGCCTGCGAATGGGACTGCCCGCGGCGTGGGCGATCCAGAGTCTGCCGCAGCTTCTGGCGGCGAAGGGAATGGTCAAGATCGTGGAATTCGACTCCGCGGGCCGGCGGCTGGAAACGGTTACCGTGGAGAAGATCAGGAAGACGGATGCGGAATGGCGGAAGCAGCTCACGCCCGAACAGTTCGAAGTGACGCGGCGGAAAGGCACCGAACGCGCGTTCACCGGCAAGTACGCGAATAATCATGCAGACGGCTTGTATCTGTGCATCTGCTGCCGGACCGCGTTGTTCGATTCGAAGACCAAGTTCGAATCGGGCACCGGGTGGCCGAGTTTCTGGCAGCCGATCGCCAAAGAGAACGTGACCGTCGCTGGAGACAATTCGCTGGGAATGGTGCGCGACGAGGTCCTCTGCGCTCGCTGCGACGGGCACCTGGGACATGTGTTCAACGACGGCCCGCGGCCCACCGGATTGAGGTACTGCATGAACTCGGCCTCCCTCGATTTCGTACCGCGAGGCCGGAAAGCGAGTACGGAATAGAATGATGGTCCCTTTGCGGTCCCTGTTTGTGCGATTGCTGGTTGCGGCCGGCGGTTTTGCGACGCTGGCGGCGGGCGCTTCCCTGCCCGATCCGAAGATTGACGTAGAGCGGGCAGCCGCCAAGGCAAAGCAGGTGGCTGTCTTCGCCGGAGGCTGCTTCTGGTGTACGGAAGCGGTGTTCGAGGAGATTGCGGGGGTAGAAAAGGTGATCTCGGGGTACGCGGGCGGGGACAAGAAGTCAGCCCACTACGAGATGGTCAGCTCGGGAAGAACCGACCACGCCGAATCGATCCAGATCACGTTCGATCCTGCCAAAGTCTCCTTCGGAACGCTGCTGAAGGTTTTCTTCAGCGTGGCTCACGATCCGACCCAGCTCAACATGCAGGGCCCGGACCACGGACGACAATACCGTTCGGCGATCTTTTACGTGAACGCCGAACAGAAGCGTGTCGCGGAGGCGTATATCAAGCAGCTCGACGAAGCAAAGGTATTTTCGAGGCCGATCGTGACGCAGGTAGCCGAGCTGAAGGCGTTCTATCCCGCGGAAGAGTATCACCAGGATTATGTGAAGCGGAACCCGGACAACCCCTACGTGGTGATCAACGCGATTCCGAAGGTGAAGAAGACCCGGGCGCAATTCGAGGGGATGATCAAGAAGTAGTGTTGTGCTGCATCTGGGCGGCGATGAAACAGTCGATTTTTTCGAACAACTCCAGAGCCGGCTCCGGCGGCTTCGTGTAGAACGTCGCCCATGTTGCCGTCATCGGGATGAGCGCCGACCGATAGTCCCTCTGCAGGTAATAAGGCGACGGGTGACGGGTCATGCCTAGCAGGCGGGTGTGCGCCTGCCGTAACGTCTTTGCGTCGGGGTCGGAAGACACCACGACAAAACAGGGGCCATTCCCCCAACGAAACAGGACCGCGTCCGGTGGCAGGCCCCGAGCAAGGTGAACGCTGTACCTGCTGATGATTTCATCGGCCACCTGCCGGCCGTAACGGGAGTCCAGGCGGGTATGATTATCCACCACCAGGATCATGGCGCAAACTGCTTTCCCCGCCTCCAGCAATCCGGTAATCAGCTTGGACGCATCCGGTTTACCGGCCAAGCCGGTTAGCGGGTCGACAGCCGGCCGCGCGGAAAGTTGAGCTTCCGCCGCCGGCTTGCTTGAATCCATGACGGAATCTGCGGATCCCAGCCGCACGGCTAAAATAGCTTCTTTCTCCACTTTCGAACCCGAATAGGCGATCACGCGAAACACCGCTGGAATTTCCACTCCATCGCGGCGCCTGGCTGTCCCGGAGACGCTGACACACTGCGAGTCCTCGAGCGTGAAGACCTTCCCGACAAGTGATCGGCCAATCGGCTGTTCGGAGGCGTCCGAAAAGTTGCAGATTTCCTCGAGCGACCGGCCGAGCGCCTGGGCCGGGTCGACGATGAGGAGCCCGGCGGCGTCCGCGCTGAATCGCTTGACGGCTCCGGAAGGGTCGATCCAAAACACAGCGTCGCTCATCAGGGCAAGCGCCCTGTCCTTGCGCTGGTCGTTGCGGGCGGACTCGGTGCGGGCGCGCTGCTGATGCAGTCCCATCTTCACCGCGCTAAGCAGTTGCCGCGCCTGGAACGGCTTGAGGAGATAGGAGAATGGTCCGGTCTGCTGCGCGCGCTCCAGGCAGGCGTCGTCATCGCTTCCCGTGAGATAGATCACCGAGCGGCGCAGCCGTTCGTAGATCTTTCCGGCAGTTTCGATGCCGTCGGCGCCCGAGCCCAAATGGATATCCATGAGGATGAGGTCGGGATTCTCCCTTTCGGCGGTTTCCACCGCCTGCCGGGACTCGCCGGCCACGCTGACCACATAGCCTTCGCCTTCGAGCAGCTCACGAATATTGGCGGAGATATCTACGTCGTCATCGACGACAAGAATGCGGTCGGGCATCGCTTCTTCCTGGCCTCCTTCAACTGCAGCCGCCGGAGGGAACCCGGGCGAGCCGGCCTTCGATGGCCTGCATCAGCTCCTGGCGGCAGAACGGCTTGGCGAGATAATCATCCGCCCCCAGATCCATCCCCTTCCGAACATCCGCGGGTTCAGCCCTGGCTGTCAGGAACAAGAACGGGATTCTCCGGGTGGCGGGATTCGATTTGAGAGCGGCCAGCACTTCGTAGCCGTCTTTTCCGGGCATGCAGAGGTCACACAGAACGGCGTCGGGGAGGTAATCCGCAACCATGCGGATACCCTCGGGACCATCCGCGGCGCCGCGCGCCTCGTAGCCTTCGAACTCCAAAAGATCGAGCAGGTTGAGGCGGACCATCTCTTCGTCTTCGATTACAGCGATTCTTCTCATGGACCTTGCACATCTCATCGGCCCGTCCGGCAGGAGCTTGAATCCCACAGCGCCTCCCGACGCCGGAGTGGTAAAGTGATGACCATGCAGGACAAAACATCACGCAGGCAATTCATGACGCGAGCCTCGCTGGCGGCGTCGGCAGCCGCTCTGGCGGAGCAGGTGATCGCCCAGACCAGTGCAGCTTCGGCGACGGGGATGCCGTCGCGCGTGCTCGGAAAAACCGGCCAGCGGGTCTCTATCGTCTGTCTCGGCGGCTGGCATATCGGATCGGTGAAGGACGATAACGAAGCCGTCCGAATCATGCATGCCGCCATCGACGAAGGCATCAATTTCTTCGACAACGCATGGGACTATCACGACGGCCGGTCTGAGGAAGTGATGGGGAAAGCGCTGGCCATGGACGGGCGCCGGAACAAAGTGTTTCTGATGACCAAGAACTGTGAACGCGATTACGCGGGATCGATGAAGGATTTGGAGGAGAGCCTGCGCCGCCTGCGGACGGACCACATCGACCTCTGGCAATTTCACGAAATGGTTTACGACAACGATCCGGACTGGGTATTCGACAAGGGGGGGCTGAAGGCGGCTCTGGAAGCGCAGAAAGCCGGGAAAGTGCGCTTCATCGGTTTCACCGGTCACAAAGATCCGCGCATCCATCTCAAGATGCTTGCCAAACCCTATGCCTGGGATACCGCCCAGATGCCGATCAACATCATGGACGCGCATTATCGCAGCTTTCAGAAGGAAGTCGTGCCCGTGTGCCTGAGCAAGAAAATTGGAGTGATTGGGATGAAGGGGCTCGCCGGAGGCGCCACCGAAGGGCGGCTCCCGACTAAAGCCGGCGTCACCGTCGACGAGTGCTATCGATTCTGCCTCAGCTTGCCGGTGTCCGCCCAGGTGATGGGCATTACAACCATGGAGCACCTGAAACACAACGTCCAGCTTGCCCGCAACTTCAAACCGATGCCCGCGGCCGAGAAAGGGGCGCTGTTGTCGAAAGTGAAGGACGAGGCCGGCGACGGCCGCCACGAGCTTTTCAAATCGACGAAATTCTATGACGGCCCGCACCACCGTAAACAGCACGATTTCGATCTGGCGTAGCCCGCCCGTCAGAATGCTACGGCAGCGCGAAGGTGAAGATGCCGCCGCCTGAGGGCATGGTCACCATCTGCCTGCCTTTCACCGAGTAGGTGATCGCCGCGCTCGACATATCCCCGCCCAGATTCACTCGCCACAGTTCTTTGCCGGTGTCCGCGTCCAGGGCGTAGAAGTAAGCTTCCATATCCTGACGCTCACGGTCCGACCACCCGCCGCTGCCCCCGAACACGACCTTCCCGGCGGTAGACATCACGCCCGACCACGGCTTGGTGTGCAGTTTGTACTCCCAAACCTTGTCACCGGTCTTGGGATCAAGAGCGCGAATGGCGCCGGAGCCGGGCTCGTCTTCGAGGTCGATCTTTGGAACGCTGCCGATATAGCGGTTCCCGGGCGAATACTCGGCTTCGCCCTTGCGGTAGATGCCTTTGTTCTCCCAAACGGTGAGGTAATAGAGTCCCGTCAGCGGATTGTAGGAACGCGAATACCAGTTGGTGGCGCCCTGCACCGCGGGCCAGACGTAAGTCCCCTCCTCGCTCGGATCGATGCCCGGATTACGGATAGGGCGCCCTTTCTCGTCGAGCCCCTTAGCCCAGGTCTGCGTGGCGAAAGGCTTCCCGGTCAGGAATTGGCCGGTTTCGCGGTCGAGCACGTAGTAGAATCCGCCGCGGTGCGCCCAATAGACCAGCTTTCTCGGCTTACCTCCCCATTCTGCGTCGACCAGCACCGGTACCTGCACCGCATCCCAGTCGTGCACATCATGCGGCACCATCTGAAAATGCCACTTCAGCTTGCCCGTGTCGGCGTCGACCGCGATCACGGAATCCGAGTAGAGATTATCGCCCTTGCGCACATCGCCATTCCAATCCGGTGACGGATTCCCTGTGCCCCAGATGATCAGGTTCTGTCCGGGATCGAAGGCTCCGGTGACCCAGGTGGGGCCGCCGCCGCGTTTCCAGGCGTCTCCAGGCCAGGTCTCGTTTCCCTTTTCGCCCGGCCCAGGAATCGTCCAGAACCGCCAGCGGCGCTTGCCGGTCTTGGCGTCGTAGGCGTCGAGGAACCCGCGGATGCCATACTCTCCGCCCGAAATGCCGGAGATCACCATGTCCTTGACGATGAGCGGCGCGGACGTGACGCTGTAGCCGGACTTGTAATCGGCTACCTGGACGTCCCAAAGCACGGCGCCCGTCTTGGCCTGAAGCGCTACCAGATGCGCATCGACCGTGCCCACGAAAATACGCTCCCCAAGCATCGCGACACCGCGGTTTACCTGATCGCAGCAGACATTCACTTTGGCGGGGACGCTTCGTTTGTAATGCCAGAACTGCCGTCCGGTCGCCGGGTCGAGCGCGATCACGTTGGACGGGGGCTCGGTGATGTACATGACGCCGTCCACCACCAGCGGCGTGGTTTCGATGCGATGTGTTGTGGGCATCTGATACGCCCATGCCAATCGCAGATCCTTCACATTCCCCCGGTGGATCTGGTCGAGTTTGCTGTACCGCCAGCCGTTGTAGGAGCCCGAATAGGTCAACCAGTTTTGGGGCTCGGAGTCGGCCTTCAGCAGCCGTTCGTAAGTCAACTGCCCGTGAATCGCGCCCCCCGCCAGGGCGGCGCACAGCGCCAGACGTAGGATTGTCATTGCGGCTTCCTTTCGAGTTGCAGGGACCAAAGGTACGCGATCAGATCGTTAGTCTCGTTTCCGTTCAAGCGGCCTTCGAACGGCGGCATGATCGAATGCTTGTCGATTTCGAACCGCCTGAAATCATTTTTGGACAGGGAGGTGAGGCCTTTCGCGAAGTCGAGGATCTGCACGGTGTGAGTGTCTTCGTTTCTCAGGAATCCGGCGAAGGTGGCGCCGTTCTCGAGCGTGACTTTCGCCACCCAGTATTCGCGCAGCACGGTGGCATTCGGATCGCGTATCGCCTGCCGCAGATGCTCAACCGAGCGCTGTGATCCGATTGTCGACAGATCGGGTCCGCGGAAGCCGCCTTCGCCCCGCGCGAGGTGGCATCCGATGCAGCCCTTCTCCCGGAAAAGCTTTCCGCCCCGAATACGATCTCCCGGGGGTGGCTGGGAATCGGCGCGGCGGCCGAGCGATCGCACATAGGCGATCAGATGGGAGACCTGGACGGGAGAGAAGAAGACGCCGGGCATGGCCGTGCCCGGAATTCCATCGGAGATATTGCGCATCAGATCCGCGTCCGTGCTTCCGTGGAAGAAGACGCCGCTGGTCAGGTTCGGACCGCGGCCGCCTTCGCCTTGCAATCCATGGCACTCGGCGCAGTGTGAGCGAAAAATCCTGGCTCCGGCGGAGACTTCGTCCGAACCGCAGAGGACGGCGCTCGCAGCGAACAGCAACACGGCAATCCGCATACTCTCAACCTCCTTCGATCGGAGCAATTGTAGAATATCCGGGCCGCGTTTGGGACCGCGGCTGGCCGGGAGTGTCGCGGCCGCCCGGGAGGCTCCACACGGGAGCCTAGTTCTTCGACCCTCAACCGGCTTTCCAATCGGGCACGGATTCACCAGGCTCGAAGGGCTCCCTGCCGAACCTGCGTCCCAACTCCTCCATGCCTTTTTTGTCGAATCCAGCAATCGCCAGCGAGATACGGCCGTTCGGCTCCACCAGGAACAGAGACGGCACATGGGAGATGCCGTAGGCGTTGCTGGCGGGATATCCTTCTTCCTCCAGGTCGAGCAGAGTCGGGAGCGTAAGGGCGAAGTACCGATCGAAGTCCCGAGTCGATTCGGCGTCGTCCTGCGAAATGGCGTACATCGCGATGTCCTGGTTTGCGCGGCCCCGATAAATCCGATCGAGAAAGGGCAAGGTGAACTGGCAGGTAGGACAACTGACCTTGTAGAAAGCCAGCAGGGCACGCTTGCCGTCCGAGATCTCCGCGCGCGTATGCCGGGCTCCGTTGAGGTCGGACAAGTCGAACTCCGGAGCTTGCGCGCCTTCGCTCAGCATTGCGGGCTGTTTTCTCGACGCCATAGCTCCAGTCTACTGTATGGAGTTCAAGTTCAAGATCGGATGGCCGGCAGGGCAAGCGGTCGTGTGATTGCTTGGGGCCGCCCACATGCCCGTCAAGTGCGGAGAGCAGAGGCGCCGTCGGAGGCCTTCCAGGATGTTTCAACATTGTGTCCAAACAATTGGATAAGTGGAAGGTGAATTGGGTTTTACCTTCTTGGGAATCAATTATCATGGTGGTTGATGCGTATCGGGCCAATAGTGTGTCTTTGGCTGTCTTTGGGCGGGGCGCTCCGCGCAGCTGAATCCGCGCCGGTGTTCGAGAAGGACGTCTTGCCGCTGCTGACTGCCAAGTGCATCGGCTGCCATGGTCCGAAAGTCCGGACGGCAGGGCTCGATCTGCACGAGATCTCGCTGGTGCTGCACGGCAGCCAGAATGGGCCCGTAGTGATGAAAGGCTCGGCCAAAGAGAGCCTGCTCTGGAAACGCGTCAAGGAAGGCTCCATGCCGCCGGGCAAGGAGAAGCTTGCTGAAGAGGATGTTGAACTGCTGCGGCGGTGGATCGACGGCGGGGCGCCGGCGGCAGCCAAGGTTGCAGCCGTGGCGGCAGCGGGTCCGGCGTTGACCGCGAAGGACCGTCAATTCTGGTCGTTCCGCCCGCTGTCGAAAGTCGCCATCCCGAGCGTGCGGCAAAAGGACCTCGTCCGCACACCGGTCGACGCCTTCCTGCTCTCGAAGCTTGAAGCGAAGGAGCTGACCTATGCGGCTCCAGCCGCGCCGGCTACGCTGATCCGGCGGGTCTATCTCGATCTGTTGGGGCTTCCTCCCGAGCCCGAGGAGGTGGACGCATTCGTGGCGGACCGGTCGCCGGACGGTTACGCCAGGCTGGTGGACAAGCTGCTCGCCTCACCGCACTTCGGCGAGCGATTCGGGCGCTATTGGCTGGACCTGGCAGGTTATGTGGACACGGTTGGCCGGGATGTGCAGTCGGGCGGCTACAGCGTAGGCGTGGGGCGGTGGTTGTACCGCGACTGGGTGATCCAGGCTTTCAACGAAGACAAGCCGTACGACGAATTTCTGCGGGAGCAGTTCGCCGGGGACGAGATGTTCGACTGGCGGCGGGCGGAGCAGTACACGCCGCCGCAGGTGGCCAAACTGGTGGCGACCGGGTTCCTGCGCACGGCCGAGGATCCGACCGATCAATCCGAGCGCGACAATCCGCTGTTGCGGTACGAAGTGCTGCACCAGACGATGGAGATCATGACCAGCAGCGTGCTCGGGCTGACGGTCGGCTGCGCGCGCTGCCACGATCACAAGTTCGACCCGATTCCGCAGCGGGATTACTACCGGCTGATGGCAAACCTGACTCCGGCGTACAACGCGGTGGCGTGGACACCGGTGATGAAGCGAGTGCTGGCCGACGTGCCGCCGCCGGTGAGGGAGTCGATCGACAGAGATAACAAGGCTCTGGACGATAAGCTGAAGCCTCTGAAGACCAAGCTGGAGGGGCTGCTGATCGAGGCGGCGAAGCCGCTGTTCGAACAGAGGGCGGCGGACCTGCCGGAGAAAGATCGGGAAGCCGCGCTGAAGGCGCTGGCGGTTCCGGAGGAGAAGAGGACGGCGCAGCAGCGGCGTCAGGTCGACAAGGTCAAGGGCGTGCGGCTGACGCTGGAGGCTCTCGGTCCGCGCCTGGATGAGGCGAAGCGCGCCGAGGCGTCGGCCCTGGAGCGCGAGATCGCGGCGCTGGAGCAGGGCCGGCGGAAGTACAGGACGCTCGAGTGCATGTACGATACCGGCCCGCCGCCGGAGACATTCGTGCATCGCCGCGGAGATTTCGAATCGAAAGGAGCCACCGTCGGGCCGGGCGGACTTGAAGTGCTGAGCGCCGACGGCAGCGACTTCCCGCCGGAGCCTCCGTTCGCGGGGACCAGCGGGCGCCGGCTGGCGCTGGCGAACTGGCTTACCAAGGAAGGCACACCAGCCGCGTCGCTGGTGGCCCGCGTCTACGTCAACCGGCTGTGGCTCGACCTGTTCGGGCAGGGGCTGGTGGCGACGCCGGAAAATTTCGGCGCCATGGGGGCGCGCCCGACGCATCCGGAGCTGCTCGAGTGGCTGGCGTCCGAACTGGAGCGCAACGGCTGGCGGACGAAGCCGCTGCTGCGGCTGATGCTGAACTCGCGAGCCTATCAGCAAAGCTCGCGGAGGTCCGATTATCCCGGCAAACAGGCCGCGTCGCCGGAGAAGGCCGATCCGGAGAACTCTCTGCTATGGCGGATGCGGCTGCGCCGGCTGGAGTCGGAAGCGATCCGCGATTCGATGCTGGCGGTGAGCGGGACGCTGAATCCCAAAATCGGAGGGCCGGCGGTCAAGACCACGACGCAGGCTGACGGGATGGTGCTGGTGAGCGACAAAGACCTGGCGGATCCGCAGGACCGCTACCGCCGCAGCCTCTACCTGGTGGCGCGGCGGCGATACAACCTGAGCCTGTTGGGAGTGTTCGACCAGCCGGTAATGAGCACCAACGCGACCACCCGCGGGGCTTCAGCAGTGGTGCTGCAGTCGTTGATGATGCTCAACGACGCCGAGGTGGATTCACAGGCGCATCATTTCGCGGGGCGCGTGGAGAAGACGGCCGGCGCGACCCTCGACGCGAAATTGAATTGGGCGTTCCTCTATGCGTTCGGACGGCGTCCGGACAGCCAGGAGCTGGAGTGGGCGCGAGGTCTGTATCAACGCGAGCTGGACCGGTACCTGAGCAAACCGCAGCCGGAGCCTGCTGCCGGGCGCGAGGCGCTGGCCAGCGTCTGCCACGTACTGCTGAATTCCAACGAGTTTTTGTACCGGCAATAAAGAGGGAATGCGAATGACCGATCGGGAATTCTTCTCACGGCGTGAACTGCTGGCGCGTACCGGGCTGGGCTTCGGAACGATGGCTCTGTCCTGGATGCTGGAGCAGCAGGGGCTGCTCGGAGCCACGGCGGGCGAGCCCGTGAGCTTCGACACCCGCCCCAAGAGCCCGCACTTCGCGCCCAAGGCGAAGGCGGTGATTCAGCTCATGCAGAACGGCGGTCCGAGCCAGATGGACCTGTTCGACCCGAAGCCGGAGCTGAACAAGCGCAGCGGGCAGAAGCACCAGGAGAAGCTGGAGACGTTGCAGGGCGGCAGCGCCGACAACAAGCTGATGGGCAGCCCGTTCAAGTTCGGCCGGTACGGGCAGTGCGGCATGGAGCTGTCCGAGTTGCTGCCGCACACGGCCAGCATCGCGGACGAGATCTGCCTGGTGCGGTCGATGCACTCGGAGCACAATAATCATTCCGAAGCGCTGATCATGTTCCAGACAGGGAAGATTTTCCCGGGGCGTCCGACGACGGGTGCGTGGGTCAGCTATGCTCTGGGCACGGAGAACCAGAACTTGCCGGCGTTCGTGGTGCTGCGCGACCCGGACGGGTACAACACGAACGGAGCGCTGGTCTGGGACAACGGCTGGCTGCCGGCGCTGTATCGGGGCACCGAGTTCAGCAGCAAAGGGTCCCCGGTGTTGGACTTGAAGCCGGCGGTTCCCGGTCCGAAGGGCTCGCAGGAAGACCGGCTGAATTTTCTGGCGAAGCTGAATGAGCGGCACCGGGAGCGGTACCCCGAGGACACCTCGCTCGATGCGCGGATCAAAAACTACGAGCTGGCTGCGCGGATGCAGATGGCGGCCAGCGGCGCGCTCGACCTTTCGATGGAGTCCGAGGCGACGAAGAAGTTGTATGGTCTGGACAATCCGGAAACGGCTTCGTACAGCACGCGCTGCCTGATGGCGCGGCGGCTGGTGGAGGCGGGCGTGCGGTTCGTGCAGGTGTTCCCCGGGGTGAAACCGTCGATACAGCCGTGGGACCACCATTCGAATCTCGAGGAAGGATTGAAGCAGGTGTGCGGAATGATCGACCTGGGGTCGGCGGCGCTGATCAAGGATTTGAAGAGCCGCGGGCTGCTGGACGACGTGATCGTGATGTGGTCGGGCGAGTTCGGGCGGCTGCCGATTTCACAGAAGGGCACGGGGCGGGATCACAATCGTCACGCATTCTCGCTGTGGATGGCGGGGGGCGGATTCAGGAAGGGCTACATACACGGAACCACGGACGAGATCGGGTATCGCGCGGCCGAGAATGCGGTGAGCGTGCCCGAGTTGCATGCGACCGTGCTCAACCAGCTCGGGCTCGATCACAAGAGGCTGACCTTCCGACATCACGGACGGGAGGAGAGCCTGACGGATTATCCGGTGACGCACGCCGAGCCCGCCAGGAAGCTGCTGGCTTAGGGGCTAACGGCGCGTGTCGAAGACCTTCTCCAGGTACCGTCCACTGCCCGCGTCGAGCAGGAAGAAGCCGATCGTAGGCGCGCCGGCGTCTTAGGCAAGGATGGCACAGAGGGCTGCCTTCATATCTCGTCGGCTCTCGTATAGCCTACAGTGCGAACGACAGCAACTCACATCGGATAAGCGCTGTGGACTCCCTCGAACTGGTACGTCAGAGCCTGCAACGCCTTGACGATGGCGGTATTGTCTTCTTCTTCGGCCGAGAGCCGGGCGCCCTTTTTTACTAATTCGGCGGCCAGTGCGTTCTGACGGGTCAGAAGGGCCGCGAACAAAGGCGTTCCGTGCAGTCGCGAGGGCAGATTGAGCAGCGGGATCTCACGTTCGCCAAGGGTCAGCGGCTGGTCTCCCGCCATTTGTTTCACGATGCGCCAGGTGAGCGGATTCTCCATGCCCGTCGTGACCGGTCCTTCGAATCTCGCCAGGCGCAGCCGCCAGACGTTTTCGATCTCGCCGCTCTCCGATTCGCTCAACCGCGCGCCCCTCGCGACGAGGGCGGAGACCAGTCGGGCGAGGTCCTGTTGCCGTCCGTCGCATGGTGAGCCATCGAAGCCGTAACAGAGATTGGCGAGGGCGGTCTGGAGGGGCGTACCGTAGGGAGGCGCCGGTACGTTCAATTTGGCCGAGGTTTGGATCGCCACAAGCGCCTGCTCGACGGTCACGAGAGGCGGGCGTGGGAGGCGGCACGAACCGCCCGCGCACAGGAGCGTCCAAACCAGGGGATTCACGGGCACGACTCTGGCCTTGATTTCTCGAGCCACGGTTCCTCCGTCCCGAGGCGTGCGCTCGCTGATATACCAGGCGCCGGCTGCAACCAGGCACAGGATCAGCGGCATAGCGGACAGCGTGAACGCTCGGCTGACGGCGCCGGCGCCAAGGGCGCGCCAGGAGCTTATATACAGCCAGAGGAAGACAAACGGATACAGCGGCGCAAGGAGGAAAAGGATGGAGGTCGCGGTCACCCGCGGCGCGTCCGCCGTGCGGTACGCGGCCAGGGACATGACGCTGGCAACCAGAATCGCCGGCCATGGCGCTATCGAGAGCGCCCCCGCAGATTGAAGCAGAACCAGACCGATCCGATATCCTGTCACACCCAATCAAGCGGATTTTTGAGATTTTTGCGATCACCTGCCCGGATTGACAAGCTGCAGCCGGGGCTGGTATCGTAATCCTTACTTAACCATGATTAAGTACAGAACCGGAGCCATAGTAAAGAGCCTCCTTCTTCTCCTGCTGACGGCCGGTGCGGCACCCGGGCAACAGGAGGGCGGGCTGGAACGGCGGGTCGACGAACTGGAACGAAAGATCCGCCTGCTCGAACCGGACTTCGCGGCCGCGGCGCAGAGGGATCTGGGGCAGCGGGTTGCCGCGCTGGAGGCCAAGATCAACGAGTTGCTGGCCACCCGCACGGTCCTCGCGCCGGAGCCACCCAGTCCGGCGCCCGCTCCCGAGCCGCTGGCGCTGCAGCCCCTTGCCAACGCGTCCGTCCAGACATCCGAGCCGGCGCCCGAACAGCGGCTGCCCGTCTCGGGATACATGGATTTCCATTTCAACAAGGAGCGCACCCAGCCCGGACAGCTCGATTTCCACCGCTTCGTCCTGTTGTTCGGCCACAGCTTTTCCCCGCGCATCAAGTTTTGGAGCGAGCTCGAAGTGGAGCACGCCCTGGTCGAAGGCGGCGAAGAAAAAGGGGAGCTGGAGCTGGAGCAGGCGTATCTGGATTTTCTCGTGAAGCCCTATTTCAACCTGCGGGCGGGCATGCTGCTTACGCCCATGGGGATTCTCAACGAGCGCCACGAACCGCCGGCCTTCAACGGCGTCGAGAGGACATTCGTCGAGACCGTGATCATCCCGTCCACGTGGTTCGACGCCGGTTTCGGCGCCACGGGCGAGTTCGGCGGGGGCTTCCGCTATCGCGCTTACATGATGGCAGGACTCGACGCCGCTGGATTCGACGCAGGGGAAGGATTCCGCAACGGCCGGCAGGGGGGATTCCAATCCTCATTCCGCAATCCGGCTCAGGCGGCGCGCATCGAATACGCCGGCGTGCGGCGATTGACGCTGGGGCTTAGCGGCTACACGGGGCAAACGGGCTTCAATCTTCGCAACGTGAACCCCCGGGCCAGTATTCTTTCGTTCGACGGCCGGTACAGCGCGGGCAGCCTGGATTTCCGCGGGTTGTACGCGCGGACCTGGCTCAGCCACGCCCGCGAGCTGAACCTGGCGCTGCAGAGCGACCGGGGCGGATTCCCGAACATCGCCCGGCAGATGCAGGGCGCCTATTTCGAGCCGGCGGTCCATATTCTGCCGAGACGATTCCGGCAGGACGGAATCCTGTTCGCGCGGTACGAGAACTTCAACACTCAGCGCCGGATGCCCCAGGGATTCCTGCCGCTGCCGCAATTCGACCGCTCGGCGTGGGTCATCGGCGCCGGCTACAAGCCGAACGCCGATATCGCGCTGAAGTTCGATTACAGTTTCAATCGCAACGCCAGCTCGGTGGTTCGCGCGCGCGACTCCATCAATGTTGGCATCGGGTGGTGGTTCTAGATGACGAGATTCCTTGTGGCAGCATTGCTGATGGCGCTTCCGGCCGTTCCGGAGCAGGCGCCCGGGCGGCCGCGAAAGGTGGTCCGGATCACGGCCGAGCGGTTCACGTTCTCGCCCTCGCGTATCAAAGTCAAACAGGGCACGGAAGTGGAACTCGCCGTAACCAGCGAAGATACCGGCCACGGGTTTCGCATCCCCGCAGCCCAGATCGACGCGGTAGTTCCGCAAATGGGGAAAGGCGATCTGAAGGTGCGCTTCCTGGCGAACAAGAAGGGACGCTACGTGTTCGAGTGCTCGCGGCCCTGCGGCGCCGGCCACAATTTGATGCGGGGCTTCATCATCGTGGAGTAGAGTATGCGGATCAGGAATATATACTGTCTGGCGGCTCTCGGATTGGCGCTGGCCGGCATCCGCTCGGTCGCGCAGGAGAGCGCTTTACCGGGCGGGCCGCTGAGCGGGATAACGTCCCGCGAGTTGGAGCTGTTCCGTGAAGGGCGCGGGGATTTCATGGAGGTGGAACAGGCGTCGGAAGGACTGGGACCGCTGTTCAACGGCACGTCCTGCGCGCAGTGCCACAACATCCCGGCGGTGGGCGGAACGGGCACGATGGTGGAAGTCCGGGCGGGATACCGGGACGATCGAGGCGTGTTCCACGCGCCCCCGGGCGGCACTCTGCAGCACCTGTTCTCGGTGCCGCCGCACGACTGCCAGGTTTCGATTTATGCGGAAGCCAACATCATCGCCCACCGGATTTCGGTGCCGTTGTTTGGCGCCGGATTGATCGACGCGATTCCGGACTCGACCATCCTGGCGCTGGCGGACCCCGACGACCGGGACGGCGACGGCGTGCGGGGGCGGGCAGCGATCATTCAGGACGTGGCCAGCGGGACGACGCGCGCCGGACGGTTCGGTTGGAAGGCGCAGCAGGCGACGCTGCTCTCCTTCGCCGGGGACGCCTATTTCAACGAAATGGGCATCACCAACGATTTCTTTCATGGCGAACCACCGGACTCTGGCGATCCGGCCCGGTTAAGGCGCTGCTATCCGGCAGGCGCCACCGAGGACGTGCGCGACAGCCGGACGGGTCTGCGCGGAGTCGATAACTTCGAGAACTTCATCCGGTTGCTCGCGCCGCCGCCGCGGGGGGCGATCACCGACGCGGTTCTTCGCGGTGAGAAGATTTTTCTGGACCTCGGCTGCGGCACGTGCCACCGTCCGCAGCTTGAAACAGGAGTGAACGCGAATCCGGTTTTCAACCGGCGCGCGGTGCCGTTGTTCTCGGACCTGCTCCTGCACGACATCGGAACCGGCGATGGAATCGAGCAGGCGGCAGCCACAGGCGCGGAAATCCGGACGCCGGCCCTGTGGGGGCTCCGATTCCGCCGCCCACTCCTACATGACGGCAGCGCGGCCACGATCGAACAAGCCATCGGACGGCATCAGGTGGAGGCCGGGAACAGCCGTTCGAGGTTTGACGCATTGCCGGCGGCCCAAGCGGCGGAACTGCTGGCGTTCTTGAAATCGCTGTAAGGAGTCAGCCGCGCTGGCGAGCCTTCTGGTAGGCAAACATGAGGAAATGGCAGAACAGCGTGGTGACCAGCCAGGAGAGGGCCAGAACGAGGCGGTCGTGCGCCGGAGTGCGCCATAAGCCGGGGTCCCAGAACATCTCCAGCAGCGGATTGTAGCCGGCCACGGTAGGCTGGTCCGCCAACCATACCAGAGTGCCCGCCAATGCCGCCAGGACGATTCGATTATTGCTCATTGCCCTTCAACGCGCTGAAATTCATATTGTACATTGCGAGCGGTCCGGTTTCGGAAGCTGACCGCGGTCAGCAGCAGCGATCCGGCGAGCATGGATCCGTCGCGCAGCAGCGTCTTCCAGGATAGGGTCTCGCCGGGGCCGAAGCACCCGCAGCTGATCTCCATTCCCTTCAGGTACGCGCGAACCATCAGAGCGAAGAAGACCACCAGCAGCAGCGACGCGAGCGCGGTTGAGATTCGCATCGACCGGCCGGTGACGAGGAGGGCGCCAAGCGCCAGTTCCAGCCAGGGCAAGACGCGGGCGGTCCATTCGACGGCCCACAGAGGAAGCAGCTGATAGGAGTCGATGGCCATCGCGAACAGCGACCAGGGATCCCTGAGCTTCGTCCAGGCAGCGTAAATGAAGATGCCGCCGAGACCGAGCCGAAGCATGATCAACAGCGGGCGTAAAGCCTTGGGGCCGGTCATGAGATTAAAGTAGCAATCCCGGGTGGCCTTGTGGAGCGCCTCGCGTTCCAGATCCTGAAGTACCCTCCTCAGACTGTTTTTGCGCTCGATCTCAGGCTTGAAATTCGCGCTACATACCGGCAAGCCGTGAATACACGTGTTTGGAGTCGTTGCCGGAGGAATCATGGATGTCGGTACAAAGATCCGGATTGAATTCCGCGGCACACCTGTCTTCTGAAGGCTCGCCATACCGTGCTGGAATCGGGAATGACGATTGCGCGCCGCAAGCTACCGGACCTGATTCTGTGCGACATCCGGCTCCCGGACATCCCGGAAAAAAAGGTGGCGCGGCGTTTGCGGGAAGATCCGGCGACACGCCGCATTCCGATGGTGGCGGTGACCGCGCTGGCGATGGTCGGCGACCGTGAAAACATGATGGCCGCGGGTTTCAACGGCTACATATCGAAACCGATCGAGCCGCGGTCGTTCGTCGAGACATGCGAACGGTTTGTGCAGCCGGTAAGGGCTGGGGACCAGTCCCTGTTGGTCTGAACGAAGCGCTGTAGAGGACGCGCGTGTTCTGCTACCCCGGCGCCACTCGAGAGCCTCGCGCGCCCTGACAGGGCAGCGCAGAAAATCCGGGAGCTCTTTCCATCGCCGGCCGGAGTCACGGAGTAACGGCGCGGGATATAATACCCGCGATGAAACCCACTCGCCATCTACAACGCAGAGATTTCGGCAAGCTGGCGGCGGCCGCGGCCGCGCTCTCTTCCGCATCCGGCGGCGCGCGCGGTCAGACTACCGCGCCCAAGCGAAATACACTGATGCACGTCGGCGGGGATTACCACAGCATCGCGGGCGACGGCATTACATCGAAGGAAAACCTCGAGTACAACCTGCGGTACGGCGTCCGGCATCTGACGGCGCAGCTTCGCAAGCGCGCTCCCGGCGGCGGCTGGGATCCGGATGAGCTGAAGAAGATGAAGGACGACTGCGACCGCCACGGCGTCCAGTTCGAAGCCATCCGCATGAGCGCCGACTACATCAATCTTCGGAAAGGTCCGGAGCGCGACCGCGAGCTCGACAACATTCTCGGCAATATCGAAAAAGCGGCGCAGGTTGGCGTCAAGATCATCACGTATCACTGGACGGTGATTCCGATTCGCCGGAACCGGCAGTCCGAAGGAAGGGGCAAGGTCACCTACGCCGGCTTCAAGCTCGAAGAGAACTGGAAGGACCTGCCCGCGGGTAAATCGGGCAGGGTGGACAAGGAAGACTACTGGGAGCGCATCACGAACTTTCTGCAGAAAGTGATTCCGGTGGCCAAACAGCACGGAGTGCGGATGGCGTGCCATCCCTACGATCCGCCGGGCCTGCCGTTCGGATACCAGGGCGCGGACAACTGGGATTCGCCTTCCGTCTTCGACGCGATCAAGCGCTATGAAGCGATCGTCAACAGTCCTTTCAACGGATTCCAGTTGTGTTTGGGGACGGTGGCCGAGGGTTTGAAGAAGCCAGGGGTCGAGATTCTGCCGATTGTGCGCTACCTGGCCGAGCGGGGCAAGATCTATCAGATTCACATGCGGAACATTCGCGGCGGGCTGTACGATTTCCAGGAAGTGTATCCGGACGAAGGCGAGATGGACTTCTTCCAGATCATGCGCATTCTGCGGGACCACCAGTTCGCCGGCTCTCTCTGTCCCGACCACATGCCGCGCCATCCGGACGATAAGGGCAGCCTGCAGTCCTTCGCTTTCGGATACGGGTATATCAAAGCGCTGATGCAGGCGGTGAATTCAGAAGTGCGCGGTTGACCGGGAACAGCCGCCGATTCGTGCTACAGTGTGGCGGTGAATCCTCGACTCGGCCGCCGGGAGCTTCTGCTCGGCGCGGCTGCGGCTCTGACTGGCGCCGGCGCGCGGCCGGGTGTCCGGCTCGGCTGCCAGACTCGCGCCTGGGGGTCGCCGCTCCGCGATCGAGCGAAGCTTCTGGCTGCGCTCTCTGATCTCCATCAGCTCGGCTACGAAGGCTTCGAGACAAATTTCGCAAGCCTGGCGGACAGTTTCGCGGACCCTGCTCCGGCGCGCGCCGAGATCGCCAAACGCGGCGTCCCGCTGATCGGGCTTCACATGGGCGCGAGGCTGTTCCATCCCGCCCGTCTCGAAAAGGAGCAGGCGCAGATCGCTCAGGTGGCCCGAGCGACCCGAGATTTCGGCGGCCAATACCTGATGTTGAGCGGCGCCGGCATGCCGGGCACGGCGGAGGAGATGAAGACCAAGTGTAGCGAGCTGAACCGCGCCGGCAAGGTTTGCGCCGGCCTCGGCGTGCGGGTGTGCTCCCATAACCACGCGCACGAGCTCGAGCAGGACGCGCGCGTGCTGCGCGGCGTTCTGGACGGAACCGACCCGGCGCTGGTGTCGGTGGTCCTGGACACGGGCAACACGTTTCCGTCCACCTTCACGCCGGCCGGCATCGTGCGCCGTTACGGCCAACGAATTCCGGCGTTCCATCTGCGCGACGCCCTGGCCGGTAAGGAGGTCCTGTTCGGTGAAGGGGAGACGGACTTCCCTGCCCTCGGCCGCGCGCTGGCGGAGACCGGTTGGAGCGGATGGCTCATCGTGGAGGTCAACGCCAACCCGCGGATTCCCAGCCGCCGGATGGTCGAGTCGGCCCGCGACTTCATTCGAACGCGAATGGCGCTATGAGCCCGCCGCGCGGAGCCGCGCAGCCGACTCACGCGCGCTATCGGGCGGTCGCGTTCGGAGTGGCGCTGGCATTCATCACTTACATCGACCGGGTCGCCATCAGCCAGGCCGCGCCGGCCATCGCCCGCGACCTGGGTTTGACGACCGTGCAGATGGGGTACGTGTTCTCGGCCTTCGGGCTCACCTACGCGCTGCTCGAAATTCCGAGCGGCTGGCTCTGCGACCGCATCGGGCCGCGCAAGGTTCTCACGCGCATCGTGCTGTGGTGGTCCCTCTTCACCGCCGCGACGGGATGGGTGTGGAACCTGCCGTCGCTGCTGATCACGCGCCTGCTGTTCGGGGCTGGCGAGGCCGGCTGTTTCCCCGGACTGGCGAAGTCGTTCAGCTCATGGCTGCCCGCGTCCGAGCGGCCGATGGCGGAAGGGATCAAGGCCACCAGCGCCCGCTGGGCGGCCGCGTTCACGCCATACCTGATCGTGCGCATGTACGCGTTCTTCACGTGGCGGGAAACTTTCGTGGTATTCGGCGCGCTCGGCGTGGTCTGGGCGGCCGCGTTCTACTGGTGGTATCGCGATAACCCGGCCGATCATCGGGAAGTGAACACCGCCGAACTGGCGCTGATTGCCGCTTCGAAGCCGCGTCCGCACGGCGCCGCCCGGCAGGCTGAAGCGCCCTGGCGCAAGTTCCTGGCCTCGCCCAGCGCCTGGGCGCTCTGCGTGCAGTGGTTCTGTCATTACTACGGTTTTTACTTCTACATCACCTGGCTGCCGACATACCTGCTGCAGGCGCGCCATCTCGACCTGCGTCAGGGCGCCCTGCTGGCCGGGATGCCGATGCTCTCCGCCGGTTTCGGCAGCCTGTTCTGCGGATGGCTGGCCCCGCGCATGGCGCACTGGACCGGTAGCGTCGTGCGTACCCGACGCATCCTGGCATACTCGGCTTACGGGGGAGCGGCCGCGCTGCTGCTGCTGTTCACGTTCATCCGCGACCCCTTCTGGGCGATGGTAGCCATGAGCCTGTCGGCGTTCGCGGCGGAACTGAGCGGGCCCGTTTCCTGGACCACGGCCATGGAGCTGGGCGGCCGCTACGTCGGTACGCTCTCGGCCGCGATGAACATGACCGGGCACTTCGGAGGCAGCGTCGCGCCGGCGCTGATCGGTTACATCCTGGTGAAGACGGGGTACAACTGGGCGCTTACGTTCTACACCTCCGCCGCGATTTATTGTATCGGGGGAGTGTGCTGGATGCTGATCGATCCGGTGACAAGTTTGGATACGGAGTAATTGCCTGACGCGCCGCCGCCGCGTACTTTCCAGGGTGCGGGGCACGGACGTAAAATGCTCAGTATGCTCAGCAGACGCGCAATCCTGGCTGGATTCCCATTCGTAGCCCGCGTCCAACGGCGCCCTAACGTACTGGTCTTCATGTCGGACCAGGAGACCGCGATGGTTCCCGGCCCGGTGAATGCGCCTCACCACCGGCGTCTCGATCAGCAGGGCGTCCGATTCACCAACGCTTTTTGCAACACACCGCAATGCTCGCCCGCACGGTCGTCTCTCTTGACCGGGCTCGAGCCCCACCAAACCGGCGTCGTGACCAACGTGGACGGATCCTCGCTGGGCAAAACGCTTTCCCCGAAACTGGCGTCCGTCGGCCAGGTTTTTCAGAACGCCGGCTACCAGACCGGTTACTTCGGGAAGTGGCACCTGGGCTCGGAGACCGAGGGGCGTGAGGCTTTCGGATTCGGCACGATCGGCCGTGGCAAGGATGAGGCGGTCGCCGGACAGGCTGCTCAATGGATCCGCCGGCAAAGCGGTCCCTGGCTGGCGTGGGTTTCCATTCTCAATCCGCACGACATTTATCACATCGTTCAAGATTTGAAGAACGTAGTTCCGCGAAAAGGCGTAACGCCGCCGTTCAGCGATCAGACGAACCTGGAGGGTAAGCCCTCCGAGCAGCGGCAGTATATGGACAAAGATCAGGGCCGCCCCACTCGCGCCTACACACCGGAGGATTGGCTCCGATACCGAACCTACTATTGCCAGCTGATCGAGAAAGCGGATGCCTGCCTGGGCACCACACTCAATGCGATTCGGGAGCCGGAGTCGACGATCATCGCCTACACGGCGGATCATGGGGATGCCATCGGCGAGCATGGCCTGCCCTTCAAGGGCCCCTTCATGTACGAGCCGCTGATTCGCATCCCCATGGTGATCTCCGCACCAGGACGCCTGAAGCCGGAGACCCGCGACGATCTGGTGACCCAGGCGGACCTCTCTCCCACGCTGGCGTCGCTGGCGGGTCTGAAATGGCCGGCCAAGGTGACCGGACTCGACCTGACGTCCCACAGGAGCACACGGGACGCGGTTTTCCTCGAATACTATTCCAAACAGAAATGGGTAAACCCGATCCGCACCATTCGCACAAGGAAATGGAAGCTCAACTGGTACAACAGCGGTAATCAGGAACTCTACGACCTCGCAGGCGATCCGCACGAATTGAAAAATCTGGCGGCCGATACGAAGTTCGCCGGCGAGAGAAAGCAACTCGAATCGAGGCTGACCGGCTGGCGGGCGCCGATATGATGTCGAGTATCCGCCGCGCGGTCCGGTTACTTGGATGACAAACCGTCCACCTGAACCTCGAGTTGGTGGTTGATGCGGATGCCGTAGATTCCATCGGTCTTCGCCATCGCTCCGCTTTTCGGTTCGGAGTGCACGACCGTGCCGTTGACCGCGAAATCTACCTTATCAGCGCCGACGCGAACTTCGAGGGTGTTGGTGGATTTTCCGCTTTCATCCGGCTTCTTCACGGCTTCATTCGGAGTCTTCGGCGCCACGTTGCTGGTCGAGTCGCCCTCGCGGCGCTTGATCAGCCAGGTGCCGTTCTGGGCGATCACGAAGTATAGATAGCTTTGCTGGGCTCCTTCGAGACCGCTGCCGCCGAATACCAGGCCGTAATAGTTGTTGTGGCCGCTCGGCTTCATCAATGTGAAGGTGGCCTTCAAGGTATAGGAGCCGGAGGCGGTATTCGACGGATTCCAGTACACCGCGGCCTTGGGATTGGTGGCGTGGAAACCCGATCCCATGGTGACGAATTTGATGTCGCCCGGCGCGTCGGGGTCCGACGCCTCCATACTGCGGTCGACGCGCATTTTCCAGCCTTTCGGCGATTGGGCGGCCAGCGGCGCAATAGCGGCCAGCGCAAGTACGGCAATCTGAACATGACGCGTCATTCTCTTTTCTCCTTCAAAAACCCGAAGGCGGTCGCGCCGGCCCCGGGACACTCTTTGTCTTATCACTTCAGACACCCGGATACAAGGCTATGACTAATCCGGCAAGGCGTGTTTGATCCGCGGACAGGATTGGGGCACGGCCGTCGGTTCCGTCACCATTTATGCGCCTATATGCGCCGGTTTCCTCGACAACCGCGTCTGACTTCGTTATTCTCGTCTCATGGTTCTATCGGATGTAGATATCAAACGCTACATCGCCGAAGGCAAGATCAAGATCACGCCTGAGCTGCCCCCGGAGCAGTTCGGCAGCTGCTCGGTCGATTTCCGTCTCGGCGCCGAGTTCAGCGTGTTCGAGTACAGCCGCCATCCTTACATCGACCTGAAAGACAAGGGCAGCCTGCAGGACATCATGCGCAAGGTGATCGTTCCCCCAGGAGAGGCTTTCGTGCTGCAGCCGCGCGATTTCGTTCTGGCCATCACGGAAGAGACACTGGACCTGAGCACCGATATTCTGGGCCGGCTCGAAGGACGCTCCAGCCTGGGGCGCATCGGAATCATCGTTCACGGCACGGCCGGCCTGTTCGATCCGGGCTGGATTGGAAAAGCCACTCTGGAGTTGAGCAACCTCAGTCGCATGGCCGTGGCTCTTTACCCCGGCATGCGCATCTGCTCATTCACCTTCGAACAGGTATCTACCCCGGTATCGGTTTCTTACAGGGACAAGCCGAACAACAAATACGCCGGCCAGACCAGCCCGTTGGCGAGCAAACTGGTCTCGGAAGTCGGCGGCCGGCCGTAGCCAGAACAGACAGACGGATTTACAAGTTTGTAGGAACTTCTTTGATATAATCCCGCCATGAAATGCCGTTATTGCCTAGGCATCGGTGTGCTCCTGCTTGCCTCGATTCAAGGGCTTGCGCAGACTGCCTCGATCCAGGGAATCGTGAAGGATCAGACGGAAGGCGCCGTGGTCGGCGCGCAGGTCTCGGTGACCAACCTCGATACCGGATTGCGCCGCGAAACCGCCTCGAACGAGTCCGGTCTATACACGCTGCCCAGCCTGCCCGTCGGCCGTTACAAGATTCAGGCTACGAACAAGGGGTTTTCAGTCGAGGAAATCGCCGAGCTCAAGCTCGACGTCGGCCAGACGGCGCGCATCGACTTCACCCTGAAGCCCGGCACCGTTACCGAGAGCATCAACGTCAGCGCGTCGGCGGCTCTGCTCAACTCCGAAACCACCATGGTGGGCCAGGTAATAGAGAACAAGCGAATTGTCGAGATGCCCCTCAACGGGCGCAACTATCTGGAACTGGCGCGGACCTCCGGCGTGACCGCCGCCCGCGGATCCCGCCCACAAAGTGAAGGTGTGTTCTCCGCCGGCGGCCAGCACGGCTATCAGGTTCAGGTGAACATCGACGGGGTCGACAACTCACTCACGTACTCCGGCGGGCCGATCGGGTTCGAAGCCCAGGCCGTAAAACCCAGCGTCGACGCGGTGGGCGAGTTCCGCGTGGTCACCAACAATCTTTCCGCCGAATACGGAAATCGCATGGGCGGACAGGTCTTCGTAAACATCAAGTCCGGGACCAACACTCTTCACGGGACGCTGTTCGAATTTCTCCGTAACGCGAATCTGGACGGCGCCAATTTCTTCGCCAACCGCGTGGGGTCCCCAAAGCCGACTTACAAGCAGAACCAGTACGGCGGAACGGTCGGCGGCCCGATCCGCAAGGATAGGACTTTTTTCTTCGCCTCCTATGAGGGCACGCGCACGCGCCTGGGACACAGCTTCGTATCCACCGTGCCGGTGGCCGAAGTGCGGGAAGGAAATTTTAACCGCATCCGGCCGGTTTTCGATCCCGCCACCACGGTGGGCACGCCAGCCAGCTTTACGCGTCAGCCTTTCGCCGGAAACATCGTCCCCAAGACCCGCTGGGATCCGCTCTTCCCCAAGTTGCTTGCGTTGTATCCGCAGGCCGTCGACCAGAGCAAGATTACCGACAATTATTTCTTCTCGCCAAGCGAGACCAACGACGTGGACACGGTGGATCTGAAAGCCGACCACAACTTGAGCGACCGCAGCCGGCTTTCGTTCCGGTACAGCCGCCGCAACCGCGACCGCTACGAACCGGGTCCGCTTCCCCTCCCTGCCGACGGCGGCCTGGGGACGACCACCATTATCCGCAGCAACAGCTACGCCTTTACGCACGCCATCACCTTCGGGCCGTCGCTGACCAACGAGTTCCGTTTCGGCCTCACCGACATCCCCACCAGGTTCGACATTCCCTACGACAAGCCGTTGTTCGACGAGTACGGGATCAAAGGCATTCCGAAGACCAACCTGGTTACGTCGAACGACCATGGCAACTCGCGGTTTTCGCCGGCCGGCTATTCCGAAATCGGCTCGCGCTCCTTCTGGCCGAATACGAACAATGTACGGAACTACCAGTTTACGGACACGCTTTTCAAAGTCTGGGGCAAGCACAACCTGCGGTTCGGCGGCGAAGTCAGACGCGAAGATGTTTTCCGCAGCGCGGCGCGGTTTGCCCGCGGTCAGTTCGCTTTCGGCCGCGAGTTTACCGCCAATCCGGCCAATCGTGCGGCAACGGGAGATGGCCTGGCTGAATTCATGCTGGGAGTCGCTTCCGGGGGTACGGTGGGGAATGAGAACGGTGAATATCTGGTGGACACTACGTTCGCGGCGTTCGTTCAGGACGACTGGAAAATCACTCCCCGCCTCACTCTGAATCTTGGGCTGCGGTACGACATCTTCTTCGCTCCGTTCTACCCGGATGGCAGGGTTTCCAACTTCGAATTGGATTTCGCGAATACCGGCCCCAACGCGCGGCTCAAACAAACCCGCTTCGGAAAAGGCGAGTGCAACTGCTCGAACGATCTCAATAATTTCGGTCCGCGGATCGGGTTGGCCTACCGGATGACCAACAAGACCGTCATCCGGTCCGGTTTCGGAGTCATTTATGCCCGGGCCGATTCGATGTCGAGCCAGTGGGCCCGGGGACAGAACCAGGCGCCCGACTTCATCGAATTCGGCTTCGGCACTTTGGACCGCATCAATCCGCGTCTTACGCTCAGCGGAGGATTTCCGCCCGTGGATTTCAATGTGAGTGAGGTGCCGGGACCCAATTCCGTGGGCATTACCGTCTCGAACAAGTTCCTGCCAACGCAATTTTCGCAGCAGTGGTTCTTCGACGTCCAGCGCGAGTTGCCGGGCGATACGCTGCTGACGGTCGGGTATAGCGGAAACGGCACACGCAAGATGCTCGGCGCCCTGAACTACGCAATCCCCTATGACATCGCTCCCTCACCCGTACCGCTGGCGAACCGGCGGCTGTGGCCTTTCTACAACAACGTCAACAGGCAGGAGCCGTTCGGAAATCTCAGCTATCACGGATTGATGACCAAGATCGAAAAGCGGTTTTCCAAGGGTCTGACCTTCGTGATGAATTACACCTGGTCGCACGCCATCGACAACATCGACGAGGTGGGGAACAGCGACGGTGGAGGAAACCTGAAGCCCTGGGATCGCAGCCTCGACCGCGGCCGCTCGCTCACCGATATCCGGCACGCTTTCGGTTTTGTGGGGACGTATGAGCTGCCTGTCGGCAAGGGTAAGAAGTACTTGGGCAACGTCACCCGCGCGTTGGACCTGGCCCTCGGTGGGTGGCAGTTCAGCGGCATTTTTACCCGCACCACGGGCCAGCCATACACGGTGACGACGTCCGGCGGGATCACGAACGCGGGCGGCGCCGACCGGCCGAATCGCCTTCGCAGCGGAGACCTGCCGCCGGATCAGCGCTCCATCGACCGCTGGTTCGACGTCAGCGCGTTCCAGGTGCAGCCCAACTATACTTACGGCAATTCCGGCCGGGCCATTCTCTCCGGTCCCGGATTGACCAACCTGGACGTCCTGCTGGCGAAAACCTTCAGCATCACGGAGCGTCTGCGCCTGCAGTTCCGCGCCGAATCGTTCAACGTGAGCAACACCCCTGCGTTTGCGAATCCGGCGGCGAACATCAGCGCGGCCGGAGTCGGCCGGATCACTTCGGCAGGCGAGCCGAGACGCATCCAGTTCGGCCTCAAACTTCTGTTCTGACCTTGGGGGGCAGCCTTGGAAGGCCGCTGCGCCTTTCCAAGCGGAAGCAGGACGGCGAGCCGAATGCCGTCCGGAAACGCGGCGGCAGCCTCGGAGAGCTATCCCCGCAGGCTCGCCCGTTGTAACCTAAAAGTTCGTGCGATTTTCGTTTCACAAAGGAGAATTCGTCAAGTGAAGCCATTTGACTATGCCGCCCCCTCATCGCTGGGAGAGGCCGGCAGCCTGCTCGCCGGCAACCCGGGGGCGCTGCTGCTGGCCGGGGGCACCGACCTGATCGTGCAATTGCGCGCCGGCCGGAAAACCACGGGTCTGGTGATCGACCTCAAGAAGATTCCGGAGTTGAACGAGGTCCGCCATGACCACGCGTCGGGACTCACCTTCGGCGCGGCGGTTCCCTGCTATCGGCTCTACCGGGACAGCGCGGTCGCCAAGGCTTACCCGGCTCTCGCCGATGTCGCCGCCCTCATCGGCGGGATCCAGATTCAAGGACGCGCGTCCATCGGCGGCAATCTCTGCAATGCCGCCCCCAGCGCCGACGCCGTGCCGCTGCTGATCGCCCTGAAAGCCGCCTGCCGAATCATTGGGCCCTCGGGCGAGCGTGAGCTGGCGGTCGAGGATTTCTGCGCCGCCCCTGGCAAGAACACATTACAGCCCGGCGAACTGCTGGTTTCGCTGCGGGTACCTCCGCCGGCCCCCCGCTCGGGTTCGCATTATCTGCGCTTCATTCCGCGCAACGAGATGGATATCGCGGTGGCGGGGGCCGGCGTGTCGGTGACCCTCGACAATGGCGCGTTCCGATCCGCGCGGATCGCGTTGTCCTCGGTCGCGCCGACGCCCCTGTTCGTGCGGGAAGCCGGCGAGTGGCTGGCGGGGAAACCGGCCAACGAGGACAGCGTCCGACGCGCCGCTGAAATGGCCAAAGACGCCGCCCGGCCGATCACCGATATGCGCGGCACGGCCGACTACCGCAAGCATCTGTGCGCGGTGCTCACACGCCGCGCGCTCGAAGCGGCGCTCCAAAGCGCACGGGGTATTCAGTAATCACATGCACACCAGAACTCACGTCCGAACCACCATCAACGGGGAAGCGAAGGAGTTTCTCTGCGAGCCCCGCCAGAGCCTGCTCGAATGCCTGCGGGACATCCTCGGGCTGACCGGCTCGAAGGAAGGCTGTAACGACGGCAACTGCGGCGCGTGCACGGTCGTGCTGGACGGCCGTATCGTGAACTCGTGCCTCGTGCTGGGCGTCGAGGCCGAAGGCGCGAGCATCACCACCGTCGAAGGCGTCGCCGCGGGCAGCGCGCTGCATCCTGTTCAGAAGGCGTTCCTCGAACAGGCGGCGCTGCAGTGCGGGTTCTGTACACCGGGCTTCATCGTGGCCTCCAAGACCCTGCTCGACGAAGAGCCGGCTCCATCCGACGAGCGCATACGCCTGTGGCTGGCCAACAATCTCTGCCGCTGCACCGGTTACGACAAGATCCTGCGCGCGGTCAAACAGGCTTCGAGCGAAATGCGGGAGGTGAAAGCATGAAGACTTACAAGGTGGTTGGGACGCGCCCGATACGCCACGACGGCGCCGACAAGGTTACCGGCCGCGCACTGTACGGCGCCGATTTCACGGCCGCCGGGCTGCTGCACGGCTTCATTCTGCGCAGCCCGCACGCGCACGCGCGCATTCGCGTTATCGATACGAGCAAAGCTTCCGCGCTGCCGGGCGTGTACGCCGTGGTGACCGCCGCCGACCTGCCGGAGAGCGCGGACTGCATCGTCGATCTGGGCGAGGGCGAAACCCCGCTGCGGTATATCCGCGGCAACGTGCTGGCGGCGGGCAAGGTGTTGTACAAGGGGCACGCGGTGGCCGCGGTCGCGGCCGTAAACGCCCACGTGGCTGAAGAAGCCGCCGCGCTCATCGCGGTCGACTACGAGGTCCTGCCCTGCGTCCTGACCGCGCCCGACGCCATGCGGGAAGGCGCCCCGATCCTGCACGAGGATCTCAAAACGAAAGAACTGGGCGAGCAGACCCAAAACGTCAGCAACGTCGCCGACCACTTCCGTTTCGCGATGGGAGATATCGAGAAAGGATTTGCCGAAGCCGACGCCGTTGTCGAGCGCGTGTTCGACACGGCCACCGTGCACCAGGGCTACATCGAGCCGCACAATGCCACCGCGCTGTGGAACAACGACGGCCGGGTTCACATCTGGTGCAGCACGCAGGGCTCGTTCGTGGTCCGCGACACCACGGCCTGCGTCCTCGATCTGCCGGTTTCCCGCGTGAAGGTCACGCCCATGGAGATCGGCGGCGGATTCGGCGGCAAGATTCCGGTCTATCTCGAGCCGGTGGCCGCTCTCCTGTCGAAGAAGACCGGACGGCCGGTGAAGATCGTGATGTCGCGCAAGGACGTGTTCGAAGGCACGGGGCCCACGCCGGGATCGCACATCCAAGTCAAGATCGGCGCCACCAAAGACGGTAAGATCACGGCAGCGCAAGCATATCTGGCTTACGAAGCCGGCGCCTATCCGGGCGCCATGGTCGTCCCCGGCGCCATGTGTGTTTTCGCGGCCTACGACATCGGCAACGTGCGGATCGACGGTTATGACGTAGTGGTGAACAAGCCCAGCACGGCCGCCTACCGCGCTCCCGGCGCCACCAACGCTGCTTTCGCGACCGAAACCGTGGTGGATGAGCTGGCGCGAAAGCTGGACATCGACCCCATCGAGTTCCGGTTGAAGAATGCAGCCAAGGAGGGCACCCGCCGCGCCGACGGCCCGAAGTACCGGCGGATCGGCTGTGTGGAGGTACTGGAAGCGATGAAGAACCACCCGCACTACACTGCGCCGTTGGGCGGCCCGAATCGCGGGCGCGGCGTCGCCGTCGGGTTCTGGTTCAACGTCGGGCTGCCTTCGAGCTGCACCATCAGCGTCAACGCGGACGGCACCGTGAACCTGGTGGAAGGCTCCACCGATATCGGCGGCACGCGGACTTCCATCGCCATGCAGGCCGCCGAAGCTCTGGGCATTCCCGCCGAGGAGGTGCGGCCCGTGGTGGTGGACACCGATTCGGTCGGATTCACTGCCGTCACCGGGGGCAGCCGTACGACTTTCGCCACCGGCTGGGCTGCCTACGAAGCCGCGCAGGACGTGGTCCGGCAGATGAAGGAGCGCGCGGCGAAAATCTGGGAGGTGGACGCGGCCGCGGTCGAAGCCGAGGGCGGCGTGTACCGCAGCGGCGACCGGTCCCTGACATTCCGCGAGCTTGCCGGGAAACTGAGCGGCACGGGCGGCCCGGTGGTTGGACGCGGCGCCGTGAATCCTCGCGGCGTGGGCGGCTCTTTCGCCGGAGCCATGGCGGACGTGGAAGTGGATCCGGAGACAGGAAAAGTCACCGTCCTGCGCTTCACGTCGGTACAGGACGCGGGCAAGGCGATTCACCCGGGCTACGTCGAGGGGCAGATGCAGGGCGGCAGCGCGCAAGGCATCGGTTGGGCCCTCAACGAAGAGTATTATGTGAGCGCGGAAGGCGCCATGATGAACTCCAGCCTGCTTGATTACCGCATGCCGACCAGCCTCGACCTGCCCATGATCGACACGGTGATCGTCGAGACGCCGAACCCGGGACATCCATATGGGGCGCGGGGCGTGGGGGAAGCCAATATCATTCCACCTCCGGCGGCTCTCGCCAATGCCATCCACCAGGCCATCGGCGTCCGGATGAACCGTCTGCCGATGAAGCCTTCGAGCGTCATGGAGGCGTTGTGGAGCGCGCAGGCCTGACGTGGCCCTCGTCTTCATCCCGGCGCAGCTGAAAGCTCTGACCGGCGGCCGGTCGCCGGTCGAGGTGGAAGGCGCTACCGTGCGGCAGTTGATCGACAACCTGGAAAAAGCCTGGCCGGGCATTCGCGACCGGCTGGTTCTGGACGGCCGGCTGCGGACCAATATTTCCGTGGCCGTGGACGGAGAGGTGAGCCCGATGGGCCTGATGGAGCCGGTCTCGGCCGGGACTGAAGTACACTTCGTGGCGGCGCTCAGCGGGGGCGCCGGAGCGTCGGCTATACTGTGGGCATGAAATGGCTGGCGATGGCGCTGATGGCGACTGCGGTGACCGGCTTCGCGCAGGCTCCGGCGGGAAAGGCGAAGAAGCTCTCTCCGGACGAGGTGAAGCCGCTGCTCGAGCGGAAGGACATTTTTCTGCTGGACGTGCGCGAACCCAAAGAGCTCGAGGAATCGGGCACACTCAAAGGCTACACGAACATCCCCATCGGCCAGCTCGAGAAACGCTGGCAGGAAGTGCCCAGGGACAAGGTGATCCTCACGGCCTGCGCGCACGGCACGCGGGCCTCCCGCGCAGTGGAGATTCTGGAAAAACACGGATACAAGACAGCCGGCGCGTGCGGCATCCTGGAGTGGAAAGAGAAGAACTACCCCGTGGTCTATCCCAAAGACGCCCGGAAATAGCTCATCAAGGCAATTCGCGGATGCGGATATCGCGGAATTCGACGCGTGTGCCGTGTCCCAGAAAGCCCACGTGGCCCTTGACCCGGGCCAGGCCCGGATGCTTTTTCAGAACTTCGGGATCCTTGACATTATCCAAATCCGCGTCCAGAATCGGCTGGCCGTTCAGGCGGACTTCGAGGCGCCGCCCGCGGGCCGAGATCTCCATTGCGTTCCACTCGCCAGGCGGTTTTGTGAATCCTGTCCTGGCCGGAATTACGTCGTACAGCGAGCCGGTATTTTTGACCGGGAGCTGCGCCTTGGCATAAACCGGCGAGGAGTCGTCGCGGATCTGAATCTCCATCCCCGCGGCGGATGTCCGTCCTGCGAGCGGGGCGCGTATGCCGACGCCGTTGTTGGCTCCAGGCGCCATGCGGAAATCCAGGCGCAGTACGAAATCGGAGTATTCTGCCTGGGTGAACAGGTTGCCTCCGCCATCGGCGGGGCAGACCAGCAGTCCGTTCTCGACCCGGTATCCCGGTCCTTTGCCGCCTACCAGCGTCCAGCCGTCCAGGGTGCGGCCGTCAAACAGCGGAGCAAATCCCGGCTCGGCCGCGCAGGCCAGCCCACAGAAAATCGCGGCCCATGTAAGACTCCAGCATCGCCTCATCCCTTCTGTCCTCGGACGATTCACTTAGAATAGCAACGCGGTAACGGTAAGGAAAACCGACTATTGCGGAGGCGAGCGTCGTCCGTTAGCATGGATCGAGCAAGGGTGACATTTGTCCGCAAAATGGCTGGGCCCGAGGGCCCTTGGTTATGTTCATGCGCTGATCGCCTTGGTGGTGGCGGTGGGGCTCACCTACTCCGTGTCCTACGCGATTGGCGGGAAATACCGCGGCTCGTTCCTCTTTTTCCTGATGGCCCTGATGGTGGCCGCGTGGAACGGCTACGGTCCAGGCCTGGCGTTATTAGCCGCGACGGTCTTACTTCGACGATTCACCGTATCTCAAATCGATTTCACATCGGTGGGACTTCTGTTCCTGATTTCTCTTCTGGTGAGCCGCATTTCGGCAACAAGCTCTCATGTAGAAGAGGCGCTGCGAAAAAGCAATGAGGACCTGGATAATCGGGTTCGACAGCGCACCGGAGAACTGCAGCAGGCGAACCAGGCCTTACAGGCGAGTGAAGGGCGCTTCTCTTTCTTCATGCGCAACCTGCCTGGCGCGGCCTGGATGAAGGACCTCGCGGGCCGCTATATCTATGTCAACCCCACCGGAGAAAGAATCTTCGGCAGAACGCTCGACCAGTTGCAGGGCAAGACCGACGAGGAGATCTTTCCGCTGGACGTAGCCGCTCAATTCCGTGAGAACGATCGCCGCGCCCTGATGGATCCGGGGGGCCTCGAAACGATCGAAACTCTTCCTCAGGAAGACGGCCTGCACTATTCGATGGTCAAGAAGTTCGCCATCCTCGACGGGGACGCGAAGCCGATGATGGTCGGCGGCATCGCCATTGACGTCACCGCGCGGCGCAAAGCCGAGGAGGAGGCTTTCAACCGCCTGGCGGAGCTGGAGCATTTGTACCGCAGCGCTCCCGTGGGTCTGGCCCTCATGGACATGGAGCTGCGCTACGTCCGGCTGAACGGACGGCTGGCGGAGATCAACGGAGTGCCTGCCGCCGATCACATCGGCCGCGGAGTTCGGGAGATTCTTCCCGCCGGGCTCGCGGACGCCGTCGAGCCGGCCCAGAGGCACGTCCTCGAAACCGGGGAGCCCATCCTGAATCTTGAAGTCCACGGGGCCACCCGCAGCGGGGCCGAACGCGACTGGCTGGTGAGTTACACACCGGTCCGCAACGAGGAGGGGGTCGTCTTTGGAGTCCAGGCGCTGGTGCAGGACATCACCGAGCGAAAACAGTTCGATGAACAACTTCGCCATACCGCCAAGCTCGAGAGCCTGGGAATCCTGGCAGGCGGCGTCGCGCACGACTTCAACAACCTGCTGACCGGCATTCTGGGGAACGCGAGCCTGGCTCAGGAAGTCGCTCCCGCCGACGCAGGCTTGCAGCGCATGCTGCAGGATGTGATCGAGGCAGGCGAGCGCGCTTCCCATCTGACGCGCCAGCTTCTGGCTTACGCCGGCAAAGGACAATTCGTAATCGAGCAGATCGATTTATCCCAGATGGCGCGTGATATTCATCCGTTAATGCGCACCTCCATCCCGAAGAACGCGAACCTGAGGCTCGAGCTCAAGGACTCTCCACCGCTGGTCTCGGCGGACGGCAGCCAGATGCAGCAACTCATGATGAACCTGGTCATCAATGGAGGGGAAGCGATACCGCCAGACAAAACGGGCGAGGTGCTGGTTCGAATCGACGACCTGGTGGTGAATGAGGAGTACCTGCGGTCGGCGCGATTCGTGGCGGCCGCCGGCCTCACGCCCGGACACTACGTTCGCCTGTCGGTTCGGGACACGGGCGCCGGAATGGACGGCCCCACGCAGAAACGGATCTTCGATCCGTTCTTTACCACCAAATTCACCGGCCGCGGACTGGGGCTCGCCGCCGTAATGGGAATTGTGCTCGGGCACAGTGGCGGTCTGGCCCTGGCCAGCGCTCCCGGCGGCGGCAGTACGTTCGAAATTCTACTGCCGGTAGCCGCCAGGACGGCCGCCGCGAATCCCGCACAGCCGCGGGCCACCGGGGGAATGACCGGCGGATCCGTTCTGATTATCGACGACGAGGAAATCGTGAGGCGTACCGCGCGGGCCAGCCTCGAGCGGCATGGTTTCACCGTTTTCGAGGCGGCATCCGGGAGTGTGGGAATTGAAATTTTTCGCGACTCACCCATCCGCATCGATGTCGTGATTCTGGACCTGACCATGCCGGGCTTGAGCGGTGAGGAGACTTTCGCGCGTCTGAAAAGGATTCGTAGCGACGCGAGAGTGCTGCTTTCCAGCGGTTATGACGAAATCGAAACGCTGCGCCGCTTCGACGGCCGGCGTCCGGCGGGGTTCATACAAAAACCGTACAGCTCCGCGGCGCTGATGTCAAAAGTGAATTCGGCGCTCGAAGCAAGAGCCGACATGACCGAAGCCTGATCGCTCGACCTATCGTTCATTTCGGCGGCCGAAAAGCAGAACCGCTCCCGCCAGTACAAGCGTCGCGGCCAGGAACAGAGCAAACAGCGCCGGCATTGCCGCCCCGTGCAGAAAATCCGGTTTGTTCACTGCCAGCCGGCCCAGCATCGTTTGAAGCCCTCCCTCCCGCAGTTGGCCGATTTGAAGGGCCGGCAGCCCCCCGTTCGGGAGGCGCGCGATAAACCCGGTGTAATAAGGGATGGAGTAAAAAAGAAGGCCGAAGCATTCCAGCGCAGCAAAACAGAGAATACCGACGGGCGCGATCCCGGGCTTCCAGCGGTCCGGTGTCAGGAACTCGAGTCCGCTGACGACGAGCAGCGTTTCGATCCCGGCGATGGCGAACAGGTAAGAACCGAGCGCTCCGGGAAAGCCTTCGACCTGAAAAGTCCGGATGGCATGATAGGCCAGCGCGATCAGAAAGGAAGCATAGAAAGCAATCAAGGTCCACAGATCCGAATTGGGCCGGCGCAGCATCCGCAGGACAAGTCCCACAGCCGCGCCAATCGCGGCCAGGCCGAAGAAGCGGTACATCCAGCTGCGCAGAACCAGGAAGCTCCAGTTTCCGAGCCAGATGTGAGTCAGAAACGTGAAGTCCGCTGCCTGAATCCAGTTCATACCGCGGGCGGACTCGGCCAGGCTGATCTGGGTCGCGCCGCGGGCGGCCAATTCAATCTGTTCCCCGGACAGCGAATGCGTCAACGACCAGTTCCGCGCGTACCACCAGGCAGCGAATACCAAGGGCAATGCGAAAACGGCCAGGGTCTGCCCATGCGCGGGGCGCCGCACGACCTGTAGGGCGGCCACCCCAATCAGTGGAGGGATCAGGGCCAGGAAATAAGCTTTGGTAAGCAGGGCAAGGGCCAGGGCCAGGCCCAAAGCCGTCGCGTGCCATGTCGACTGAGGCGATTGCTTCCACGAGAACAGCGTGAGCAGTAAGAGCGCGCCCGCCAGGACCGCCAGACTGTCGTTGCCGATGTGGCCGACAGTCATCATCAGCGCGGGAGAGGCGACAATCAGCGCGGCGCTTCCGAACGCCATCGAACGCTCCCTGAAAAATTTCAGCGCCGCCAGGTAACTGAGCGGGATTGCAATCGAAGCCAGCAAGAGGCTGAACAGACGGAGGAACCAGACCCGCGACGGAAGCGGCAAGCCCTCCGCAAGCCGGTAAAAAGGCGCGAGCATCCAGAAATAGAGCGGCGCCTGCTGCCCCTGGTACGCCCGCTCTCCATCCCCCGCCGGAATACGCGCCCAAGCCGCCGGAAGGGAACGCAGCTCCTGCTCCCTCTTTCGCCGTTCCTGTTCCGGCAATTGCCAGTAAATGTCGTGCCGGGTCCCCAAGGACCGCCCGGGCATCGGCGCAAGCGCCAAAGACGCTTGAACCTCGAGCGAGACTTTGTCGTCTACTCGCGGCAAAAATCGCCCCCCGACCGCGATGTTCTGCAGCACCGCGTAGTGAGACCACTCGTCGAATCCTTCCCACATGGGAACAAAGCTGATGTAGAAAAGTCCGCGGGCCATAAAAAGCGCCCACAGGCAAACCAGCCCGACCCGCCGGCTGGCGAAGCGTTCTTGAAGAGGCATTCCCAGGTGATTTCAGAATACTCGAAGTGGGCCAGCCTCGGCCGTGGAGCGAATCTCGGGAATTCAAGGCAATCTTTTTGCCACTTTCCCAACCGGCTTGTGTTAAACGTTCTGCGAGTTGTATGATCTTGGAAGTCGCTAAGCAGCTGTTGGTGATCTGCGACCGGAGATTTCTGTAAATGCCGGCCGCGAAACCGCCGGAATTGAATGGTCAGGTTGGGTAACTAGTATTGATTCAACTGGAGACGACATTGCGCACAATAACCCCCCTTCTCAAATTGTTACCGTTGGCTGCGGTTGTCCTCGCCGGTCACGATCTGGCGCGGGCACAGGTCCTGAACTTTAGTAACCCTCTTCAAATGAGCATTGGGGGGCCCGGTCTGGCGACGAGCGGGAGTGTCACCGTGTCGTCATCGACGACTCCGATTACTTCCGTTTCCGTCGGTACGCCAACTACATCCAACGGCACGAACTGGCTGTGCGCCTCCGTGAACGGTTTAACGATCACGGCGACTGTCGGAACCGGTTGCGGCGTGGGAACGGCCCAACTCTCTGCCAACACCAATTACAATGCGGTAATACCGTTTTTCGTCGACGGAAGTTCAACGCAGCAAACTCTTAACGTCATTTTGACTGTGGGAAGCAGCACCGGCACGGTTGGCTTGACCGCCAGTCCGAATCCGCTTGGATTCAACGTTGCTGTCGGGTCGGGTGTCGTATCGAATAATGTCAACATCAATTTCAACGGCGCTCCGGCATCGATCACAGGTTTGTCGTCTTCGACTACGACAGGACAGGGATGGCTTCAGCCGTTCAATTCGGGATTCCCCGGCGTAGTCACGGTGAACGTGAACCCGGCGGTGGTTACCGCGGGCAGTTACTTCGGCACGGTCTTCGTCACCACGACCGCCGGACAGGTCAATTTTTCAGTCAACCTGAACGTCGGCACGAGCGGCACAACGGGACTTACGGTCAGCCCCAATCCGCTTACATTCAGCGTCGTTACCGGTTCGGGAATCACTTCACAGAACGCCAACGTCACATTCAACGGCAGCCCGGTCACAGTGACCGGCTTGACGCCTTCCACCAATTCCGGTCAAGGCTGGCTTCAGGCATCGAGCACGGGAATCACAGGCACAATACTGGTGACGGTGAATCCCGCGTTCCTTTCTACGGGAACCGATTTCGGAAATGTCCTGGTCTCGACAGTGCAAGGCCAGGTGAATCTTCAGGTCACGCTGACGACCAGCGGGGGCGGCAACACCTTTGGACTGGCTGCCAATCCGAATCCCTTGAACGCCAACCTGGCCTTCGGGTCAGGCGCCACTTCTTATAACGTCAACATCACCTACAACGGCGTACCGGCCACGGTTACCGGCGTTTCAGCCACCACAACAACCGGACAATCCTGGCTGCAACCGCTGAATTCCGGCAGCTTCGGAACCGTGACGGTTAATGTGAACCCAACCATTCTGGGCTTAGGAACTTACTCCGGAACCGTTTTTGTCTCAACCACTGCCGGATCTCTCAGCTTCCCTGTCAATCTCACCGTGGGAGGCAGTGGAACGAATTCGTCGGGACTGGCCGCGAGTCCGAACCCGGTGACATTCAATATCCCGCTGGTAGGATCAGGCGCCACGCCCCAGACTCTCAATGTCACCTTCAACGGCGCCCCCGCCACGATCACCAGCGCCACCTCCATCAGCGTCGGTCAGAACTGGCTAATCGCGACTTCGACCGGCGTGCCCGGTTCTCTGACGCTATCCATCAACGGCGCAAACCTTACCGCCGGCGCTTACTCGGCGCAGGTTCAGATCGTCACTACCGCCGGCACTCTGACCGTTCCCGTCAACCTGACTGTCGGCCAGGGCGGCACGACAGGGCTCACGGCTACTCCGAATCCGGTGTTCCTCAACGTGCCGATCGGCTCGGGCTCTTCGTCGCAGAACGTGACGATTACCTACAACGGCGCACCGGCATCCATAACCGGCGTTTCCTCGTCCACCACCACCGGACAGAACTGGCTGCAGCCTTCAGTCGCCGGCGCCGCCGGCACGATCGTTGTCAACGTCTTTCCGTCCAGCCTGACGGCCGGAAGTTACGCGGGGACGGTTTCCGTACAGACGACGGTTGGAATGGTGAATTTCCAGGTCAACCTCAATGTCGGCACGGGAAGCACGTCGGGCCTGGTGGCGAATCCAAATCCTGTCACCTTGAGTTCCACGGTGGGAGGCGTCGTGCCGTCGCAGACGGTGACGGTGACATCCAATGGAAATCCGGCGGCGATAACGGGCATCTCATCGCAGACATCGTCGGGGGTCGGCTGGCTTCAGCCATTCACCGGCGCAAGCGCGGGTTCGATCGTTGTGAACGCCAATACGTCGGGCCTGGCTGCGGGCAGCTATTCGGGAACGGTCACGGTCACGACAAGCGGGGGAACCACCAGTTTTCAGGTAAACCTGACAGTCGGCGGAGGATCGAACGCCGGCGGAGTGGTCGCCAGCCCCAACCCGGTGTCGTTCACGGAGAACGCCCCGGCGTCGGCCGGTTCGCAAACCATTACCGCTACTCTGAACGGGGCCACGCAGGCGATCACCAACGCCACCTTCACGCCGCTGCAAATCGGGCTGACGTTCGTAAACACGTCGATCAATCCCGACGGCACGGTTACGATTACAGTCAACGGAGTGGTAACAACGCCCGGATTCTATCAGGGCACGCTGAATCTATTCACCGCGGCCGGAAACGCGTCGGTGCCCGTTACCCTGCAGTTCGGTGGATCGACGGGCGGTCAGGGACTGATCGCTACGCCGAATCCGGTGAACTTCAGCGCCCAGGTGGGTGGAGCGGTCGCATCCCAAAACGTCTCTATCACGCTGAATGGATTCCCGGTGACGGTGAACTCGGTTACCGCCACTACCACCACCAACCAGAACTGGCTGCTCCCTTCGCTGACCGGAACCACGGGCGTCGT
>DATJFH010000126.1:0-35776 GCA_035495815.1 Bryobacteraceae bacterium
ACGCGAGCAGCTCCGCCGCCGCCGGATGCTCCGCAATCAGCCGGCGGGCGCGCTCGATACGCCGGTCCCAGGGATTGGTTGTCATCTACGCTCGAACCAGAGCCGGTGATGCGCCTTCGCCCACTGCGGCGATACCCACCCGCGGACGATCGCGGTGAAGCTGCCGGGCACCAGGAACAGCCCCATGTACACGTGGATGATGAACGCGCCGATGGTGACCAGCGCCGCCGCTTCGTGCAGGATCACAGCCGCAGGCAGAAGTCCGTGCGGCGCCCGTTCCGGAAACCACATCACCAGGCCCGATACCAGCAACAGAAGCGTCCCCACTGCCATCACGTAGTAGAACTGCTTCTGGCCGGCGTTGAAGCGGCCGGAGGGAGGAACTTCCTCGTCGCGGTTTTCGATGTAGCTGCGGAGGGCTTTCGACCACAGGCGGTCGGCGGCGGTGAGGCGCATGTCGGCGCGCCAGGAGGCGTGCATCCAGAGCATGGCGGCGGTGAACAGCAGTCCGGCCCAGGGATGCCAGAACCTGGCGGCCGGGCCGCCGCCGAGGAGGTAGGCGAGCCAGTACAATTGCGGGGCGTAGAGCGCCAGGCCGCCGATCAACAGGTACACATAGGCGAGGCCGGCCAGCCAGTGCATGACGCGCTCCGTCAGGGTGTAGCGGACGATCCTCATTCGGGGGGCTCCTTTGGCCCGAAACGCAGATAGTGGAGAGCCACGCCGATCACTCCCCCGAACATGGCGACGCTGCCCAGCCACTTGAGCGGACCTTTCCACAGGCGGACCAGCAGCGGAATTTTCGGATTCGCCGGCAGGCCGCCGTAGGCCTCCGGATTGCGGATATCGTGCAGCACGTACATGACGTGCGTGCCGCCCACGCCCGGCGGATCATAGACACCCGCGTTCTTGTGCGAGGTGTGCTCGCGCAACTGCGCGGCGCGGCTCTGGGCGAGATCCTTCATATCGGACTTCGTTCCGAAATGCAGGCAGCCGGTGGGACAGGCCTTGACGCACGCCGGCTCGAGGCCCACGTTGACGCGGTCCGAGCAGAGTGTGCACTTGAACATCTTTTTCGATTCCGGGTTGAACTTGGGAATATTGAACGGGCAGCCGGTGACGCAATACTGGCAGCCGATGCAATTCTCCTGCTGGAAATCGACGATGCCGTTGGTGTACTGCACGATGGCGCCGTCGGCGGGGCAGGCGAGCAGGCAACCCGGGTCGGCGCAGTGCATGCACTGATCTTTCCGCATCAGCCAGCCGAACGCGCCGTCGGCGAACCGGCTCTCGTTGAAGCGGATCAGGTTGTAGTAATTCCACGCCGTATCGGGCATGGTCTGGTAGGTGTTGTCGAAGGTGGTCTCGCGGAACGGATAGGCGTTCCACTCGACGCAGGCCACCTCGCAGGCTTTGCAGCCGATGCAGGTGGTGACGTCGACCAGCTTGCAGACGCCTTCGGCCTCCTCCCGCTGCGCGCCGCGTCCGGCGGCTGGGCCCGCGTGGCCGGAGACGGCCTTGACCTGAAGAGTTCCCGTACCGCCGACGCTCATGCCCGCTCCAGTTTGACGAGGAAGCCCTTGAACTCCGGCGTGTAGGCGTTGGGATCGGTGACCGCGGGAGAGAGCAGATTGACGGGGGTGAGCGCCGTCCGTCCGGCGTCTTCCTGGATGCCGCGATAGCCCCAATGGATGGGGATCCCGATCTGGTAGGTCTTCTTGCCGTCGATCAGCATGGGCTTTATGCGGCGGGTCACCAGCGCCTTGGCGATATAGTGGCTGCGGGCGCTGGTCACTTTCATTTTCTCGCCGCCTTTGAGTCCCATTTCGTCGGCCAGCTCGGCCGGTATCTCGACGAACGGCTCGGGCACGAGCTCGACGTTCATGGGATTATTCTTGGTCCAGTAGTGATAGTGCTCGGTCAGGCGGTAGGTGGTGCAGACGATGTTGAAGCCCTGGCCCGGCGTGCCGTATTTATCCATGCCCGACTCGAGCTTTTGCACCACCGGATTGTTCGACTGGAGCGGATGCATGGGATTGGCGATGGGACTCTCGATGGGCTCGTAGTGCTCGGGGAACGGGCCGTCGGCGAAGGCGGCCAGCGGCGCGAAGAGGCGGCCCACGCCTTCCGGATTCATGATGAACGGACCCAGGTGGTCTTTGGGCGGCGAGTCGACTTTGAAATCCGGCACATCGGCGCCGACCCAGCGCTGCCGGGCCTGGTCCCACCAGACCTGCGGGCGGTCCGGGTCCCAGGGCTTGCCGGAGATGTCGCAGGAGGCGCGATTGTAGAGCACGCGGCGGTTGGCGGGCCAGGACCAGGCCCACTCCGGATAGACGCCGAGGCCGGAAGGATCGTCCGTTCCGCGGCGCTGGAGCATGGCGCCGGCTTCGGTCCAGGAGCCGGAATAGAGCCAGTTGCCGCAGAGCGTGGAGCCGTCGTCGCGCAGCCAGGCGAAGCCGGGCAACTGCTGGCCGGCTTTGACGGTCTGGCCGAGCTTCGGGTCGGTGACGTCGGCCAGCGCGCGTCCGTTGATCTCCCTGGCCACTTCCGACAGCGAGGGGTTCGTGGGGACCGAATACTGCCAGGCAGTGTCGAGGATGGGCTCGGGGAATTTGCCGCCCTCTTTTTGATACAGCTCGCGGACTTTGAGGAAGATGCGGGCCAGGATCTCCTGATCGAGCTTCGCATCGCCCGGCGGGGGGACGGCGGCGTGTTTCCACTGGAGCCAGCGGGCGGAGTTGACGAACGTGCCGTCCTTTTCGGCGAAGCCCGCGCAGGGCAGGCGGTAGACGGTGGTCTGGATCGTCTTCATCTCGGCGGGGGTGACGCCGGGCGATTTCCAGAACTCGCTGGTTTCGTCCGGATAGATTTCGCCGACGACGAGCCAGTCGGCCTTCTTCAAGGCGTCGATATTCTTCTG
This sequence comes from Bryobacteraceae bacterium, assembly GCA_035495815.1. GTDB lineage: Bacteria > Acidobacteriota > Terriglobia > Bryobacterales > Bryobacteraceae > DATJFH01. The sequence goes on from DATJFH010000126.1 coordinate 2,924, forward strand.
CGAGTTCGGCCCGATCATCACGCCGTTCATGCCGAAGGTGAGCAGCCCTTTGACCTCGCCCTTGTACATGGCGTCCCAGATCTCGACCCAGGAATACTTGCGGTCGATTTTGGGCAGGTAGTGGAAGGCGAAATCGTTCTCTTTTTTGGCGGCCTCGCCGTACATGGCTTTGAGGAAGGAGACGGCGAACCTGGGCGTGTTGGACCAGTAATTGAGCGAATCCCATTCCGCGGGCTTGGACGCGGTGGGGGTAATCCGTTTGAGCCAGGTTTTCAGATCGCTGTCGGACGGATGGGGCATTTTGAGGTAGCCCGGCAGGATGTCGAAGACCCCGGCCATGTCGGTGGCGCCCTGGATATTGGAGTGGCCGCGCAGCGCGTTGACGCCGCCGCCGGCGCGTCCCACGTTGCCGAGCAGCAGCTGGAGCATGGCGGCGGCGCGAATGATCTGGGTCCCGAAGCTGTGCTGGGTCCAGCCGACGGCGTAGATGACGGTTGCGACTTTCCGCGTATCGCCGTCTTTCCGGATGGAGGTGAACATCTCCGCGGCTTTGAGGAAATCGGCTTTGGCGATGCCGGTGATGCGCTCGACCATCTCCGGCGTGTAGCGGGAGTACTGTTGTTTGAGCAGCTGGTAAACGCAGCGGGGATGCTCGAGGGTGGGGTCATGGGGGACATTGGCGGGCAGTCCCGCGGGCTGGCTTGCGGGCGCGCCGGCCTGCTGGTAATTCCAGGTGGACTTGTCGTAGATCCGCGTGGCCGGGTCGAAGCCGGAGTAGAGGCCGTCCTCCGGCAGCTTGAAGCCGTCCTGAACGAGGAAGGCGGCGTTGGTGTAGTGGACGAGGTATTCGCGGTTGATGCGATTGTTGTCCAGCGCGTACTTGATGAAGCCGCCGAGGAAAGCGAGGTCGGCTCCGGCGCGAATCTGCAGGAAAAGGTCGGCGGTGGCGGCGGTGCGCGTGAAGCGCGGGTCGACGACGATCATCTTCGCGTTACGGCGGCGCTTGGCTTCGATGGGCCACTTGAAGCCGCAGGGGTGATTTTCAGCGGGGTTGCCGCCCATGATCAACATCATGTCGGTGTTCTTGATGTCGATCCAGCCATTGGTCATCGCGCCGCGTCCGAATGTGGGCCCCAAACTGGAGACCGTGGGGCCGTGTCAAACACGGGCCTGGTTTTCGATGTAGGTCAGGCCCAGGCTGCGCATGGTTTTGACCACCAGGTAATTGAACTCGTTGGTGTCGGTGCAGCCGCCGTTCCAGGCGATGCCCTCGCAGCGGTTCACGGTGCGGCCGCGCGGGTCCTTTTCGATGAAGGTCTCGTCGCGGGTCTTCTTCACGCGGCGGGCGATCTCGTCGTACGCCTGGTCCCAGGCGATGTCCTCCCAGTGGTCCGACCCCGGGCGGCGCACCTGCGGTTTCGTGAGGCGGCGGCTGTTGAGGATGTCCTGGTGGAGCGAGGAGCCTTTCGGGCAGAGGGTTCCGCGGTTGATGGGGTGGTCGGGATCGCCTTCGACGTGAATCACCTGCGGGGTGACGTTCTTCGCCTTGTCACCCAGGGTATGGATGATGACGCCGCAACTGACGGAGCAGTAGGGACAGGTGGAGCGGGTCTCGGTGGTGCGGGAGATCTTCAGTCCGGCGGCCTGCGCGAAGGCGGGCTGGAGGTCGAAGCCCAGAGTGGAAGCGATGACGCCGCCGGCGGCGGTCTTGAAGAAGGTTCGGCGAGTGGGGTTCACGATGCTCTCCTGGTCCAACGATTAGTCTTATCACACAGCGGAGCCTGCCGGAGGAGAAGGATGGCGGCGATTCAGCTGGACATGGAAACGCGGAGAAGCAAACTGGGCGGGATCTCCTGGAGCCGATTCCGGACTTTCGTGTCCGGCACGGACTCACTCCGGCCGGGGTGGGTTTCGCACACGTTACGCCGGGACCAGATGGTGGATTTCGCCCGGCGCTGGTCGAGAGGAGCGGGATCGGTTCATGGCGAAGTCGGGCCAAGCGGGACTGCCGCCGGGCGCTGCTTCCGATCCGACGGCCGGTCGTCAGGTGTTCCCCGAGGATCTCACTTGCGGTTCATGGCGATCAGAAGCAACCGCAGCGCCGCACTCTGAATCATGAAGGCGACCGCAAAGCTGCCGAGAATAGCCGTTGCCACCAGAGCGGAATCGATTAAAGAGTTCATGACGCTTAGGCCCTCGATATAGGCGTAGTAATCGGCTGTTCCCGGTTTTTCTATAGAGGGAATCTGCCGGGGCGTCACCGAATCAACAACGCCTGTTCAAATCTGAAAACGGGCAAGGCTTGGGAGATATGCGATTTCACGACCTCCGATCACAACTGGCGACTATGGCGTTTGCCGCGCGTGATGACCACGGATTTCGCGAGGTCCGAATGAGCGAGATAGAGAAAAGGGGCGGTGATACCATGGCCGTGAAAGCGACAAAGCAGCAATGCCCGCTCACCACAATTCCGAGGCGCCGAAGATCAGCCGCAGGCGACTGCTGGCAGGTCTGGCAGCGGTCGCAGAACGGACATCTTCGGGGGCTGGCGAGAGAGAAGTCAGGAGCATTTGGCGGATCCCGATCCTGTCTCCGGGAGAGAAGACCGGCGAGCCCGAAAGGCTGATTTCTTCTCCACAAGGAGATTGGAATCCGAGTTATTCACCGGACGGCGGGCGGATCGTGTTCGAGTCCCTGCGCGGCGAGACCCGGCAGAATTGGGTCGCCGACGCGGACGGCTCGAAAGCTTTTCAACTCACCTGGCTGGGGCGGACGCTCGCCGGAACGCCTCGCTGGTCTCCGCAGGGCGGGGAGATCGCTTTCGACGCATCCGACGGCGATATCCGCTCGGTCGCGGCAGAAGGCGGCGCGGCGCGGAACCTGACGAACCATCCGGCGAGAGACGTGGTCCCCGCCTGGTCGCATGACGGCCGCTGGATCTACTTCGCCTCGAACCGCGGCGGCGATTCCGAGATCTGGAAAATGCCGGCCGCGGGCGGAGAACCGGTTCAGATAACGCTCCACGGGGGCCACGTAGCGCGGGAGGCGCCGGACGGGAAGCATCTCTACTACCTCAAGTCCGGCGGTGAATCGGCCCTCTGGCGCATGCCGGCAGGGGGCGGACCGGAAACCGTGGTGATCGATTCGGTCGCCTTCCGGGCGTTCGGATTCGGCAGCCGCGGAATTTACTTCTTCACTCCGTCCGGCTCCGGCGTCCACCTTTGCCACCTGGACTACGCCGGCGGCGGCCGGAGGGTTCTGGCGGGGCTGGCGCAAAAGCTACACAACGGCTTCAGCGTTTCGAGCGACGAGCGATCCATTCTCTACTCCCGCGTGGAGACGGTAACGTCAACCAGCGGAAAAACCAGGCCGACCGCGCACACTCGGAAACCGCGGCCGCGCCCGGCTTCGGCTCAAGAAGTGGCGGGAACGATGATCGGGACGCTCAGATCCACTTCCGTTTCAGTCGTCACGGCAGTCGGCAGGCGCTCATGCAACAGCCGTTCGGTGGCCATCACCTGCGGCTCGGCATGAAAGTACCGTTGGATAGGGTTGTCGAACAACAGATTGCAGATTGACAGCAGGGCCATCCCTTCGTGGTGGGCCATCCAGGAACGGATCACCTCGCCACCGCGCCCGGAGTAGTCCACAGCTTCGTAGAAGCCATAGCGGCCGGACCAGCCGTATTCCTCCATCTGCCGCAAGTTCTTCAGCGCCGCCGCCGGATTCACCATCAGCGCCAGGAGGGACGCATAAGGAGCGATGATCAGCGACTCGCAGTCCTGCCGCTTCATCGCCAGCGAGGGGATCCCGAAGGGGGCGTACCCGGGCTCGCCGCCGGGGGCGCCGGCGCAGGCCGACTCCGAAATGCCCCACGGAACGCCCTTGCGCGAGCAGTAGTCACGCTGCGTGCGAACCACCGCCCGGATGCTCTGCTCGGTGATGGTGCCGGGATAATGGCGCATCCAGAGCGCGGGCATCAGGTATTCGAACATGGTGCCGGTCCAGGAGAGCAACACGCGCTCGCCTCGCGCCAGCGTATGGGCGCGGCCCAGGTGAAACCACGCTTCCTGGGGAATATCGCCCTTCGCAATGGCCACGAAAACGGCGATCCGGGCCTCGGACGCAAGCAGGTCGTAGTAAGACGGCTCCACCCGCCCGGCCGCGAGGTCATACCCGATGGAGAGGACTTTTTTCCGCGGATGATAAAGGAAGTGGAAGTCCATCTCGCGCACGAGCGTGTCCGCGGACTCCGCGATATCGTTCAACTCGGCCGCCATCGCGGACGTGAGCCCGTGCTTGGCGCGCGGCTCGGACGCCAGCGACAGAGCGGCCTGCTTCAATGTCCACAGCGCCGCCGCCAGATTGCCGCTGTCCACCGTCGAGACGAAGCCCGGCCGCAGGGGCTCCAGGGAGGTGATGTCGTACCAGTTCAGCAGGTGACCGCGGTGTTTGGGCAGCGCAGCCACGCGGTCCAGCGTCTGACGGGTCTGGAAGATGAACTCGCTGAGGTTCATGACTCCGAAGTGCAGCGCCGCGATCCGGGCATTGAGAAGCATACCGAGATTGGTCGGAGAAATCCGCTCCGCGACCGCCCCGTCCTCATGCACACTGTCCGGGATCAGCCAGTTGGAGCTGGCAGAACTCCAGTCGTGGAAATAGCGGCAGATTTTTTCCCCATTGGCGCGCAGCCATTCCCTGTCGTCTTTATCGAGCGCGCGATTCATGGTCAGAGCCGCGCGATTGAGCCAGGCCGAGAACCATCTGGAGGCGACCCACAGGACCAGCACGGGGGCGGCCGCCGGCAGCGAGGCGGGACGCAGCAGCCATATCAGCAGCGCCAGCAGGACAGTGATCCAGGGCGTCCACTCCAGGTAAACGTCCACGGTGGATTTGCTGCGGGCGGCGGCTTCGGCTTCGGCGGCCGTCTCCCACTCCAGCAGCTTCCGCTTGGTGACGAACACCCGAAGCACGGAGCGCGTGATGGCGTCGATCGAGAGCAGAGCCTGGTGCAGCAGAAAAATCAGCCGGAACAGCGCGATGGCGTTACCGTTGGCGAAAACATGGCTGGTATCCCGGACCCAGGCCACAAAGGGGCGGCGGCTCAGCGGCGCGCGCAGCAGCGAGTAGAGAAGGTCGCAGTAAACGGGAAGGAACAAGACTGCGATTCCCGCCGAAGTCCAATACCCAGGAGAGCCGGGCAGGGCAAACCAGCTGCCGAGGAGCAGCAGAAGCAGGGTCGGGTCGAGCAGGCTGCGGCGCAGGTTGTCGAAGATTTTCCAGCGCGAAATCAGGGAGATCGGATTCAAGGCCAGGTTTCCGCAGTAATCCGGGACCTGCAAGAAAAGCCAGCGCAGGATCTGCCAGTCTCCGCGCACCCAGCGATGTTTCCGGCGATTGTATGCGCTGAAATGGGACGGATAATCGTCAATCAGCTCGACATCGCTCACCAGCGCCACGCGGGCGTAGGCGCCCTCGATCAGGTCATGGCTCAGCAGCGCGTTTTCCGGGAAGCGCCGCTCCAGCACGGCGCGCATCACGTCCACTTCGTAGATGCCTTTGCCCGTGAAGATTCCTTCTCCAAACAGATCCTGATAGACGTCGGAGACCGCGCGGGTATAGATATCGAAGCCGGTTTCGCCCGAATAGAGAATCGCCAGGCGGCTGCGGGAGGCCGATTGAATACTGATGCCGATGCGGGGCTGAAGGATGCCATAGCCTTCGACCACCACCTGATTCACGGGATCGACCACGGCGGCGTTCAAGGGATGGGCGATGGCCCCGATGAGTTTGGCCGCGGAGTCGCGTGGAAGCTGGGTATCGGAATCGAGCGTAATCACGTAGCGAATCCGCGGGAGGACTTCGAGCCGGCCGGCGGTTACGGGGAAGGCGTCCAGATGGCCGCGCATGAGCTGGTTCAGGTCCAGCAGCTTGCCGCGCTTGCGCTCCCAGCCCATCCAGCGCCCTTCCGAATCGTTGTACCTGCGCTGCCGGTGGAAGAGGAAGAACGGGGATTCGGGATAACGGCTGTTCAGCCCTTCGATCAAATGACGGCAGACGTTGGCCAGCTCATCGCGATCGTCCACCGGACGGTCGGAATCAGGGCCGTCGGTGACCAGGGCGAAGTACACGTTGGGATCGCGATTGGCCAGGAAGCGGATCTCCAGATCAAGCGCCAGATCGCGCACCTGAGATTCGTTCAGCAGCAGGCTCGGAACGGCGACCAGGGTGGCGCAATCGACGGGAACGCCTTCCGAAAAATCCAGCTTCGGAAGGGCCCGCGGCGGCACGAGGTAGGTCACCAGGTGGTTCATGAAATCCACCGCCGTCTGGGTGGCGGGCAGCAGCAACAGCAGGAGTCCGGTGAGCACCGGAACCAGCGCGCCGGCGCCGGAAATCAGCAAGGCTACGGTTACAAATGTCAGCACCTCGATCCCGGCCAGGTAGAACGCGGCGGGAAACCGCAGCGCGAATTCCCGAAGCCAGGTGCGGACCGGAGGGTGGTAGCCTATGCGCTTTTTCAATTGCGGCAGGCCGTCGTCGATGAGGTAATATCCGACGTGGCTTCGCCGGACGGCGCTGCGGGAGCCATTCCCGGCCCGAGCCGCCCCGCGCGCAAGCTGCAGCGCGCATTCAGCCACTTCGCGTTCCGTGAAGGGGGCATGTTTCGAGAGCGACGCAATCGTAGTGCGGTACCGGTCCCGGCTTTCGAAATCCATGGTCGAGTAGGCGCTGGCCGGGTCGCCGGCGAGAGTTCGATCGACCAGGCTCATGCTCTCGAACAGATCCTTCCATGCGGTCTCGCCGACGTGCCGGAGGCTGGTTACCAGCTCGGGCCATCCGGAAGAGGCGGTTTCGAGCCGGTTGAGGATCTCGAACTGGATCGCCGGTTTGAGGCCCCAGATTTCTCCCATCTCGAGAGCGGCGGCTTCCTGAAATCCATTCACGAAAGCGGCGCAGGTTTCTTCGTCAAAACGGAGCCGCACGCAATCGAGATAATCCTTCGCGATGAGGCAAATCCGCGCGACCTCTCCGAACGATCCGACGGCCGCCGGAAACCGGCGCAATCCGCCTGCAAATTCGATGGCCTGCTTTGCGGCCGTGTGGAGCAGGCGGGTGTTATCGAGCAGCCAGGCGCGGGTTTTCTCCGGTCCGGAGACTGCGCGCGCGAGAATTCTCTCGGCCTGCCGCTTGCGCGGCGCCGCGCTCCTCTTTCCATGAGGCCGTACCTCGGAGATGGATTCCGCGAGCCGGCGTCCGGCGCTGCGGCAGGCGGCCGCGTCAACCTCGCGGCCGGAGTGGAATGTGCGATCAGAGAGAGAATCCAGAATCATCGGTAACTCGAGGCCTGTAGTTCGAACATGCCGGAATACCTGCCCCCTAGCGCGACCAGTTGCTGGTGATTCCCTTGTTCGGCGATTCGCCCGTTTTCGAGCACCACGATCCGGTCCGCCATTCGCACCGTCGAGAACCTGTGCGAAATCAGCAGAGCGGTCTTGCCCTCGGTCAGTTCGGCAAAGCGCTGGAACACCTCATATTCGGAGCGCGCGTCCAGGGAAGCTGTGGGCTCGTCCAAAATCAGAATCTGGGCATCGCGCAGATAGGCGCGGGCCAGGGCCACTTTTTGCCACTCGCCGCCCGAAAGATCCACGCCGCCTTCGAAACGCCGTCCGAGCAGTTGCCGGTACCCGCCTGGAAGACGCTGAACAACCTGATCGGCGAGACTCTTCCTGGCGGCCAGCCGGATGGAAAACTCCTGAGCATCATCCACTTTGCCGGTGGCGATATTCTCCCGCACAGTCATTTCGTAGCGCACGAAATCCTGGAAGATGACGCCGATCTGACGGTGCAAATCCTCGACGCTGTAGTCCCGCAGGTCCACGCCGTCCAGCAGGATGCGGCCTGCCGTGGGATCGTACAGACGGGTGAGGAGCTTCACGATCGTCGTTTTCCCCTGGCCGTTTTCGCCGATCAGCGCGATCCGCTCGCCGGCTTCGAGCCGCAGGTCGAGGTCATCCAGCACGCGCCTTGCCGAGCCCGCATAGACGAACGAGACGCGGTCGAAGAGAAAGCCGTCCCGGATCGGCCTTGGCGCGGGCAGCGCGTCCGGTTTCGAGCCGATGACGGGCTGCACCCGCAGGAATTCCACCAGGTCGGTCAGGAACAGGGACTGATCGGCGATGCTCGAAAAGGTAGCAAAGATGCTCTGGATGTTGCTGCTTGCGCCCGCCAGCGCGCCGGCGAGGAACTGGAGCGATCCCCAGCTTAAACCGCCGGTAACCGTGCGATAGATGACGTAGGCATAGGCGCCGTAGTAGGCGCCGGTGCTGAGCAGCGAGAGGAAAGCCCCCGTCCACAAGCGCCGCCGCGCCAGCCGCAGGTTCTGATCATACAGCTGGTTGGACAAACGCGTATATTCCGCCGACAGGAATCCGCTCAGATTGAACAACTTCAGCTCCTTGGCGGATTCCTTGCTCGCGCCCAGGGTGCGCAGGTAATCGAGCCGGCGCCGGATGGGCGTCTGGCGGATGTTCAAAGCATATCCTTCGAACGCGAAATGGCTCTCACCCAGGAACGCGGGGGCCACCGCCACCACCAGCAGCGCGAGCAGCCATGGGGAAAACCACATGATTCCGGCGGAAAGACTTACGGCCACAATCACCTGTTGAGCCACGGTACCGAGAGCCTGGACCATGGCGATGCGGTCGGTGGCCTGAACGCGCGCGCGCTCGAGCTTGTCATAAAAGACCGGATCTTCATACGAAGCCAGGTCGAGGCGGGAGGCGTGCTCCATCACCCGAATGCTCACGTAGCGCGTAAACCGGTCCGCGAGCAGCGCGTCGAAGTACCCGCTGGTCCGGCCGACGAGGGAGCCGAAAACCGCCAATCCAAACTCGGCCGCAACCAGCCACCAGAAAATAGAAGGAAGAGGCTGGCCGGCGAAGTGGGCCTGTACGGCGTCCAGAATTCGCTTGGAGACCGCCAGCATGGAGATCGGAACCAGCGCGGCCACGATGCGGCAAAGCGCTCCTCCGGCGACCACCGCGCGTCCCGAATTCCAGACGATGGAAAGCAGCGGCGGTACGTTTCGAAGAGCCTGGATTCGTTCCTTCCAGCTCTTCCAAAACGTATGCGTACTCTCCTTCATCGATTTATCGGTTTGTCGGTTTACGTAACGGCAAAAAAATGGATAAACGCTGGCACAACGCTTGCAGTCTGTCTGCCAATTTCGATTACGTTGGACTTAGCGGGAATGGAGCTCTACAGCAGTGCAGTTTTTTCACGTGAGCATCCGCAGAACTTCCTGGGAGCCAGTGGATGCGTCAACAAAGGAGACGTCCGGCTCGTGAGGTCCGTTTCCTTTTCGTGGTCGCAACGCAGCAAGAAACAAGATTGTCGTGGGTCGGAAAGCAGCCGGCGGGGAGATGAGTCTTCGCTTCAAATGCGGCGATTCACAACGGGATGATTCCGGCGGGGACTTTGCCGTCCGATCGCCTATGGTATCCTGCTGCGCGATCTGCCCTACGATCATCGGGAGCGGCTGGTTGCCTTGGGATCGTGGCTGCCGAGCAGGGTTCCAGCGGGCGTATGCAGGCGCGGCGGATTATTTCGACTGGCGGAAAGAGCAGCAGGTTTTGAAGACATGGCGCTCACGCGGCCGGCGGCCAATGACAACCTGACCGGCGCCGGAGATCCGGAACGTCTGCTGGGGCGCGGGCGACCGCGAGGCCTGTTCTCTACCCTGCGGGCGGAGCCGCTGCTGGCGAGCATGGGGTCTCGCCATCGGGCTGACGCTCGCGGCCGCGCTGAATCGTGTTGCCGGCGCCATGCTCAGTCCGTTGGATGCGGTGACCTACTTGTCCTTTACGGCTCTACCGGGCGTGGTGGCGCCGGCGGCGTCAGCCTCACGGAGCGATCCGGCTCTTACGCTGCGGGAGGAATAGAATGGCCGCCTCAGGGCGCCCGGAAGCCGGCGCGAGGACGATCGGCGCGCAATCCCGAGCGGGCGCTCCTGAAGATTCTTCTTGCCACATCTGTCTTTTTTAAGGAAACTTAAAATTCGGGAGGTACGTTGGAAAAAAACGGTCGCAAGCAGGGGCTGGTTCTGGACCCCGTTGACAGATGGTCCGCGGAACACGCCCGCGAGTTATACGACGTCGCCAGCTGGGGCAAAGGATATTTTTCCATCGATCGGGACGGCCATGTCCGAGTCCATCCCACCAAAGACCCGGCCAGGTCAATCGACCTGAAGAAGCTGGTCGACACGCTGGTCCTGCGCGGCATCTCTCTTCCGGTCCTCATCCGATTCGCGGACATTCTCAAGCACCGCCTGGGCGAGATTCACGACGTATTCGCCACTGCCATCGCCGAGCATCGCTATCAGGGCGAATACTGCTGCGTCTACCCGATCAAGGTCAACCAGCAGCGGCAGGTAGTCGAAGAGGTGCTCGAGTTCGGCCGTCCGTACCGGTTCGGTCTCGAGGCTGGATCGAAGCCCGAGCTGATGGCCGTGATGGCGCTGGCGGATAACGACACCCCGATCATCTGCAACGGGTTCAAAGACGACGAGTACATCGAGATGGCGATGCTCGCCCACAAGCTCGGCCGCAAGATCATACCGGTCGTCGAGAAGTACACCGAGCTGCGGCTGATCGTGCAGTACGCGAAGAAGGTGGGCGTGCGGCCGTCCATGGGGATCCGGGTGAAACTCGCCAGCCGGGGCTCCGGACGCTGGAAGGGATCGGGCGGCTACCGGTCGAAGTTCGGCCTGACCGTAACCGAAGCCATGCAGGCTCTGAACGAATTGAACGAGCTCGGCATGAGCGACTGCCTCAACCTGCTCCACTTCCACCTGGGCAGCCAGATCACCAATATCCGGCAGGTCAAGGGCGCGGTGAACGAAGCGGTGCGCGTGTACGTGGAACTGGCCCGCGCCGGCGCCGGACTCCGCTACCTCGACGTGGGCGGCGGGCTCGGCGTGGACTACGACGGATCGCAGACCGATTTCGAATCCAGCGTGAACTACACGCTGCAGGAATACGCCAACGATGTGGTCTATCACATCCAGAACGTCTGCGACGAGGCGCAGATCCCGCACCCGACGATTGTCACGGAGAGCGGGCGCGCCATCGCGGCGTACCACAGCGTGCTGGTGTTCAACGTACTCGGCGTATCGGGGTTTTCCGAGGACGACAAAGCGCCGCCCCTGCCGGCGGAGCCCGAGCAGCCGTTAATCGATCTCCAGGAGACCTTCCGCGCCCTCAGCACCAAGAACCTGCTGGAGAGCTATCACGACGCGCAGCAGGCGCTCGACCAGGGGCTGAACCTGTTCAGCCTCGGCTATCTTCCGCTCGAGCAGCGCTGCCTGGCGGAGAATCTCTACTGGAGCATCTGCCGCCGCGTTCAGAAGCTGGCCGGCGAGCTCGACTACTTCCCTGAAGAGCTGGAAGGATTGGATGCGCTGCTTTCCGACACCTACTTCTGTAACTTTTCGCTGTTCCAGAGCATGCCCGACAGTTGGGCCATCAAGCAGCTGTTCCCGGTGATGCCGATTCACCGCCTGGACGAACAGCCGACACGCCACGCGGTGCTGGGCGACATCACCTGCGACTCGGATGGAAAGGTCGATCAGTTCATCGACCGCCGCGACGTGAAGCGGACGCTCGCCCTGCATCCTTACACGGGTGAGAACTACTATCTGGGGGCATTCCTGGTCGGCGCCTATCAGGAGATTCTGGGAGATCTGCACAACCTGTTCGGCGACACGAACGCCGTGCACGTCCGCACCAGCGACACCGACGAAGTGATCCTGGAAGCCGTGATCAAGGGAGACTCGGTGCGGGAAGTGCTGAAGTACGTCCAGTTCAACGCCGAGAACCTGGTGACGCTGCTGCGGCGAGACGTCGAGACCGCTTTGCGCGAAGGCCGTATCGGGTACGAGGAGTCGGGCCGGCTGCTGAAGTTCTACGAAGAGGGGCTGAACGGCTACACCTACCTCGAGGACGTGCACGAGCAGTAGGCGGCCCCGGCAAACCGGGTCAGCATTATTTATCCTTCACAATCGAAAGGCTGAGAACCCTGCGGGTGTCCAAACACGTCTACCGGGGTGTAAGGAAAAGGGGGACTCGAATGTTCCAAAGACTTGCATCGACGGCTTTCGTGGTGGGCACGCTGTTCACCGCGTCGCTACCGGCCCTGGCCCGGGATCACGGCCACTCCGGGGGCGGACGCGGCAGCTCATCCGGAAGATCGTCCGGAGGCAGCATCCAGAGGGGCCAGAGCTATTCCGGCAGCAGCCGCTCCTATGCTCCGCGCGGATATTCCGGCGGAAGCGGTTATTCCGGCGGCCACTACCGGGGACAAAGCTACGTTAGCCCTCGCGGATACTCGAGGGGCCCCAGCTATTACGGCCGCGGCTACATCGCTCCGCGGTCGTACGTGCGTCCCGGTTATCGCGGGTACTACCGCGGCGGCGTTTATCTGGGCTTGGGCGCGCCGTACGGATACGCGTATGACCCCGGCTACGTTTACGATCCCGGATATGCTTACGATCCCGGTTACGCCTACGATCCCGGATATGCCTACGGACCGCCGCCGCAGCCCGCCGCGCCGCCGCAAGCCTGCGCCGAGGGCTACTACGATCAGAGCGGTAACTGGGTCCCGGATCCGAATTGCGATTCCAGCCAGCAGCAGTACCCGCCGGCGAACCAGCAGCCGTATCCGCAACAGCAACAGCAACAGCAACCGCAGCAATACAACGATCCGAATCAGCCTCAGCGGTACAACCGGTAGCTCGATCCATCGATGCGATACGCGGTCTGGCTTCTGATCGCCGGCGCGGCCGGGTTCATCAGCGAGGGACGACCGGCGAATCCGCAGCCGTCCCTCGCGCGCGAGATGATCGCCGCCCACAACTCCGTGCGGGGGCGGGTCGGAAGGGCGCCGCTGGGCTGGTCCGACCGGCTGGCCGCACGAGCGCAGGAGTGGGCCGACACCCTCCTTGCCCGCAAGCAATTCGTTCACCGCCCGAACTCGACTTACGGGGAGAACCTGTTCGAAATTACAGGGATGTCGGCAACGTCCGCACAGGTGGTGAGCTCCTGGGCCGGGGAATCCCGCAATTACGATTACCGTGCGAACAAATGCAGCGGTGTGTGCGGGCACTACACTCAAATTGTCTGGGGCGACACTAAAGAAGCAGGCTGCGCCGTGGCGCGCGGCGGTGGCCGCGAAGTCTGGGTTTGCAACTACGACCCACCCGGCAACTGGATCGGCAAGCGGCCTTATTGATTACCGCAGCGGGCAGTTGGCGCCAGACCGGCCGGCGGCTCACTCCTTGGGAGGGTTCACACGGAGTCCGGCGGCCGCGAACCAGGGGTGGAATTCGACCACCAGGCGGCCGGCTTTCACGGCCGGATCTTCGGCGACCATGGCCTTCGCCTCATCCATCGTGGTGTTCTGGAAAATAAAGATTCCCCGCAGATCCCCGTTGTCGGCGAAGGGGCCGGCTACCACCAGCTTTCCGCTGGCGCCCATCTTGCGGATATTGGCCATGTGCCCTTCCTGCAGGCGCTTCGATTCTTCGCTGACCGCGGAGCTGGAGTTCGGCCCCCTCTTGAGCAGGCCCATGATGTACGTGGTCATCTCGTACTTGGGTTCGGGCTTTTTCTCGTCGGCGGCGATCAAAAGGGACGCGCACACTACCGTCCATAAAATTCCTGTGTAAGTCATCTTCACCATCCCACCTTATTGCCCTGATTCTGCTCGTCGAGCCATTTTTTGAGAGGCGCGAAATAATCGAGGATCGCCGTGGCGTCCATTTCCCGCTTGCCGGTCAGCGCCTGGAGCGCGTCCGGCCAGGGGCGGCTTTGTCCCATGGCCAGCATCGCTTCAAGGCGCCTGCCCGCCTCCTTGTTGTCGTAAATCGAACAGCGGTTCAACGGCCCGCTGCAACCGGCTGCCTGCGCCAGAGCCCGATGAAATTGAAACTGGAGAATAAACGCCATGAAATAGCGCGTGTACGGCACATTGGCCGCCACATGATATTTCGCGCCGGGATCGAAGTTGCTCTCACTGCGGGAAATCGGCGGGGCGATGCCCTGGTATTTCAGGCGGAGCTGCCACCAGGTCTCGTTATACTTCTCGGGCGGGATCTCGCCGGAGAAGACCTTCCACCGCCACTGGTCGATGAGCAGGCCGAACGGCAGGAAGGCAATCTTCTCGAGCGCGGTGCGCAGCAGCAGCCCGACGTCCTTCGAAGGATCCGGGGCCGATTTCAGCAGCCCGATGCGGACCAGGTATTCCGGCGTCACCGAGAGCGCTATGGTATCGCCGACGGCCTCGTGAAAGCCGTCGTTGGCGCTGTCGCGGAAAAGGAACGGCTGCTTGTTGTAGGCGCGCTGATAGAAGTTGTGGCCGAGCTCGTGGTGGATGGTGGTGAAATCCTCGCTGTTGATGTCGATACACATTTTGATCCGCAGGTCTTCCCGGGCGTCCACGTCCCAGGCGCTGGCATGGCAGACTACCTCGCGGTCGCGCGGCTTGACGAAAAGAGAGCGCTCCCAGAAGGTCGGCGGCAGCGGCGCGAAGCCGAGCGATGTGAAGAACTTCTCTCCATAGCGGACCATCTGTTTGGGATCCGTGTCGCGCTCTTTGAGAATCGCGGTCAGATCGAAGGTGGGGCCGGCGTCCTTCGGCGCCACCAGCGGGTAGATGTTCTCCCACTCCTGGGCCCACATATTGCCCAATAAATCGGCGGGGATGGGACCGTCGGCGGCAACGACGCTGGCGCCGTACTTCTCGCGCAGCCTGCTTCGCACGTAGGCATGGAGCGAGAGGTAGAGCGGCCGGACCTGGCCCCACAGCTTGTCCACCTCCTGGGAGAAAGCCTGCGGCGACATGTCGTATTTCGAGCGCCACATGGCGCCGGTATCGGCGAAGCCCAGCTCCCGGGCGCCCTTGTTAGCCAGCGCCACGTAGCGCTGGAAGGGCGTCCGCAGGGGCGGCGCGACCGCGTGCCAGCCGACCCAGCTTTCGCGCAGCTCTTTTACGTTGCGGCTGTTGGCCATGATTTTCGAGAGCTCGGTGAGATCGTAACAGTGCTCGCCCAGACAATATTTACCCTTCCCGTAGGCCCCTTCCATGCCGGCGATGATGCGGGTCAGCTCGGCGCCTTCCTTGGGATCGGACGGCGTGGCCACCGTCAGCGACAGACGGAGCAGCTTCATCTTGCGAGCCAGATCGTCGGGCAGCTTCAGGCCGTCGAAGCGCTTGGACTGCTTCACCAGATCGACTGTGGCGGCGATCGCCCGCTCATCGGCCTTGGCGGCGAGGAATTCGGTGTCGTCCGTGATGTAAGTATTCTTGACCCAGTCGGCGCGGCCGGATTCGACAGACAAAGTGAGCAGCTTCTCCTCCGCGGCATCGAGGAAGGCTTTGGCATCGGCGGCGGTCGGCTTGCTGTCCGCGCCAACGGCTATTACGGAGGTCAGTGTGAAGAGTGCGGTCCAAGCAAGCGGCTTCATATCCTTATATTGTGGCTTATGTGCGGAGGTAATTCAGGGGGCGGACGGGGATAGTTCGTCCCGCCCAATGGCGCGGCAACCACGCCATGACATCGGCCAGGCGACCTGAAATACTATTTCTGTCATGGCGAATCGCAGATGTTTTCTTCCGCTGCTCGTAGCTTGCGGAATTTCGAGCGCGCAGGCCGTCGACATTCACGTGGACGCCGGGAAGAAGCTCGGTTCCCTGACGCCCATCTGGAGCTTCTTCGGATACGACGAGCCGAACTACACCTACATGAAGGACGGCAGGAAGCTGCTGTCGGAGATCGCCGCGCTCAGTCCCGTCCCGGTGTACGTGCGAGTCCACAGCCTGCTGGTAACCGGCGACGGCGTGGCCGCGCTGAAGTGGGGCTCGACCAACGCCTACACCGAAGACAGCGCCGGCAAGCCCGTCTATGACTGGACGGTGGTGGACCGCATCTTCGACACGTACATTGAACGGAAAATGAAGCCGCTGGTCCAGATCGGCTTCATGCCGCAGGCGCTTTCCGTGAAGCCGGAGCCCTACCGGCATTATTGGAAGCCGGGCGACAAGTACAGCGACATCTTCACCGGCTGGGCTCATCCGCCGAAGGACTACTCGAAATGGGGAGAGCTGGTTTACCAGTGGGTGCGGCACTGCGTTCAGAAATTCGGAAAGGCGGAAGTGGAGTCCTGGCTTTGGGAGGTCTGGAACGAGCCGGACGGAGGCTACTGGCAGGGAACACCGGAGGAATTCCACAAGTTATACGACTATGCCGCGGATGGGGTAAAGCGTGCGCTGCCGGAGGCGCGCATCGGCGGTCCGGACACAACAGGTCCGGCTAACGAGCGCGCCGCGAAGTACCTGCGAGGCTTCCTCGAGCACGTGCTGCACGGCAAGAACTACGCCACCGGGAAGACGGGTTCCCCGCTCGATCACATCCTGTTTCACGCGAAGGGCAGTCCGAAGTTCGTCGATGGCGTAGTGGTGATGGGGATCGAAAACCAGCTGCGCAGCCTGGCAAAGGGATTCGAGATCATCGCGTCCTTTCCCGAACTGAAGGGCCGTCCGGTGATGATCGGAGAGTCCGACCCGGAGGGCTGTGCGGGCTGCTCCTCCCGCGTCTATCCGCAGAACGCCTATCGCAACGGCGTCATGTATTCGAGCTACACGGCGGCAGTGATGCCGCGCCACCTCGATCTGGCGGCCAAATATGGAGTGAATCTAAAAGGTGCGGTGACCTGGGCGTTCGAATTCGAGGACCAACCTTACTTCGACGGATTTCGCGACCTGGCGACCAACGGCGTGGACAAGCCTGTGCTGAACGTATTCCGCATGCTGGGCATGATGACGGGCGACCGGCTGGCTGTGTCCAACCCGTCGGCCGCTCCCCTCGAGGCGATGGTTGCCTCCGGTGTAAAGGACCGGCCGGACATTCACGCGCTGGCCAGCGCCGGCGCACGTTCAGTAGCCGTGCTGTTGTCGAACTATCACGATTCGGGCAAGCCCGCTGCGGCGGCCGCGATCGATCTCCGCCTGTCCGGACTGCCTGCGGGCAGAATTCTGCTGCAGCACTATCGCGTCGATCATGAGTACAGCAATTCCTACGAAGTCTGGAAGAAGCTGGGATCTCCGCAGGCGCCGCAACCCGCCCAGTACAAGGAGCTGGAGCGGTCGGGACAACTGCAGATGTTCGGATCGCCCCGTTACATCAGCCCACAGGACGGCCAGACGCGCGTCCGTTTCGATCTTCCCCGGCACGGCGTGTCCCTGATTCGGCTAACTTGGTAGGCATGCCGAAGTTCGATCTGTCGCAGACGCAGGTCCTGGCCGAGCTGTTCCAAACACCCAGGGAGAACAGAGACGACAGCTGGCGGGCGCGCTTTTATGCGGCCGTCCCGGACGCCACGCTTCGAAGCTTCGATCCGCAGGTGAGCCGCGGGCCGGATACTTTTCCCTATTTTGAAATGGCGATACCCGATCCCGGCCCGGTGACGCCGTTCTGCCTCACGCACGTGCTCGATTTCCTGCTCGATAACGGCCTGGGCGCGGTAATTTTCGGCGGGTCAGACAAGTCGGCCGGACCGGAATGGGTATTCACCTACGGCAACCTGCTTTCCTACAGTTTGTACGGCGATTTCGAAGGCGAGCCGGCAGCGCGGCAGGAAGGGGCGCGCGCCGGGAAGCCGGCGGCGGGGCAGACGCAGGCGCTGGTGGCCGCGCCCAGCGAAGCCTACCTGCCTCAGCGCGCGCGAAAGGTGATCGGCGATTACATGCGCGGGGTCTATCGGCATCCCGATCCAAAGGTGGCGCTGCTCGACGACCCGCGCCTGAATCCGTCGCGAAACCTGATGTTGAATCTGACGCTCGAGCAATACCACGGCGACCGGACAAATCTCGACGCGGCGATGCGCTATCTGAGCTGGTTCCTGCCGCAAACCTACGCGCTGGTAGCGATGCCCGCCGGCTGGTCCGACGCGAATTTCGTCCCGCTGGCTTAAACCGCAATCACCACGCGCCCGGCAGCCAGCGAACCGCGTTGTCGTGGAAAATCCTGCGCAGCACGCCATCGGGAAGACCCAGCCCGCGAACTTCCTGTCCGCGAAACTGCAGGGTGTCCTGCCGCGATAAGAAGTCCCACTCGCTGTCATGCGTCAAGAGAAACGATTTCGCCGCTGCCTCGTGGTCGCCGTCCCGCAGTTGAAAATCGGTCGCGTAAAGGACTCGATCCGAATAATTCCGCAGGAACGCCTGCGCGGTTTCCCGTTTTTCGCGGGCGAGGTAGCGCACGCGGGCCGCCATGTCCACCACGAAGTTAGGGTACCGATCCAGCCATTTGGCGACCCGGTCCAGATTCCCTTCGCTGCTGCCGAAATGGCAGCCGATCACGCGGAGCCTGGGATGACGGGCAAGGACGCGGTCCCGCGCCGCCAGAATCTGTTCTTTCGAAGGCGCGCCGCGGCGTCCGCGCATGTGCCATTCCGGATGACTCCGGAAGTAGGCGCTCTCCGGATCGCCGGGGTCAAGGGTCCCCCAAGCCGCGTCCGGATCGGCCAGATGCGCCAGCAGCGTTTTCCCGGCCCGCTCGATCGCCGCGTAAACCGGCGTGAGAACGGGATTGTCCGGCAGCAGGTATTGGCCCGATTTGGACTTCACGCCCATGCCGATGTTCTTCCAGATCTTCACCCCGGCGGCGCCTTTTGCGAAGGCCTGCCGCAGGCTCTCGATCGTGCGCTCGGCAAAGTCTGGGCTCTCGAATCCCCGCGGATCGAATGTGGCGGCCCAGGCCAGCCGCCCCTCGGAACGGCGCACGGCCGACTGCGTACCCAATGTCATCTGGTCGAGAACCGAGGGTTCGTCGTCCATCTCGCGCGAATCGCAAATGCTCAAACCCCGCCAGCCTGATTTTTCCATGGCGGCGATCAGCGGCGGCGCGTGCCAGTGGACGTGCACGTGCGTGTCGATGCGCTGAAAATCCGGTTGGGCCGCGGCATGCAAGGCGGTCCACGACGCCGGCGCTGCGGAGAGCCATTCTCTACGGGTCATCGCCATTCCTCATTCTCCTTCAGCGCACGGCGCGGTGCGACGGAGGCCTGCACGGAATATACTGGTGCTTCCCGGCGCAGCCCGCGTGAAGGGCAGAAGGAGATGGTATGAAGAGAGCCGTTTCGTTATCCGCGGCGGTCCTGGCCGCAGCCTCGTCTATTCCGGCGCAAGCCGCCGGCTCTTCCTGCGAGAGTTTGAAGGACCTCAGATTACCGCACACCACCATCACCATGGCGCAAATAACGCCGGCCGGTCAATTCACCGCGCCTCCGGGAGGTCCTGGCGCGCAGGGTCCCGCGCCTTACGAGAGCCTGCCTGCTTTCTGCCGTGTGGGGGCCACCATCGCGCCTACTTCGGATTCCGACATCAAGATTGAAGTCTGGCTGCCGGAGGCTGGGTGGAACGGAAAATTCCAGGCGGTCGGCAACGGAGGCTGGTCCGGGTCGATTGTTTACGGGGCGCTGGCCAGGGCGCTGCAGCGAGGTTACGCTACCGCCAGCACCGACACCGGACATTCCGGCGGCAGCGGCAGTTTTGCCCTGGGCCACCCGGAGAAGCTGATCGATTTCGGATATCGCGCGGTGCATGAGATGACCGTCCAGGCGAAAGCGGTCGTGGCCGCTTTTTACGGCGCCGGGCCGAAGTTTTCCTACTGGGTGGGCTGCTCTTCGGGCGGCAAGCAGGGTCTGAAGGAAGCGCAGAAGTATCCCGGGGATTTCAACGGCATTGTCGCCGGAGCGCCCGCGAACTACTGGACGCACCTGATGACGGGCGCTCTGTGGATCGGCCACGCCACCCTGAAGGACCCGGCCAGCTACATTCCGCCCGCCAAGTACCCGCTGATCAACAAAGCGGCGCTGGAGGCCTGCGACGCGCTGGATGGCGTCAGCGACGGATTGCTCGAGAATCCGGCCAGGTGCGGCTTCGATCCGAAGGTCCTGCTCTGCAAGGGTGAAGATGCGCCTTCCTGCCTCACCGCGGGGCAGGTGGAGGCGGCCCGCAAGATTTACGGCCCTGCCAGAAGCCCTTCCACGGGGAAAGAAATCTTCCCCGGATTGGCGAAGGGCAGTGAACTGGGCTGGGGGGCCCTCGCCGGCGGGCCGAAACCGTTCCCGATTCCCGACGACCATTTCAAGTACGTGGTGTTCAAAAACACCAACTGGGATTGGCGAACGCTGGACTTCGACAAAGACCTGGCGCTCGCCGACAAGATCGATAATGGAACGATCAACGCCACCGATCCGGACCTGAAGAAATTCGCCGGGCGCGGCGGAAAGCTCATTCTCTACCACGGCTGGAACGATCAGCTCATCGCCCCGATGAACAGCGTGAACTACTACAACAGCGTCGTCGGCAAGATGGGCGGAGCGGCCAAAGTGGAAAACTCGATAAGGCTCTTCATGGCGCCGGGTATGGGTCACTGCGCGGGCGGTCCCGGACCGAATACGTTCGACGCGCTGAAGGCGCTCGAACAGTGGGTGGAGCACGGGAAGGCGCCGGACCGGATCGAGGCGTCCCATATGGCGGGCGGAAAAGCGGACCGCACACGGCCGTTATGCCCGTATCCGCAGGTGGCCAAATACACCGGAACCGGAAGCACGGACGAAGCCGCGAATTTCACCTGCGCGGCCGAGTAGACATGAGCTTCGCCCTTGGATCCGAGTAAACCGCGACGGCAGCTCGGCCTGTTCGACGCCACGATGATCGTGATGGGCGGCATCGTCGGATCCGGAATTTTCATCAACCCCTATGTGGTCGCGTTGCACGTCCACACGACGGCGCTGATTCTGGGCGCCTGGCTGGCCGGGGGCGCGCTGGCGATGATGGGGGCCTTCATCTGGGCGGAGTTGGCGACGCGGCTGCCTGGAGCGGGCGGGCAATACCTGTATCTGCGGGAGGCGTTCCATCCCGCAGTGGCCTTCCTCTACGGATGGGTGCTGCTGCTGGTGATCCAGACCGGCGGGATGGCGGCGGTGGCGGTGACCTTCGCCAGGTATTTTCGCGAGATTACCGGTGTGGCGGCGGCGGAGGGCGCGATCGCCTCGGCTGCGCTGCTGGGTCTGACCGCGGTGAATTGCCTGGGCGCAAGGGCCGGCAGCAACGTGCAGAGCG
Organism: Bryobacteraceae bacterium; assembly: GCA_035495815.1. GTDB lineage: Bacteria > Acidobacteriota > Terriglobia > Bryobacterales > Bryobacteraceae > DATJFH01. Next base: position 24,110 of record DATJFH010000126.1, read on the forward strand.
CTTTCATGCTGCTGAAAACGGCAGCGATCCTGGCGATGGTGGCCGCGGGACTGTGGCTGGGCGGCGAAATACATCCGGCGGCGGCTGCAGCGGAGCCGATCTCGTGGGGGCTGATCGGCGCGATGGGGGCCGCCATGACCCCGGTCGCTTTCGCCTACGGCGGATGGCAGACGGCCAGTTTCGTTGCGGCCGAGATGCGCGATCCGAAACGCGACCTGTCGCGCGGGCTGATAACCGGCGTGAGCGGGGTGGTTCTGCTTTATGTGGCGGTGAACTTCGTCTGTGTGCGAGTGCTGGGACCGGAGGGTCTGGCGCAAACCAGGACGCCGGCATCGGCGGTGATGCGCGCCGCGCTCGGGGAGCAGGGCGCCTATTGGATCGCCGTGGGAATCGCCATCTCGACCTTCGGATTCCTCAGCAACGGGATCCTGACGGCGCCGCGCGTGTATTACGCCATGGCTTGCGACGGCCTCTTCTTTCGGAGCGTCGGTTCGCTTTCGAAGAGGACGGGCGCGCCGGTGGCGGCCATTCTACTGCAAGGCGCCACCGCGACGGTCATCGCGCTCTCCGGGCGCTACGAGCAGATTCTGAATTACGTGGTATCGGTGGATTTCATTGCCTTCGGCCTCACCGCGGCCGCCCTGATTGTGCTGCGGAGGAGAAACGCAGGGGTGGAAGGCGCTGTTTACCCCGCGCCGGGACATCCTTACACAACCGTTCTGTTCGCGCTGGCCTGCGCGGGCATTGTCGCGGCCACGATCGCCAGTCATCCGGCCGACAGCTTGACTGGACTCGGCATTCTGGCGGCGGGAATTCCCGTATATTTATACTGGCGGCGGCAAAACATTTCATGAGGCATCGGCACTCCGATTACATGTACTGGGCCCGAACAAGCAGCCGGGCGAAGTTCAACCTGGCCACCAGCGGAGTGGGCGCCTTTCCGTTGTCAGAGATTCCGTTCAACGGCCGGCTCGAGCTCAACAGCGACAGCGCCTATGGATACGCCCCGCTGAAGCGCGCAATCGGGGCGAAACAAGGCGTCGATCCGGACTGCGTAGTGACGGCGGCGGGCACATCGATGGCGAATCACCTGGCGATGGCAGCCCTGCTCGAACCGGGCGACGAAGCGCTGATCGAGCGTCCGGCGTACGAGCTGCTGGTCTCCACGGCCCGGTTCCTGTGCGCCGATGTGAGGCGGTTCGAGAGGAGCGAAGAGAGCGGTTACGCGCTCGACCCGGCGGCGATTCGCCGGGCGCTCTCGCCCAGGACGAAGCTGATCGTGCTCACGAATCTGCACAACCCCAGCAGCGCTCTCGCGCCGGAGGCAGCTTTGCGCGAGACTGGGGATCTGGCGCGCAGCGTCGGGGCGCGAGTCCTGGTGGACGAAGTATATCTGGACGCGGTCTACGAAGGCACGCCGGGAACTTCCTTCCATCTGGGTCCGGAGTTTGTGGTAACCAGCAGCCTGACCAAGATCTACGGCTTGAGCGGCTTGAGGTGCGGATGGATCCTGGCGCAGCCGGACCTGGCGCGCGCGATGTGGCGCCTGAACGACCTGTTCGGCGTGATTCCCGCTCACCCGGCGGAGACGCTGAGTGTAGCAGCGTTCGCACATCTGGAACCGATCCGGGAGCGGTCGCGCCGGGTGGTCGAGGCGGACCGTGCGCTGCTGTGCGACTTCCTGAACAAGCATCCGGAAGTTTCCGCGCCGCGAACCGATTTCGGAACCACCTCGTTTCTGCGGCTGAAGAGCGGGAATGCCGATGCCTTCCTCGATCAATTGCGGAATGACCACGAAACAACGGCGGCGCCGGGCCGGTTCTTCGAAATGCCGGATCATTTTCGCGTCGGGATGGGAGTCAATACCGGAATGTTCCGCGAAGGACTGCGCAGGATCGGACTGACGCTATAAATCGCCCGAGCTTTCTTGACCCCGATACCAACAGACGCTGTGCAGGCGCCGGGCCTGCGCTGGCTCGGCGGCACGGCTGGATCTCACATCCCGGGGTACTGGAGTAAAATGTTGGGTCCCGCCGCACGACACGGCAAAGGAGCCACGAATGAACACGACCGTTTTGATCCCGACACTCACGCTGCTGCTGGCGGCCGTCCCCGCGGACGCGGCCGTCGCGGTGCGCATCCTGCTCGGCGTAAACGACACGAGCTCCACCAACTGGAGCGGCGGGGTGACGGCTCGCGGCGCGAAGATCACGGCAGTCGAGCCGTGGCGCTTCGACGGCGACGACGCCATGCAGCCCGGGAACCGCTGGAAAATATCCACGCACGTGACGCGCCGTTTCGGTACGGCGACCAACCCGGCTGCCGCCACCTACTATGCGAACGGCGTCGTTGTTCAGCTCGAGGGTGAATCGGAAGACACGGCGCTCGAGGTCGCCACGCCGCGCGGAGCGTTCGCGTTCAAGCTGAGCGAAATTCCGTTCGGCAAACGCAAATCGGGCATCAATGGAAAGGTGATGGCGGACCGCGTGCCGCCGTCCTGGCGAATCTCGAGCGATAAGGAAGAGCAGGATTACCCGGCCGCGGCCGCCGATTCGAGCGGCGCAATCTGGCTCGCCTATCTGGAATTCAAGCATCATCCCGACCACGACAACATCCGCAACCTCGCCAACAATTTTGAGAACATGACCGCCAAGCCGGGCGGCGACCAGATTCTGCTGCGAAAGTTTTCCGGCGGCGTGTGGGGCGAACCGATCGCGATTACACCATCCGGCGGGGACCTGTACCGGCCGGCTATCGCGGTAGACGGCAAGGGCCGTCCCTGGGTGTTCTGGTCGGCAAATGAAAAGAACGATTTCGACCTCTTCGCGCGGGTAGTGGAGAATGGAAAGCCGGGGGCGACGGCGCGGATCTCTTCCAGCGCGGGCTCCGACATCGATCCGGCCGCATGCACCGATTCCTCGGGCAGAGTCTGGGTCGCCTGGCAGGGCTGGCGCAACGGGAAGGCTGCGATTTTCGCGGCCACTCAAAACGGCGACGCCTTTTCGAAGCCCGTCACCGTCGCGTCGTCGTCGGGTAACGAGTGGAACCCGGCGATTGCCGCCGATTCCGGCGGGCGTGTCAGCGTCGCATGGGACTCCTATCGCAACGGCAGCTACGACGTATTTGTCCGCACGGCGGCAAGTCCGGCGTCGTGGGGAAAGGAAACACCGGTCGCCGCAACGGGTACATACGAAGCCTACCCCTCCATCACCTACGATCCCGCGGGCGTGCTGTGGGTGGCCTACGAGGAAGGCAACGAGCGCTGGGGCAAAGACTTCGGTTCGGACGAATCGACCGGCTACGCCCTTTACGCCGGCCGCGCGATCCGTTTGCGCGGCTTGACCAAGGACGGCCGCATGGTCGAGCCATCCTCCGATCCCGGCTCCGTCCTTCCCGGCACGGTCGAAGACGCCAGCAACGATTCGAGCCGGCAGACCAGCGCTCCCGAATGGCGCGTCGCCGAACCGGAGGCCTGGAAGAAGCGCGGCAATAACCGGCCCACGCCCAGCCCGGTCACTACCAAACGCGCGCCGCGAAACACCATGCCGCGGCTCACGGCCGATTCCTCCGGACGTCTCTGGCTGGCCAGCCGGTCGCCGCACCCCTTCTTCTGGACCAGCATTGGGACCGTTTACACCGAGGTAGTGACGTCTTATAGCGGTTCGGAGTGGACGCCCGCACTCTATCTGCATCATTCGGACAATCTGCTGGACAACCGCCCCGCGCTGGTGGCCGCCAAGGCGGGCGAGCTGGTGGTGATCAACTCATCTGACGGGCGGAGGCAGTTCACCGCGATGTCGTACATGCCGGGCATCAAAACTTCCACCGATCCGGAGACACCGAAGGATCCGTACAATAACGACCTGTACATGACCCGCGTGAGTCTGCCGCCCGCCTCCGCAGCAGCCGCATTCAAAGCCGGCGCGCCGGCTCCTCCCGCCCCGGCCATGGACTCGCGAGACAAAGCCGAACAGCAGACGGTGAGCATGATGCGCAACTATCGCTTCAAGACCGGCGGCGGCCCGCTGCGCATTCTCCGCGGCGAGTTTCACCGCCACAGCGAGATCTCGATGGACGGCGGAAACGACGGCTCGATCATCGACCAGTACCGCTACATGCTCGACGCCTCCTACATGGACTGGGTCGGCTGCTGCGATCACGACAATGGCGGCGGCCGCGAGTACACCTGGTGGATCTCGCAAAAGCTGACGGATATCTTCAACAGCCCCAAGTTCGTGAGCATGTTCCAGTACGAGCGCAGCGTGCAATACCCGGAGGGCCATCGGAATGTGATCTTCGCGCAGCGCGGGGTTCGTCCCCTGCCGCGCCTGCAGCGCACGTCGGACACGCCGGTAGTGAAAGCGCCTGATACCCAGATGCTGTATCGGTATCTCAAAAAGTTCAATGGAATCGTGGCGTCGCACACCAGCGGCACGAACATGGGTACGGATTGGCGCGACAACGATCCCGACACCGAGCCGGTGGTCGAGATTTACCAGGGCGAGCGCCAGAATTATGAAATGCCAGGCGCGCCCCGCTCGAACAATGAAAAGGATTCCATTGGCGGCTGGCGTCCGAAGGGCTTCGTCAACCTGGCGCTGGAGATGGGCTACAAGCTTTCCTTCCAGGCCAGCTCCGATCACATCTCGACGCACATGAGCTATTGCAACCTGCTGGCCAGGGACGCAACCCGGGAGGCCGCGCTCGAAGCCTTCAAAAAGCGACACGTCTACGGCGCGACCGACCACATCCTGGCCGAGTTCACGAGCGGCGGCCACATGATGGGTGACGCGTTCAGCTCCTCTGCGGCGCCCTCGTTCCGGGTCAAGCTCACTGGAACGGCCCCGTTCGCCAAAGTGCACGTTATCAAGAACAATCAATACGTCTACTCGACTTCGCCCGGCAAGGCCAACGTGGACTTCACCTGGCGCGATTCGAAACCGGACCCGGGCAAGACATCCTATTACTACGTTCGCGGCGAGCAGAGCGACGGGGAGATCGTCTGGGTTTCGCCCATGTGGATCACCTATCAAGGATCCGCCAGGTGATCGCGTTTCGTCAGACTCTGCCGCAGGGCGCGGATGCGGCTCGCGTGCGGGAACCGCGGTAAGTGAGCCAGCGCCGTAAAGCCTAGAAAGGAGGTGACGATGCTTTTTCTAAAGACGATGCTCCCGGTTCTGCTGCTCGCCTCCATTGCCGGGGCGCAGCCACAGCAGAAGGCGATCAAGCGCGGGCTCACCCCGGAGGACTGGCGCTACAGGATGGCCGCCGGCGTCACCGCCCGCGAGGTTACCTATTACAGCGACGGCGTGGCCTGCTACGCCAAGATATTTTTCCCGAAGGGATTCACGGCAAAGTCGCGCACGCCGGGTGTCGTACTCGGACAGGGGTGGGCCGGTACGCACTTTTCGATCGAGAAATACGGCGCCCGTTTCGCGGAACGGGGGCTGGTCGCCATGGTGATCGATTACCGCGGCTGGGGCTTGAGCGAAGGCTTTGTCAGCCTGGCGGAACCGGTGAACCGGAACGACGATCTGCGGTTTATCCGCACCAAGGCGGACGTCGTGATCAAGCGGACCCGGCTGCTGCCGCTCAAGATGGTGGAGGATTACCGCAACGCGATCTCCTACCTGCAGGGCGAGCCCGGGGTGGACCGCGACCGGATCGGCGTCTGGGGGTCGAGCTTCGCCGGCGGACACGCGCTGGTGGCGGCGGCGCTCGATTCGCGCGTGAAGGCAGTCTCCGTGCAGGTTCCGGCGGTGGCCGGGAAGAACGCTCCGGAGGGTCCGCTCAAACTCGAAGGCGCGATGCTCGAAGACGCCATTTCGCGGGCGCGCAACGGGCAGGGCGGAGAATACGAGACCGGTTATTCCACGCGCCGCATGGTGGACGTGGAGACGCAGCAGATGGTGGCCGAGTACCGGCCGTTTCGCTACTTGAAATGGGTCGGATCCCGTCCCGTGAAGTTCATCGTGGCTGAAAAGGAAGAGCTGATCAACAACACCGAGAACGCCCGCGCCTCTTACGAGCTGCTGCCGGGGCCCAAGGATTATCTGGAAGTGCCCGGCATCACTCACTTCGAAATGTACATCGGAGAGGCGTTCGAGATCAGCTCGAACGGCGCAGCGGACTGGTTTCGCAAGCATTTGGGACTCGACAGGTAGAGCATGCCGGAATCGAAGGAAGACCTGGTCCGCATCGCGGAGAACTTAGGCATCGGAAGGATTCGCCGTCACATCTTTCTCTGCGCGGACCAGACCAAGCCGAAGTGCGCGCCGCCCAGTGTCAGCGGACCCGCCTGGGACTATCTCAAGAAGCGGCTGGCCGAACTCAACCTCACGGCGGGCGAAGGCTGCGTCTATCGGACGAAAGCCAACTGCCTGCGCGTCTGTGAACAGGGGCCGATCGCGGTAGTTTATCCGGACGGGATCTGGTATCACTCGGCTACGCCCGCCGTCCTCGAGCGCATTATTCAGGAGCACCTCATCGGCGGCACGCCTGTCGAAGAGTACGTGTTCGCCCGGGACCCTCTGACGATTTGAATCGTGCCCGGCGCGCCGGCCCGGAGAGAAGCCGGTCGCCGGAACGTCGCCGGTTGCGACGCCCGGTGGGGAAAAGCGTGCGGTACGGCACGTTATTGCGCCTGCCGTTTCCTGCCGCTTTCACCACCAAGATGCCTTCCTGAACTGGAATAGAATAGTCGAACATACTATGCCACTCCGTATTCTCCTGACCGAGGAACAGATCCGGACCCGCGTCAAAGAGTTAGGCGCTCAGATCGCGGCCGATTACCCGACGGGCCCTCTCCATCTGGTCTGCATTCTGAAAGGCGCGTTTGTCTTTCTGGCCGACCTCGCCCGCGCCATCCCGCGCGAAGCTTTCGTCGAGTTCATGGGTATCTCCAGCTACGGTAAGGGGAAAACCAGTTCCGGGGAAGTGAAGGTGACGAAAGATCTCGATCATTCGGTGGAAGGGGCCGATGTTCTGATCGTGGAAGATATCGTGGACAGCGGCGTGACGTTGAGCTACCTGACGCAGGTGCTCCGGCAGCGCAAGCCACACTCGGTGCGGATCGCCGCCTTGCTCGACAAACCTGAGCGGCGCCTGCGTCCCGTGGAGGTATCCTACGTCGGTTTCAAGATCCCCGACGAGTTCGTAGTCGGCTATGGACTCGACTTCGGCGAGAAATACCGTAATTTGCGAGACGTTTGCGTGCTGGAGGAGGGGGCAGGGCCCGGTTGACGCCCGGTCGGGGGACTGCGCTATGATGGAACCGTATTTCATTTCGGGAGGAGTATAGATGGGCCCCCTCGGTATGCAGGAAATGGTCTTCATCTTCGTGCTCGCCCTGCTCATTTTTGGACCCAAGAAGCTTCCGGAGCTGGGTAAGACGTTAGGAAAGGCCATGACCGAATTCCGGCGAGCGTCAAGCGAGCTGAAGTCGACGTTCGACCGGGAGATGAGTAATCTGGAACGGGAGACAGAATCACACACGAAGGAAATCAGCAGCAACTTCAATTACGACACGTACAACTACGAATCTTCTTCGTATGACTCGGGCGCCTATGGCTCCGAGTACGGCGATTCCACCGCAACCAATTCGTCCACCGCAAGCGCATCCGCACCTGAGGGCGCTCAGTTGACAGCAGCCAACCCGGAAGTCGACGGCAACTTGTTTGTCGAGGCGCTCCAGGGTCATTCCACGCCAACCGCCACGCCGGCGCACTCCAGTCCGGCTCATAACGGGAACGGTGTGGAACACTCGTCTGTGCAAGGCTAAGCATCGATTTGTAAATGGCATCAACCGAGGATCCGAAGGGAGCTCAGACTCCCGGCACCGATAGTTCGCCCAAAAACGGAGGCGCGGGGTCCGCGGCTGATGAGCCGCAGTCTTCCGCCTCCGAGCCTCGGGTAAGCTATTCGCAAACCACTGACGACCCCTACGGATACGGCAGCGACGATCCGTACTCATACGCCGGCGTTCAAAGCACGGAGGTCACGGCTCCCGAGCCGGCCGCGCCTCTGCCGGTTCCCTACAGCGGCGGGAGCGGAGCGCCGCCAACCACGCCGCCTCCAGCCGATCCGGAAGACGACGAAGAGGACGGCATGCTGCGCATGTCCTTCCTCGACCATCTGGAAGAGCTACGAACGCGCCTGATTCGAATGCTGATGGGCGCCGGCGTCGCCTTCCTGACGAGCATCTTTTTCAGCGACAAGCTGTGGCTGTTCGTGCAGAATCCGGCCGAGACGGCCTTGCGCCATCTGGGCGTCAATCCGCCGCGGCTGATCGCGATCGACCCGATGGAGCAGTTCAACATCATCTGGGTCAAGCTGCCGATCCTGACGGCGATCTTCATTGCGTCGCCCTGGATCATTTACCAGATCTGGGGATTCATCGCCCCGGGCTTGTATAAGAAAGAGCGGCGTTTCGCAGCCCCGTTCGTGATCTGCACGGCGGGCCTTTTCATTTCCGGCGGATTCTTCGCCTACTTCGTGGTTTTCCGCTTCGCCCTGGAATTCCTGCTGGGCATCGGCCTGAATATCAACGTCACCCCGTTCATCTCGATGACGCATTACTTCGACCTGTTCGTCGACGTGATGCTCGGCGTGTCGCTGGTGTTCGAGATGCCGGTGGTGATCTTCTTCCTCACGCTGCTGCGGATTGTCTCGCCCGGATTCCTGATCACGCAGAGCCGGTACGCAATCCTGGTGATCGTGATTCTGGCGGCGATCGTGACGCCGACGCCGGACGTCTTCAACATGATGCTGTTCGCGGTGCCGATGGTGATGCTGTTCTACGTCGGCATCTTCGCCAGCTACCTGCTGACGCTCAGCCGCGAAGGAAAGCGGTTCCCCTGGCTCAAAGCGTTCTACGTACTCGCCGTAGTGGCGGCGGCGGCCGGCGGTTTGATATACTTCGCGATCACGAAGTACGGTTATCATTTAGTGAAACACTGGCCATTTTTAGTTCGCTGATGGATATTTACAAAGCAATTCTGGAATTACGGGCGGAAAGGGACCGGCTGGACCGGGCCATCGCCGCGCTGGAGCAGAGAGGCTCCAGGGAGCCGAAGCCCCGCGGACGGCGGTCCTGGAACGGCGAAGCCCGGAGGGCAGCCGCGGAGCGGATGAAGAGGTATTGGGAGCAGCGCAAACAGCAGCCCCCCGCCCAGAACGGGACGCACACCAATTCTACAGAGTGAGGCCGCCGTCAATCGTCAGCGATTGTCCCGTGATATAGCTATCCGGTTCGAGAAGCAGGCGCACCACTCTGGCAATGTCGTCCGGCCGCCCGAAACGGGGGATCACGCCCTGCTCGCGGTAGGAGTCGTACTTGCCGGAGGCAATGCTGGCCTCGGCCATTCCCGCCGCCATCACGCCCGGAACGATCACGTTGACCCGAATATCCGCCGACCCGCGGCACTCCTTTGCCAGGATTCTGGCGGCGTGCAGCAGCGCTGATTTCGCCGCCGCGTAGGCCGTTGACCCGGGGAACAGGGCCACGGCCTGCATGGTGGAGAACAGGACGATCGCTCCCTGAGTCCGGCGGGCACGCATGCGCTCCGCAGCCTCGCGGGCCAGCAGGACGGGGCCCAGATAATTCACTTCCATGGACCAGCGGGCGGCGGCGTCCATATCTGCCGGCGTTTTCGCACGGGCCGGATCGCCCGCGAACACCACCAACCCGTACAGGTCCGGCGACGTGTCGAGCAGCCGTGCGCGGTCTCCGGCTTTTGTGATGTCGGCCTGCATCAACCGTCCGAAAGCTTCGAATTCCCGGGCGCGCTCTTCACGGCTTTTGTAGCTCACGACCAGCCGGGCGCCTTCCGACGCCAGCAGGCGTGTCGAGGCTCCTCCCAGCCCGCCTGTTCCTCCTACCAGCAGGAGTTCCTTGTCTCTCAGGGAATCAGGCGACATCCGGCTCCTTTTCCGCCGCCACGTAGCCGCAACCGGCCACGACGAGGAACATGGTCAGGATTTCGCTGTCGCCCAGGTTGTGCTCGAAAAATCCGGCGACCATCAACGCGATGATGACGGCGATGGCGCCGTGCAGCACGAAGCGCCGGTCGTCACGGCCGGGGGGCAGATGGCGAAGCGCTTTCGCGAAATCGAAGATCATGAGGAGGAGCATCCACAGCAGAATCAGGGTGGCGGCGACGCCGCGCTCGGCGGCGTACTGCAGGTAGATGTTGTGCATGTGCCCGTACCAGCCGGAGGGCAGTGGACGCGGCGCGTCGGGCGGCAGGTACCGTTGGAACTGAATGCTGACCTGTTCAGGGCCCAGCCCGAGCAGCGGGTGCGCCTCGATCATGCGCAGCCCGGTGCGCCAGGTGACCAGCCGGAACTGGTAGTCGCCCGCCTTGGAGATGGAAGACACGCGGGCGCGCAGCGAGTCCGGAGCAAGGAAGAAGCCGATCAGAAGGGCAAGGGGGGCGGCCGCCACCAGCGGCCGTTTCCAGAACCAGACCAGGTAGAGAGAGGCCACAGCGGTCGCCAGCCAGATGCTGCGGGTGAAACCCAGCAGCAGTCCGGCGCACAGCGCGGCCAGGCACAGGAGCGAAAACCACAGACCGCGCCGGCGGGCAGCGGGCGACCAGAAGAGGTAGGCCAGAAGCATCAGCAGGACGAACATCTCTTCGCCGCCGAACGTCATCCAGTGGCTCATGAAGCCGGTGATGCGCTCGGGTTCGTAATAATCGTAAAACCGGCGGCCCAGGGCCGCGGCCTCGGAAACTTTTCCGGCGAACTGCGCCAGGCCGCGCGCCGCCACCAGCGCGCCCACGCCCGCCCATGCCAGAAACAGCCAGCGCACCATCCGCATGCCGCGGAACAGCGAGCAGACGAGCAGCAGCATCGAGTAGACGTACATTTTGCGCACCTGCGGCAGGCCCGCGGCGATATCTCCGGAGAAGGCGAGTGAAACCAGCGTCACCAGCAGGAACAGTCCCAGCGGTATCCAGATCCGGGGCAGGCGCAGCGGCGTCCCGGAAAGGAGCAGAGCGGCCAGCGCCACCGCCATCAGGATCTGCGAGGCGGCGATAGAGAAAAGAATGGTCACCGCCGAGCCGAATGCGAGAGATTGAGCGGCGCCGAGCAACTGTTCAGTATGCCAGAATAGGGACGAGCCAGCTACCGGATGGAGATCTACATCTTGAGGCACGGTATCGCGGAGGATCCGCTACCCGGCATGCGGGACGCCGACCGCGCCCTGACCCCGGAAGGCGTAAAGAAGCTGCAAACGGTGCTGCGCCGAGCGCGGGAGGCGGAGGTCAAACCTTCGGTAATTGTCACCAGTCCCTACCGCCGGGCGAGGCAGACGGCGGACGTGGCCAAGGAAGTCCTGCGCGGCGAGGGGACGCTGGTCGAGAGCCGCTCGCTCACCCCGGACTCGTCGCCCGAAGCCGTCTGGGATACGATCCGCGAGCACCGCAGCGAGCCGCAGTTGATGCTGGTGGGACACGAACCGCTGTTAGGCTCGGTCTACGCGTACCTGCTCGGCTGCCCGGGACTGGATCTCGACGTGAAGAAAGCGAGCCTGGGCCGGGTCGACGCCGATCGTTTCGGAGCCCAGCCGCGCGGCGTTCTGTGCTGGCTGATCACGCCAAAACTGGCTGCGGACTGACCTTCGCTAGACGTATTCGTAAGCTGCGAGTGTCAGGAACTCGT
>DATJFH010000127.1:0-5704 GCA_035495815.1 Bryobacteraceae bacterium
CGGCCACCCAGGCGGCCTTCGCCGCTCGGCTTCCGATGACATCGGAGGCACAGGTGGACGCCGCGATTGCCGCCGGTGTTGCGCGGGAAGTCGACACTGGCTCCTACTTCTTGTGTTCGATCGTGAATGCTCACGCTGCACCATAGGCAGAGTTTCAAGCTTTCACTGCGCGTTCCCGCTTATACAAATGGGAGGGAACGCGCAGTGACAAACATCAGACCTCAGGCTCTTCTTCTGGTCCTTTTGACGTTCACGGCGTGGCTGGCCGGTTGCGGGGGTTCCGCCTCCCTTCCGCAGTCCCCCTCGGCCCCCTCCGTCTCCTCGCCACCGACAGGTTCTTCAACGGTTGCAGTTTCTTCCGCGCCACCGGTCATTGCCACGCCGGTGGATCCGAACGCGCTCGTCGTCTTCCGCGAACCCAGCGGGTTTTCCACCTCAGACGTGTACGATGCACACGAACGGATCGTGCGGTTTACCTACGGCGGGGATCTGATCTGGATGGCGGACGGCACGCACCTTCATGGATATCTGGTCGATCGCGACAGCTCGTACTGGGGGCCGCCGACGTATTTCATCAGCGGCAAGATCTGCGACGAGCTCTGTGTCTTCTCGATTCGGTTCGGCACCCGGGATGGCCAGCGCAGAGCCTACCTGACCGTCGACTACGGTCACAGCAATCCTGGAACTCTGGTGGACGTCGAAGTGGCCGACAGCGCGCTGAATGTAGCGCAGACCGCGCTGTTTCCACCTGGAACACCCACGCTGTCTGGCGTCGTCACCGAAATGACGCCGGCCGGAGAAGCGCCGGTTGAAGGGGTGGGAGTGTACGTGGGTGTCCCAGCCGGGTGGCAAGGGGCCACCACCGACCAGAACGGCTCGTACAGAATCAATGGATTGATAGACGGAACGTCTGACCTCGTGGTGAGCAAGGCCGGCTACGGGAAAATCTCACGAAAACTGCCTCTGAGCGGCGACACTCGCCTGAACTTTCAGCTCGACCGAGGGAGCGCGCGCTAGTTTTTCGGCAGATCGATCAGGACGATATCGGCATTCTCCCGAACGCGGTCGAAGACGATATGACTGCCGTCGGGTGTGACGTCGAACGCGAACGATGTCGCAGGGTTTTGCAGCTTCGCAAGCTGGCGGCTCTTGCCTGTGGCCAGGTCCAGCAGCCAGAACTCCAGCGCGCCGACCGGGTGTCCTTGCACGTACAGGAGCTTGCCGTTGGGAAGAAAGCGGGCCCGACCGCCGCCACCGAAGGGCACACGAATCGCGGGAAATTTCAGTGGCCTGCCATCCGAACGTACGGCCATCAGCGGTGCTCTTGCCATTTGCTCGCCGGTATACACGATCACGTCTTGGGTGGGCGACCACACAGGATCGAAGGCCGGACCATTCACCAGGCGGACCGCCTGACCACCGGCCACTGGGATCTTGAACAGACCAGCCCCCTGGGCATCGTTGCCGCCGGTGACAATCCACTTCCCGTCCGGCGACCACGCGGAGCCACCTTTGATCTCAACGGCCTCCGCGAGGGAGTCATGATCGGCGCCGTCCGCGGACACGAGAGTAAGATGCATTTTCCCGTGCGTTGTGAGCGCCACAGCCACCCGTTTTCCGTCCGGCGAAATGGCAGGCGGCTCCACCAGCATCCCGTTGGAGCCCTTCCATATTTCAGCCGACTTGCCGTCCTGCAGGCGCCACAGTCCGTCTCCAGCGCCGCCGCTGGATGACAAATAGAACAGCGACGTCCCGGCGAACCTCGGCGCCAGAGCCCTGGTGTTTACCGCATCGTGGGGTTTGACATCCTGTTCATCGGCCACGCGATTGCCATCAAGAATGGGAACACTCCACAAGGCGGCCGACGATTTCGCCACTGTGGCCACCAGCCGGTGACCGTCGGCGCTGGCTGCCACCGACAGGTACCGATAGGGACCGGCGTTCACGCGATGCGTGACTCTCCGCTCCAGGTCGAGTGCCCAGAGCCATGGCCCCGATCTGTCCTCCGCAGGCGCACGGTAAAGCAGCGTGCGCGCGTCGATCGGAGTCAGGTAGCGCACGTCCGTATTGAGTTGGATCAGTCGTTCCCCTTTTCCGACTCCGGATGAGGGAATGCGCCAGATATCAACCTCGGCTTCCGGCTTGATCCTGCCGTGCACGTAGTAAATCCACTGTCCATCGGCCGACCAGGCTGGAAAGTGGTTGTGGTCTCCTTTCTCACTTATCAGGATCTGGCGGGGGTTGCCGCCGGTGCCGTCCGCGACCACGAGAGGATCGCCTTCATCAAATGTGAAATACGCGAGTCGTTTGCCGTCTCGCGACCACGCGACGTTGACGGCGTGCTCGCTGAGAAACACGCGCGATTCGTTGTCCAGCAGAGACAGAAGCCGCAGACGGCGGCCGTTGGTGCCGTTGATCCAGATGTCCGATCCATCCGCCGAGAATCCCACGCTTCTGGTGGGCCCGGCATTCCGTTGATCGGCCATGCCCGGCGTGAGGTTGCGAAGTCGTTCAGAACCCACCTGAGCCAGAAACGCGTGGAAGGGACCGTCCCGATCCGCCATGAAGGCCACGAACCGTCCATCCGGGGAAATCGCGGCGTCCTCCTTGCTGCCTTCCCAATTGGTGATGGGTGTAAACGTCGCGTTGGCAAGCGGGTCACCGTCCAGGAAGAGCGAGTTCGCGGAGGCGGTCGGTTTCTCGGGCGCATCCATGGGGCGGCGGGTCTGCCACACTCCTACAGCCACCACGAGCGCGGCGATCGCGAGCCAGGGCAGCCACGCGGTGGCGCGCGTCCTCGCGGAAGCCGAAGGCACCGGCGCGATTGCGGCCGCGCCGGCCGGTCCCGGGTCGCTGTTGATAGCGTCGATCTCGATTCGGGCCTCGCCGATGTCGCGCAAGCGCTGTTTCGGATCTTTCGCGAGGCACCGAAGCAGGAGCCGGCGGATGGCCGGCGGCGTGGACGCAGGGAGCGCTGTCCAGTCCGGCTCGCGCTCCAGAATTTTCCCGAGCGTGTCAGACACCGTTTCACCCGCGAAGGCGACGCGCCCAGTCAGCATTTCGTAAAGGACACAGCCGAACGCCCAGATGTCAGTGCGCTTGTCGGTGGCTTTGCCCCGCGCCTGCTCGGGGCTCATATACGCGGCCGTTCCAAGGATGATGCCGTCGGCCGTGTCACCGCTCGCCACGGCCGACTCCTCGGTCGCCTTCGCGAGCCCGAAATCGAGTACCTTCACCGCGCCTTCCGACGTGATCTTGATATTCGCCGGTTTGAGATCACGATGGACGATGCCCCGCTCGTGCGCCGCCTCCAGCGCCTCCGCGATCTGTCGAGCAATCGCCAGCGTGTCCGCTACCGATAGTCCCTGGGCCTTGAGCCCTGAGCTCCGAGCCAATCTCTCCGCCAGCGTCTCGCCGTGCACCAGCTCGAGAATCAGGAACCGGATCTCGTCCGCCTCTTCGAAGCCGTAAATAGCGCAGATACCGGGATGGTTCAGCGACGCGAGCATCCGGGCCTCGCGCTCGAAGCGCGCCAGGCGTTGGGGATCGCTCGTAAACGCATGCGGCAAGATCTTGATGGCGACGTCGCGTCCCAGCGAGGAGTCGAGGGCAAGGTACACTTCCCCCATTCCTCCGGCGCCGAGCAGGGCTCGCAGCTGGTAGCCGCCGAGGGATGCACCGGTCATTTCTCTCGGGTCTCCCAAGGGCGCCGGGATATCGGAAATCAGCCCGGCCGGAATGGCGGCCACGGGCTGCTCCAGGAAATCATCGAGGGCATCCGACTCTTCAAGCAGCGACTCGACATTTCGGCGCATCGCCTCGTCGTCCGGACACGCTCCCGCCAGAAACGCGGCGCGCTCGGCCGGCGGCGTGGCGCGTGCCGCGTTGTACAAATCTTCGATCTGCTTCCAGCGCTCAGGCGTCATGTGCGGAATCGCCTCGCATCTCGCGTTTCAGCCACGCTTTCGCGAGGCGCCAGTCCCCCATCACGGTTGCCGGCGAGACCTTGAGCACGGAGGCGGTTTCCTCCACCGTCAATCCGCCGAAAAATCGCATCTCGATCACGCGGCTCTTCCGCTCGTCGAACTTCGCGAGGGCCTGAAGCGCCTCGTCCAGCGCCACCAGGTCCGGACCTGGCTCGCTGGTGACGGGAAGGCCTTCGTCAAACGTCACCCGCTGTGCGTCGCCGCCGCGCTTCTGATAGCGGCGGGCGCGGGCGTGGTCCACAAGAATGTGGCGCATGACGCGCGCTGACACCGCCAGGAAGTGCGCCCGGTCGTGCC
Source organism: Bryobacteraceae bacterium (assembly GCA_035495815.1). Classification (GTDB taxonomy): domain Bacteria; phylum Acidobacteriota; class Terriglobia; order Bryobacterales; family Bryobacteraceae; genus DATJFH01. The sequence continues at coordinate 4,284 of DATJFH010000127.1, forward strand.
ACGCCACGTCATGCGCATCCACCAGGCGGAGGTAGGCCTCATTGACCAGTGCAGTCGCCTGCAGGCTGTGATCCGCGCGCTCGTGCGCGATGTGTCGTTTGGCAATCCGATGGAGCTCTCCGTGTACGAGCGGGATCAGCCGCTCGAGGGCGGCCTCGTCGCCCTGCCCCCATTTCTGGAGCAGTCCGGTGACCTGGGTGGGATGGCCGGGAATGCCATCCAGTTTAGGCCTTTTCGCCCTTTCAAGCTTCAGGATCGATTTCCCGCTTCCTGGATAGGGGAAGCACATGCTGATGAACCGTCGAACAAGACTCCTCATGCTCGTCCTGTTTCAGGGAATTGCCGCGGGTTGCGGCGCGCACCCGCAACAGAACCCATTCGTCGACCCACTCGCGCCCTCACCAATCCTGCCTTCGCCTATCCCTGGGCCGGTGACGGGACTAGCAGTGACTGCTATCTCCCCCGTGGTTGGATCCACCGGGGGATCCTCACAACTGAGGATTGTCGGCACGGGGTTCCGATCCGGTGCTACGGTGAGCTTCGATGGAGTCAGGGTGAGCACACGCTTCGACGGCCGTCTTCTCAACACCATGTTCCTGGAAAGTCCGGCTCACGCCGCTGGAACTGTTGATCTCACCGTGACCAACCCGGATGGCACACAGGCGCTGCTGCCCGGGGCCTTCAGGTATGTCTCGCCGGATTCTTTCGATTTCAATGGATCCTGGCAGGCAGCTTCGTTTGATGGGTCCGATCGAACATTAGACTTCACGATTGAAGGCAACACCCTGGTCCAAGCAACGTGCTGGGGCGCCGGTGGCGAAAAGGTGTCGCTCTTGATTCCCTCTGCCCCAAGCGTTGCCCACGGCGAGTTCGCGTTTACCGGAACCGACGGGAACAGCATGTCCGGCAGGATGGTGGCGGAATCCGAGGCAGTAGGCACCATGAATCTGGCACCGTGTACGAACATGGCCTGGCGAACGTACCCGAAGTGACTAGAGACTTTTGACTATCGACTATTGACTATCAACTAATAGCCCTTCGTCGTCACCCAGAAGCTCTCTTCCCACGAACCGCCGGGTGGAATGCTTTGGAGATCCTTGTAGACGCCCTTGTGCGCCAGGTTGAGCGCATCCGTGATGGCCACCATGGGCTCGAAGGCGATGAAGCCTTTGTTTGGCTGACCCGCCGGCGCGCCCGCCGCAGGAGGAGCCGGAGCAGGATTCGGCGCGACAGCCGGAGGCGCAATTCGGACGCCCTGTGCGGGATCCACCGGGAACGGCCCGGACGGCTGCGGGGCCGGCGCAGCAGCCGCACCGCCGGCTGCTCCGGCCGCTCCCTGACCGCGACCGCCACCGGCTGCGCCCTGACCCCCGCCTCGACCGCCGCCTCCTCCGCCGCCCGCGTTAAGCGGCGTCGACCAC
>DATJFH010000128.1:0-62185 GCA_035495815.1 Bryobacteraceae bacterium
CCGAAAGCAGGCGGTACATGTCTTCGGGCTGGATTCCATACCAGTCCGCGGCGCCAATGCCGAACTCGAATACGATGAAAGGCCGGTTCCGGCGAACGGTTTCAACGCCGCCTTGGAGGACCTGGAATTCTCCTCCCTCCACGTCGATCTTGACGAAATGAATATGCAGGTTCGGGGGAACAAGTTCATCGAGCCGTGCGGTTCGGACCACGATTTCTTCGACGCGCTCTTCAGGTCGGTCGTATCTCCGGCGTCTAAGCCCGCTGTAAGCTGGATTGCTGACAACGCGTTGGAAAGGGGTGGACTCTTCAGTGGTGTCGCTGAGCGCCACGTTATGGACGCGGACATCCGGAAATCTCTTCACGAGGGTGCGGTAAAAATCCGGCAGTGGCTCAAAGGCGAAGTGGGTTCCGCGGGGTGCGAGCCGAACCATATGCTTCAGTAGCTCGCCACCGGACGCGCCAATATCGAGACAGTTCGAAGTCGCGCGAAGCACACGTTCCATCACGGCCACGGTTTGCCGGTCATAATCACGGCTATCCGTGGTCTGCTTCCATAGCCGGGCGGCTATAGAGTGCATGCGGCGCCGGGCGTGGTCAATTTTGGCCAAAAACTCGATTTTCAGGCCCACGAACCTAGTATCCCCCGAGCCCGGGCCGGGATCAGCCGCCGCAAAATCGATGCGTACGGGCGCGGCGCCTTGCAGTGGGGGGCGGTCCGCGGCGGATCTGCCGACTAACCCTGCAGGCCTGGAACAGCTTGGGGTCGGTTCCGTCTCGCGGATACACCGGCTGACCCGGGCCACCGCTACAGCTCGTCAGCGCCGCTGCATTCTGGCGACACTTCGAAGAAACCCCTTACACAGGCCGGCCGAAAGGGTCACGGTGGTACGGTCGGCGCTCCTTGGTAGCGCAGTCGACCGGGAGGGAAATAGCGCTAAAAGCAGCCTGGGCGGAGAAAATCTGTGGGTCACCGATAGCTCCGATGGTTAGAAGTGCAGTCGTCGCAGTAGAATGATTCGGATGCGGTGGAGCCATGCATGACCAGGATCAAGAGCAGGCCGATTCGAGTTTTTGCCGTATCCATCGCGCTGAGTGTGACGTTCTGGTGTGTTAGTCCCTCATTGGAGCGGCTTTCAGCGCAAGACCGGAAAGCGTCCGGCACGAAGTATCCCTCCAAGCGGATGGCGGACGGTAAACAGTGGATGACACGCAACCTGGACGTCAGGATCATGCCATCCTATTGCTACGAAGGCGCGGAACAGAATTGCCGCCGGTATGGGCGTTTGTATACGTGGGAGTCGGCGCCCCGAGCGTGTATATCCCTGGGAGACGGATGGCGATTGCCAACGGACAATGAATGGCGGCAGATGGCGAAGGCCTATGGCGGCGTCAGCGAGGATTCGGAGGACAAGGGTAAAGCGGCATACAAGGCGCTCGTGGCCGGAGGCAGCGCGGGTTTTCATGCGTTGCTCGGCGGCGGCCGCTCCGAGGACGGCCAGTACGCGAGATTGGAAGCCCACGGATTCTATTGGACCGGATCGGAAATCGATTCGGCCAACGGATGGTACTACAACTTCGGTCAAGGCGGCCTGGCTCTCCACCGTCAAAACGGCGGTGAGAAGCCGAGAGCTTTTTCCGTTCGGTGCGTCAAAGAGTGACGACTGCATGCTTTGTCACGCCTCTTCTGAATAGACCGCTGGTCTGAATAGACCGCTGGCTTCGCAGCCGATAACCGCGCCAGGCTGGACGTCGCAGCCATCCATTCAGGGCCGCCAGTGCGAGGAGCTTGGCTTCCTTAAGAGTCGATTTTCTCCTTTGTAGCCGCGCAGCGCTTATTACCGATCCCGCGGCTCACGGGTTTGGGGTTTCCCGGTTTGTGGCGCCGTGTTGTCCGCGTAAACCTCATGCGTAATTGGAGACCCTCCGCAATTTTTGCAATTAATCCTGCGGCATGATCCCGAGTCCCCGTGAAATGGTTCGACAACAATCGGCAAATCCAATATTGCGGCGCGATACCCATGCTACTCAGAGTTTTCACGAAAGGGTCGTCAAATTGCACCCGGCGAAAATGGTGGCGTCTGGCAGTGTTAAGCGATCACCGGAACAACCTAACTTGTCGCGGCTTCGGAGGTCCGTTAATGCGTAACTGGAAGAGCCTCATCCAATTGGACGAGCACGACCAGCAGGGGGGAACGAGTCTGTTCGCGATTGACTCCGCAACAACGCTGGAAGAGAGAATCCGGCAATATCTCACAGAGAACGTACTATACGTAGAGGACGGCTTCGAGTACAGCAACGATACGTCTTTCATCCGCCAGGGTCTCCTGGACTCTACGGGCGTCATGAGCCTGGTATCTTTTGTCGAATCGGCATTCTCGATCAAAGTGGATACGAAAGAGGTGACGCTGCAGAATTTCGATTCAGTGAATAACCTTGTCTCTTTTATCCGCGGCAAACTGGTTTCACGAACGCAGGCGGACGATTAATACGACCGTGCTCGTCCAGGACATCTTGCAGAACAGCCGTCTGCGGCGCCCGGACAAAGTAGCCCTGGTCTGTGGCGGCCGAAGGCTGACTTACGCCGACTTGGACTCGATGGCCAACCGGCTGGCCAATGGTCTTCTTGCGCACAGCATCCGTCGAGGCGACCGCGTCGCCATTCTGCTGCCGAACAGCGTCGAGGCGGTCATTGCGATTTTCGCCATTCTCAAAGCGGGGGCAACCTTCGTCTTTTTGAACCGCTCGATGAAGTTCGACAAGCTCTCCCATGTTCTGGGAGACTGTCAGGCTTCCGGGCTGTTCATGAGCGGGCAGAGCGCCGGTCCAAAGACGATCGGGAAATTACGGGAAGCCAATCCGTGGCTCAAATGGATCGTGACCGACGGAGGGGCAGACGAGCAGCCCGGCTGTGACGACCGCTTTACAATTGGCTTCGAAACTATCCTGAATCGCTTTCCCGACACGCGTCCAAAGGTGACCGCAACGGACCTGGACCTGGCTTGCCTGGTGTACACATCCGGCAGTACGGCCGAACCCAAAGGGGTGATGTGCGACCACAGCAATGTTGTGTTCGTGTGCGGCTCGGTAACCACCTATCTGGAAAACAGACCCGAGGACGTGCTCCTCAACGTGCTGCCGTTATCTTTCGGCTACGGCCTGTACCAGGTGTTCATGGCGTTTCTGGCAGGCGGAACGCTGGTTCTCGAAAGCTCATTTGCTTTTCCGGCGGGCATCCTGCAACGGATCGCCGAAGAGCGGGTGACGGGCTTCGCCGGCGTGCCGACCATTTTCGCCACGCTTTTGCAAATCGATCTCAGCGGGTTCGACTTGTCGAGTCTCCGGTACGTGACCAATGCGGCGGCGGCTCTTCCGCCAGCCCATATCCGGCAGCTGCAGTCCCGCCTGCCGTGGGTACAGATTTATTCGATGTACGGCCTGACGGAGACGAAGCGGGCGCTTTATCTTCCGCCCGATCAATTGGACCGGCGACCGGGTTCGGTGGGCATCGCGATTCCCGGCACCGAGGTCTGGATCGAGGGTCCGGATGGACGGAGACTGGGGCCGGACGAAATTGGAGAGCTGGTCGTACGGGGACGGCATGTGATGCGGGGATACTGGCAAGCGCCCGAAGCGACGGCGGCGCGCTTTCGCCCGGGACCGCTCCCGGGAGAGCGGGTGTGCTACACGGGGGACTTGTTTCGAATGGATCAGGACGGCTATATGTACTTTGTCGGCCGCAAGGACGACATCATCAAGACCCGCGGGGAGAAGGCGTCGCCCCGGGAGATCGAAAACGTTCTCTGTACGCTTCCAGGGGTCATCGAGGCCGCGGTTGTAGGAGTACCGGATCCTCTTCTTGGCGAGGCCATCAAAGCGGTACTGGTCGCCGACACGGAGCGGGTGACCAAGTCCGCCGTGCTGGCGCACTGCAAGGCGCATCTGGAGGATTTCATGATTCCCAAATATGTCGAGTTTCGAGAAGAGCTTCCGAAGACCAGTTCGGGAAAGACTTACAAACAAGGACTGCGCGAATGTGCGGGATTGCTGGAATCGTAGGTTCGGGAGAAGACAAGGGTACCCACGTCCGCGGCATGTTGGGGATGATCCGCCACCGCGGCCCAGACCAGTTCGGAATCTACGAAGACCCCGGCGCGTGCCTGGGCAGCGCCCGCCTCAGCATCATCGATCTCAGCACGGGCCAGCAGCCGATCTGCAACGAGGATGGGTCGCTATGGATCGTATTTAACGGGGAGATCTTCAACTTCGTCGAACTCCGGCCGGAACTGGAGCGCAGGGGCCACCGGTTCAGGACCAACAGCGACACCGAGGCTCTTCTCCACATGTACGAGGAGTTCGGCGCCGATTGCCTCGAACGGTTGAACGGCCAGTTCGCCTTTGCCATCTGGGACGCACGGAAGGGCAAGCTGTTCCTCGGGCGCGACCGAATCGGTATCCGTCCCCTGTTTTATACGGAGGTGAACGGCGCGTTGTTGTTCGCCTCGGAAATCAAGGCGCTGCTTCGGCACCCGAGGGTGACGGCGCAACTGGACCCGGCCGTGGTGGATCAGGTGTTCATCTACTGGAACTCGCTTCCAGGCAGGACGGTGTTCCGCGGCATTCGGGAGATCCCACCGGGGCACTACCTCGAATGGTCCGGCGGGCAGTCGAAGATCACGCAGTATTGGGATTTCGCTTATCCGACCGAGCCCGAAACCAGCTTCCGCAATGCTGGAAAACCGAGTGACTATCTGGACGAGTTCAGGGAGCTGCTCGTGGACGCGACTCGAATCCGTCTGCGGGCTGACGTTCCGGTCGGCGCTTACCTGAGCGGCGGACTTGATTCTTCGGTGATCGCGCGTATCATCGCGACTCGAACAACCAATCCCCTTACCACCTTTTCGATCGCGTTCGACGATCCGGAATTCGACGAGAGTTCGTTCCAGCTCCGGATGTCGCGCCTGATCGGCGGACGGCACGAAGTGGCGTTCGTCACGCACGAAGAAATCGGACGCGTTTTTCCCGACGTGATCTGGCATACGGAAACGCCGATCATGCGCACCGCGCCGGCTCCGATGTTCCTGCTTTCAAAGCTGACGCGCGATTCCGGTTTCAAGGTTGTGCTGAGCGGGGAAGGGGCAGACGAGATTCTGGGGGGCTATGACATATTCAAGGAGGCCGCCGTCCGCCGCTTCTGGGCAAGACAGCCGGAATCCGAGGTCCGTTGGCGGCTGTTGTGGCGCCTCTACCCGGATATCGCCACCCTGGCTTCCGCCAATCCGGTCTTCGTGACCGCCTTCTTCGGCTCGAACCTGCTCGAAACGGATTCGCCCTGCTATTCTCACCTGGTCCGCTGGCGTAACAACGCGCGCACGAGACGATTTTTCTCGAAGGACGTGTTGAACGCAATCGACGGCGACACCCCCGGCAGCGACCTGACTTCCTGGCTGCCCCGCTGTTTTGGCGGCTGGGGGCCGCTGCAGCGCGCACAGTATCTGGAGAGCAAGTTATTCCTTTCCGGATATCTGCTTTCGTCGCAAGGCGACCGCGTGGGCATGGCTCATTCCATCGAAACCCGGCTTCCTTTCCTGGACTACCGCGTGGTGGAATTCTGCGGGCGCCTGCCATCGGCTCTGAAGCTCCAGGGGCTCAAGGACAAGCGCCTCCTCCGGCAGTTGGGCCGCGAGCTGCTGCCGCCGGAAGTGTGGACGCGGCCGAAGCGTCCTTATCGCGCTCCCATCCATCGCAGCTTCTTTGGCCGCTCACGGCTGGAATACGTAGCAGAGATGCTGGCGCCGGAAACACTGCGCTCGACCGGATTCTTCAATGCCGCGGCGGTGGGGAAGCTCGTCGAGAGAGTGAAAAGCGGAGCGCACATCGGGGAAACCGACGACATGGCCCTGGCCGGGATTCTGTCGACGCAACTGGCGCACCATCACTTCGTGTCCCGCTTCAGGGCGGATCGGCCGGTTTCTGAAACGGAAGACGATCTCAAGCTCTGCGGTCCGGGGCGCGCCACGGCGAGATACAACGCGAGGTCAATATGATATTCACGAAAGAATCCCTCAAGATCGATGCGGCCGCGGAGTCCGACCGAATCGCTTCCCTCGCGCGCGAGACGCTGCGAAAACAATTGCGGCGGAACGGCTTCGTGGTGGGCGTGAGCGGAGGCGTGGATTCGGCTGTATCGCTGGCTCTTTGCGTTCGCGCGGTGGGGCGGGACCGGGTGAAGGCCATCCTCCTGCCGGAAAAGGAGTCCAGCCCCGAGAGTGAAGCTCTGGGGTTCGAGCTGGCCGCCCACTATGGCGTGGAGCCGGTGAGGGAGAATCTGACCGCGGCTCTCGAAGGGGTCGGATGCTACCGCCGCAGGGACGAGGCGATCGCGCGGCTTTTTCCCGGATACGACGCCGCCCTGGGCTACAAGTCGAAAATCACCCTGCCTGCGAAGCTGCTCGACGAAGACACTCTGAACGTGTTCTCGCTGACGATCATCGGACCCACCGGCGCCATGGAAACGAAGCCTTTGCCGACTGCCGAGTTCCTGGAGATTGCCGGCGCCTCCAACTTCAAACAGCGGATTCGGATGGCGATGCTCTATTACCACGCGGAGGTGAACCACTACGCGGTAGCCGGAACGGCCAATAAGAACGAGCACGACCAGGGCTTTTTCGTCAAATACGGCGATGGGGGCGTTGACGTCAAGCTGATCGAACATCTATACAAGACGCAGGTGTATCAACTGGCGGAGCACCTCGGAGTGCCGGAGGGAATCCGGCGCCGCACGCCGACTACGGACACCTACAGCGCGCCCGCCACTCAGGAGGAATTCTTCTTCCGGCTGCCATTTGAAACGATGGATCTGCTGTGGTGGGCAATGGAAAACAGCGTTCCCATCGGCGAAGTGGCGCGCGTGATGAACCTCTCCGTGGAGCAGGTGCTGCGCGCCTATGGCGATTTCGAGCGCAAGCGCCGGACCACCGAGTATCTCCGTCTGGCGCCGGTCCGGCTGGCGGAATCTCAGGCCGCGGCCGCGCAAGCCGGGATGCTGGAGCGCTAGGAGCGGCTGGTTATCAGGGTCAGGGGCATTCGCCTCAAACAAGCCGCGGCGCGCCCCCGACAACCTTGCTATCAGAAGTACAGTTTCAGCGCCATCTGGATGATGCGCGGGTCCCGCGCGCTGGTGATCCGGCCGAACTGGCTGCTGTTCACCGTCGTACTGGGATTGTTCAACAGCGGGTGGTTGAACAGGTTGAAAAACTCGGCCCTGTACTGGAGCCTGTACCGCTCCGTGAACGCGAAGTTCTTGATGGCCGAGAAATCCACGTTGAAGGTGCCCGGACCGATCAGAGTGTTACGCCCGACCGTGCCGAACGTGCCTGGCTGGTTGCTGCGGAACGATTCGGTGGAAAACCACTTGGCGATGCGATTGCCGCGGGAACCGCTGGTGTAGCTGGGCTTGGAGACCACGTCGGCCTGATCGAAGCCGATGGCGGTGCCCGAGTTGTCGTCGCCGGAAGCGATGTCGAGCGGGAAGCCGCTCTGCCAGTTCCAGACGCCGGAAGTCTCCCAGCCTCCAAGCAGCGTGCGGGCCAGGCCATGCGCGGGCGAGGGAAGCTGCCACACATAATTCAACACGAAGCGGTGCGGAACATTGAAGTCGGAGACGCCCCGGTAGGCATTGGCGTCAAACGGGTTGATGACGTTGATGGTATCGAGATCGGACAGGTAGGATGTCCAGTCCAGACTGCGGCTGAAGGTATAATTCGCCCCCACCGTGAAACCGCGGGAGAAGCGCTTTTCCATCGAGAGCTGCAGCGAATTATAGATCGAGTTGGCTCCGGAGGTATTCTGAGTCACCAGGGTAAAATCCCGGAACGGCCGGCGCTCATCCGGTTCGATACTCGAAGATCCCGGGAAGATGCGCGGCGCGTTCACGTCGTTATTGAACCCGAGGTGGGTTCCCTTGGAGCCGACGTAGGCTGCGCGAACCAGCACATCGGACCGCAGCTGGCGCTCCAGCGTCAGGTTATAGCTCATCGTCCGCGCCGGTTTCCAGTCGGGCGCATAGGAGACTCCCACCAGCGGCAGCTGGAAAGGCGCGTCCTTGGGGGGCGGCGTGGGCGCGAACTGCGCCGGGAACGGATTCTGAATGCCGGTATAGGGGTTCGAGAAAGGAACGCGGTTGCGCAGGATTTGCGGGCTGAACGGGGCGCTGTCCACCATCTGGTTATAGGCCTCGACGAACGGCGGCTGGTAGAACAGACCGAAGCCTCCACGGATCGTGGTCCTGCCGCGAGCGCCGAAGTTGTAAGCGAATCCGACTCGGGGCGAAAGCTGCATCCAGGACGATTCACTTCCCCCGTCAGGGCAGCCCGCATCGCCGGCGAACAGATAGCCCCTGGGCGCGTTCGGAAATCGCGTGGACTTCAATCCGGGGAGGAAGCACTCCGTGCGGCCCTGCTCATCGCTGTACGGAATGAACGGATCCCAGCGCAGGCCGAGCGTGAGCGTCAGTTTTCGCGAGATCCGGAAATTGTCGTTCACGAAGAGGCTCCCCAGGTTGCCGCGGCGCGCCGCGTATTCTCCGCCGCCCTGCTGGAAGCGGTCGAGGAAGCCCACCAGGAAGTCGGCCCGAGCGTCGCCGCTGTTGGTGGTTCCCCGGAAGCGGAAGCGACCGCCCTGGCGGAACGAATTGCGCAGATCGACCTTCATCCGCAGAAAATCACCGCCGAAGGAGATCTCGTGCGTGCCGGTGATCCAGTGGACGCTGTCGGAAACATGATAATTCTCGCGCAGGAACTGCCCCGGGGCGCCGGTATTGATGGTGAAGAAACTGGTCACCTCCACTCGAATCTCGGGCGGGGTCTGGCTGGCGATGGGCAGCCCGATGCTGGGGAGGCTGAAGGGGGCGCCGCTCAGCGCGTTGCCGTCGTTGTAATTCCAGGAAGCGACGAAGCTGTTGAGCAAACGCGGCGAAAAATTGAAATTGTGGCCCACCGAGGCGCTCTGATTGAAATAGTCGAAACCTCCCGCCGAACGCACCAGGTTCTGCGCCCCCGATACAGGGTCCCTGGGATACTTCGCGTAAAAGTATCGCCCGAACAGACGCTGGTTGTGAAGATTGTAATCGACGCGGCCCATGAACTGGTTTTCATGCTCTTTCACGGGACGGGAGAAGGAGATGAGGCCGTCGGGCGAAGTCGCCGTGGGAATGAGCGGCAACAACTTGACCGTGACCGGATCGAAGCGGCTTACAGGAATCCGGTTCCCCGGAAACGGCTGCCTGCCGACGGGATCCACCAGTTGCCGGGAGAGGTTGGAGAAATCGCCGTTGCGCTGCGCGGCGGTGAGCACGGTGGCGGTATTCCCCTCCGAAACGTTGCGAATCTGGGTTCCCTGATAGGTTCCGAAAAAGAACAGCTTGTCCTTGACGACGGGTCCGCCGACGGCGGCGCCGAACTGGTTCCGCTTCAGCGGGTCGGGGACCGGCGCGAAGAAGTTCCGGGCGTTCAGATTGCCGTTCCGCAGGAACTCGAAAACATCGCCGTGAAACTGATTCGTGCCGGATTTGGTGACCACGTTGACGATGGCGCCGGAGGCCCGTCCGTACTCGGCGCTGTAATTGTTGGTCTGCACGCTGAACTCCTCGAGCGCGTCCGGATTCGGGAACGGATTGTTCACGTTGGTGTAGTGATCGATGTTGCTGCCGCCGTCGAGATGATAGTTGACGCCATCGCTGCGGGCGCCGCTGGAGGTGATGGACTGCGCGCCGGGGTAGCTTCCTCCCTGAATGGCGTCGCCGCTGCCGCGCGCGTTTCCCGCGTGCAGATCGGCCGTTCCAGGCGCCAGCAGGACCAGGGTGGCCGCGTTGCGTCCGTTCAGCGGAAGGTCCACGATTTTCCGCTGGCCGACGACCTGAGTCAATGTGGACGATCGGGTTTCGACCATCTCCGCGTCGGCTTCCACGCTCACAGCTTCGGTGAGCGCGCCGATCTGCAGGGAGATCCGCGCCGATGCGCTGGCGTCGGTCTTCACTTCGATACCCCGCTGCTCGGCGCGTTTGAAGCCGTTGGCTTCCACCGAGACCGAATAAACGCCCACGGGAAGCAGCGGTATGAGGTAGCCTCCGTCGACGGCGGTAGTCGTAGAGCGCGATAACGCGGTGGACAGAGATGTCGCCGTAACTTTGGCTCCGGAAACAGCGGCGCCGCTGGGATCGGTGACCGAGCCGGTAATGGCGCCGGTCGGTTCGGCGGCGTTCAGAGAGACTACGGCAAGTGAAAAGGCGAGCAAAACCTGAGTTAGCTTCATTATTAAGACTCCTGAATAGAACCCTTAGTGCTTGCTACCAGCATAAAGCATGGTCGAGTGGCGATCAACCTGTAAAGCAGCCGCAAGGCAGGCGCGGTGTTCGGCGCGGGGGCTAAATCAGGACGATCCGAGGCGGCGTGCAATCGCGGTGAGTTCCCTGGCGATGCCGGCGCAAGCGGTGTCGTCGATACGGTTGTGGAACTCGCCCGGATCGCTGGCTACGTCGAACAATTCGCTTCGATCCCAGCTCAGGTAATTGAGTTTCCACTGATCGGTTCGCACCATCTGGATCGGCGGCTTGCCCAGGTAGCGGTCGTCCCGGGTGAAGACGCTGCTGCAGAAGTAATATTCCGAGTAGGCGAACTCGCGCCCCTGATGCCGGCGGTTGCGCATCAGGGAACTGAAGCTCCGCCCGGGCAAGCCCGTCGGCGCCGTGTGGCCGCACAACTCGGCCAGTGTCGGAAACAGGTCGATCTGCTCGATCAGATGCTTGCGCGACTCACCGGCCAGCGCGCCGTCCGGCAGGCTCACGATGAGGGGCACGGCCACGGATTGCTCGAACATGTTGTGCTTGGTCCACATGCGATGCGCTCCGGCCATTTCGCCGTGGTCGGAGGTGTAGACCACCACCGTATTGCGGTCGAGCCCCAGCTCGCGCAGCGTGTCGTAAACCTGCCCCACGCAGGCGTCCATCTGGCTGATGTTGCCGTAGTATCCGGCCAAGGACCGGCGCAGCTCGTCGTCGGTCTGGGTGTACCAGCCGCGTTCCCTGGCGCGGATCAGGTGGCCGGGGAAGCCTTTCTCGAGCTCATGCGCGTCACGCCTGGGGAGCGTGAGCTTCGCCTGCGCGTACAGGTCGAAGTACTTCCGCATGGGGACCAGCGGCGTATGCGGCATGAGGAACGACGACCAGAGGCAAAACGGCCGGCCGCGGTTCTCTCTCAGGAATTTCACGGTCTCGGCGGCGTAATAATTATCCTGAAAGAAGCGCGCGTCCAGCTTCGACGGACGTCCGGCTGTCCCCTCCGCTCCGCCCTGGTCCTTCTTCAACGTCTGGCGCTCTTCAGCCGTCAGCGTCTTCTGGAAGTCCCCGATGTGCAGCCGGTGATCGAAGCCATGGCGCAGGTTCTCGTCGACGAAGTGCATCTTGCCGATTGCGCCGGTGACGTAGCCGCGCTCCTTGAAGAAGTGGCCGATGGTGCGGGCGCCGGCGGGCAGCGGGTCGCTCAGGATCCTGGCGCCGTGCGTGTGCGGATAGACTCCGGTCACCATCGACCCGCGCGAGGGCACGCACACCGGCGCCTGGCAGTAGACGCGGTCGAAGCGGGCGCCGCGCTTGGCGATCCGGTCGATGTTGGGCGTGCGCACTTCCGTGCTGCCGTAACATCCGGACGCTTCGCGCTGGTGCTGATCCGACATGATGAACAGCAGATTGAGGGGACGCGACTGCGCCCGCAGCACGAGGGGCGCCGCTGCCGCTGCTTTGAGTACGTCCCGCCGACGGACCATCTATGCCAGCGCCTGCTTCACCACTGTGCCATGCACATCGGTGAGCCGGAAGTGGCGGCCCTGGAACTTGAACGTGAGTTTCGTGTGATCGATCCCGAGGCAGCGCAGGATGGTGGCGTGCAGGTCGTGCACATGAACCGGATCGCGGGCGATGTTGTAGCAGAAATCGTCCGTCTCGCCGTGGGTGACGCCGGCTTTGACGCCTCCGCCGGCCATCCAGACGGTGAAGCAGCGCGGGTGATGATCTCGGCCGTAGTCATCGGCGGTGAGCTTGCCCTGGCTGTACACAGTGCGGCCGAATTCGCCGCCCCACACCACCAGCGTGTCCTTCAGCAAGCCGCGCTGCTCGAGATCCTGGATCAGGGCGGCGGAGGGCTGGTCGGTGTCTTTGCAGGCCTCGACGATTTTTTCGGGGAGCTTCACGTGGTGGTCCCACCCGCGATGGAAGAGCTGGATAAAGCGCACGTCGCGCTCGGCGAGGCGGCGCGCCAGCAGACAGTTGGCGGCGAAAGTGCCCGGCTTGCGCGACTCCGGCCCGTAGAGCTTGAACACGCTCTCCGGCTCTTTCGAGAAGTCGGTCAGCTCGGGGACCGATTTCTGCATCCGGTAAGCCATCTCGTACTGCGTGATGCGGGTCGCGATCTCCGGATCGCCGAACTCTTCCAGGCTGAGCTGGTCGAGCTTGCCGAGGTCCTCGACGAAACGGCGGCGGGCGCCGTCGTCGAAGCCCTGGGGATTGGAGAGGTGCAGCACCGGGTCGCCGACGGAGCGGAACTTCACGCCCTGGTAGCGCGTCGGAAGGAAGCCGCTGCCCCACAGCCTGTCGTAGAGCGGCTGATCCCCGGGGAATTTCGATCCGGTGGACACCATCACGACGAACGCGGGCAGGTCCTTGTTTTCGCTGCCGAGCCCGTAGGAGAGCCAGGAGCCGATGCTGGGCCGTCCGGCGAGCTGGAAGCCGGTCTGGAAGAAAGTCACGGCCGGATCGTGGTTGATGGCCTCGGTGTGCATGGACTTGATGAAGCACAGCCTGTCCACGATTTTCGCGGTGTGCGGCATGAGCTCGCTGACCCACGCGCCCGACGAGCCGTGCTGCGCGAATTTGAAGAGGCTGGGGGCCACCGGAAAGCTGGTTTGCGCCGCCGTCATTCCCGTGAGCCGCTGTCCCTGGCGGATCGAATCCGGCAGCTCGGTGGCGCGCAGATCGTTGAGCTTCGGCTTATAGTCGAACAGCTCCATCTGGGAAGGAGCGCCGGATTGAAACAGGTAGATGACCCGCTTTGCGGTCGGCGGGAAATGCGGCAGGCCCGGCATCGCGCCCTCGGCCCGCAGGTCCTGATCGAACAAGGAAGTAAGCGCCGCCAAACCGAGGCCCGCGCTGGTTCGCTCGAAGAAATGCCTTCGCGTCATCATTCTTTGGTCACCGTTTCATCCAGGTTGAGGATCAGGCTGGCCACCGTGGTATACGCCGCCAGCTCGCTTGTGTCCAGTGTCGCATTCACCGGAGATTCACCGGCCCGCACCAATTTGCGGGCGGACTCGACATTGGTCTGGTACTGATCGAGGTAATGCCGGTAGCTGCCGAGCAGCACTTCGGCCTTCTTCGCCGACGGAACCCGCGCGGTTGCCAGCCGGAATCCGTAGGCGATCCGTTCGGGCGGAGTGGAGCCGCCTTCGGTCATCATGCGCTGCGCCATCACACGCGCGGCTTCGAGATAGGTGACGTCGTTCATCAGCGTGAGCGCCTGGAGAGGCGTATTCGTTCGCGTCTCCCGCACGACGCAAGCCTCGCGCCCCGCCGAATCGAAAGTCATCATCGACGGGGGCGGCACGGCCCGCTTCCAGAAAGTGTAGAGACTGCGGCGATAGAGGTTCTCGCCCTTGTCCTGCTCGTAGTCGTCTCCCGAAAGCTCCTTCCACAACCCGGCGGGCTGATAGGGCTTCACGGACGGCCCTCCCAGTTTCTCGACCAACAGGCCCGAGATGGCCAGCGCCTGGTCGCGGACTATTTCCGCCGGCAGACGAAAACGAGGCCCGCGCGCCAGCAGGCGGTTTTCCGGATCGCGCTGCTGCATTTCATGGCTGACGGCGGACGCCTGCCGGTAGGTCGAGCTGGTGACGATCGTCCGGACCAGCGCCTTGATATCCCAACCCGTACGCATGAATTCGGTGGCCAGCCAGTCGAGCAGCTCGGGATTCGTGGGCCACTCGCCCTGGGACCCGAAATCTTCCACCGTCTTCACGATTCCCACTCCGAAATACATCTGCCAGAGGCGGTTGACGAAGACGCGGGCGGTAAGCGGATTGGACGGGCTGACCAGCCATTTCGCCAGGCCGAGGCGATCGTTGGGGACGCCGGCGGGCAGCGGCGGCAGGACGGCGGGCAGGCCGCGGGTCACTTTCTCTCCGGGCTTATCGTACGCGCCGCGCACCAGCAGGAAGGTTTCGCGCGGCTGCGGCCGCTCCTGCATCACCATCACGGTGGGGAGGCTGTCGGAGAACCGCTCCCGCTCGCGACGCGCCTTTTTCAGCCCGGCCCACGCCTGGCGGATCTCGTCCGGCGCGTACCGGTCGAGGAAGCACAGGCGAAGCTTGCCGGACTGCGCTTCGGAGCGCTTCGACGGATCCAGGGCGGCAATCGTGTTGACGGGATCGCGGGTGGCCAGCACGGCGGCTTGCAGGGGTGTGAGCGCGGTCCTGTAAATCCGGACGCCGTCGATCTGGCCCCGGAACCGCTTCTGGGGCCCTCCGCCGCCGCCGATGCGCAGCGGCTCCTTCGAGGCGAACGTCTGGTTCAGGACGTCGAGATCGACTTTCAGCTTCTTCGACTCGCCGTTGATGTAGATCCTGATCCCGTCCGCCATGCGCGTTCCGTCATAGGTCAGGGCCACGTGGCTCCAGCGGTTGAGGGGGACGGCGGCTTCGGTCTCGATGCGCGCGCCGTCATCGAGCCAGCGATTGGCCATTTCGGCCGCCACCTTGCCGTTCTTGAGGTAGAGCCCGTAGCCTTTCTCCTCCGGAACGTCTTCGGTCTTGGTCACGATGGCGCCGTTCGGCTCCGACGGGTTGATCCAGGCGGACAGGGTAAACTTGTCGTAGAAGCCGAAGCCGGCTTTCTTGCCGGCGTCGAAAAACTTGCCGCCGTCGAAGGTCTCGAGGCCGTGCTCGAATTCGAGGTCGTCGGGAAGCTGCCACTGCAGTTCCCCTCCGCCCGCCACCGATTTCTCCCATTCCCTTTGCGCCCCGGCGGCGCCGAGTCCGGCGAATTTCGATTCGGCGGCGGCGATCTTTTCGTCCAGCTGCCGCAAATGCTCCTGCTGCGCCGGCGTGGGCGCCTGGATGAAGGGCGGCGAATTGCCGTACTTGAACGACATACCGCGCTCCGGCACGTTGTTGAAGTAGGCGAAGAACTGGTAGAACTCCTTCTGCGCCAGGGGATCGTACTTGTGGTCGTGGCAGCGGGCGCAGCCGAGCGTGAGGCCGAGCCAGACCGTGGCGGTGGTATCCACGCGGTCCACCACGTACTCCACGGCGTACTCCGCGGGCACGATGCCGCCTTCGCCGTTTCCGCGATGATTGCGGTTGAAACCCGACGCGATCTTCTGATCGAGCGTCGCGTTGGGCAGCATGTCGCCGGCGATCTGCTCGATGGTGAACTGGTCGAAGCGTATGTTGCGGTTGAAGGCGGCGATCACCCAGTCGCGCCAGCGCCACATGCTGCGCTCGCCGTCGGTCTGGTATCCGTTCGTGTCGGCGTATCGGGCGGCGTCGAGCCAGCGCGCGGCCATACGCTCGCCGTAGCGTGGGGAAGCGAGCAGCCGGTCCACCAGCTTTTCATAGTCGCCGTCCCGTTCGAAGGCATCGATTTCGGCCGGCGTGGGCGGAATCCCGGTCAGATCGAGCGTCACGCGGCGGACCAGCATGGCGCGATCCGCTTCTGGTGAAGGCTGAAGGCCTTCGCGGTCGAGCCGCGCCAGAATGAAGGCGTCGATGGGATTGCGGACCCAAGCCGGCTTGCTGACGGCGGGCGGCTCGCGGCGCTTGGGCGGAATGAACGACCAGTGCTTCTCCCAGACGGCGCCCTGCGAGATCCAGTCCCGGATCAATCCGATCTCGCGCTCGGTCAGCTTGACGCCGGAATAGACCGGCGGCATGCGGAGTCCCTTGTTCTCCGCCGTGATCCGCTTCACCATCTCGCTCCCGGCAGGGTCGCCGGGCACGATGGCGAAGTGTCCGCCGAGATCGGCTTTGGCGCCCGCTTCGGTGTCGAAGCGCAGCGGCGTCTTGCGATTATTCTTGTCGGGACCGTGGCAGGTGTAGCACTTGTCGGAGAGCAGAGGGCGGATGTCCCGGTTGAATTCCACGGTAGCGGCAGCCGCGGGCCAGAGCAACGCGAGCGAAATCCAACTCAGTCTCATAGTCTCCTTAAATTATAGTAAAATCGCAGTCCATGAACCCGATTCAGCTGCACGTCGAACTGGAAGTGGATCCCGCCCGACAGGACGCGCTGGTCGAGACCTTCCACAAGGTCTTCGAACCGGTGATCGGCCGCCAGCCGGGATTCGTTTCGGTGTCGCTGCTGAAGTCGGCCGCCCGCTATCTCCTGGTGATCAGCTTCGAGACGGAAGAACAGCGGGTGGCCTGGGTCGGAACCGAGGATCATCAGCGGGTCTGGCCTCAGATGGAAGCGAACCTTAAGGGCGCGAAGTTCTCCACCATGCTCTGGCAGACGCTGTAGAGTCTCTTCAATTCGCGCGAACACGATTCACCCGAAGCGGCACGGGCGTTTTCAGATTCTTCTCCGGAAGCATCACTCTTTTCGACCCCATGCACGATGTGTGGGGCGACGGTACTCACGATCGGGCTCAAAATGAGAAGCGGGCGCTGAGCTGGATCTGCCTGCCAGGGGATGCGGGCTCGGTGATTGTGCCAAACTGCGCCGTGTTGACGAATCGATTCGGAGTACCCAGGTTCACCTTGTTCAGGCCGTTGAAAGCCTCGATGCGAAACTGCAAGCCGCTGGTCTCGCTGATCCGAAAAGTCCGGGCGATGGCGAAATCGAGGGTGACCATCCCCGGCCCATAGACGGTGTTTCGTCCCACATTTCCGAAGGTGTACGGCGCGGGGGCGGAAAACGCCAGCGGATTGAACCACTGCTCCGGAGTGCGCGAACGCTCGTCAAAGACCGGCTGCCCCGTGTAATTCGCCCGGATCGGATGCTCGCCCAGCGCCGTGCCTGAGTTGGCGCTGTCACCGAAGACGGAAATCGTAAACGGGAAACCGCTCTGCGCCTGATAGATCGTGGACAGCCGCCAGTTCCGCGTCAGCGCGCGCGCCCAGCCGGAGGAGCGGAGAGGCTGCACATCATACACGGCGCTCAAGACGAAGCGGTGGCGAATATCGCAGGCGGGCCCTTTCTCGGAATTCAGATCGTTGTTGTTCTGGGCGATGGCGGCTTCGAACATCGTGGACCGGAAATCCGGCGCATCGGTCAGGTTCTTCGCGAACGTGTAATTCGCCAGAATGCTCAGACCCGAGGAATAGCGTCGCCGCAGGTTGATATAGGCGGCGTCATACCAGCTTCTTGCCGTGTTCTCCAGCCAGTTGACCGTGCTCACGGGGATGGTGTTGCTCACCACGTTCGTACCCGCGGGAAACTCCGTACCGGGCTGGAAAGTGGCCACGCCATAAGGACGCCGCGGCTGAACGAGACCGGGGCCCGGCGGCGCGTTGTTGATCAGGTGGGAGCGCTGCAAATGGAATCCCCGGTCCCCCTGGTAGCCGGCTTCGAACGTAGTCTCCCTGCCGAGGCTTTTCTGCACGGAGAGGGTCCACTGCGAAATATACTGGGGCGCCTGATAAGGATCGAAGGCCGTGAAGCTGGTGACGGTTCTGCCGACCACCGGCGGATTGAAGTTGAGAGTCGTAATGGACGGCGTGAAGCTGTCGCTCTGATTGGTCTCCGGGAAAATGATCGGGACATTGTGGAGATTGTTGCACCACGTATTCATGTCCACCGGGGTGTAGAAGAGGCCGAATCCCGCGCGCAGTACGAGCCCCGCGCCGGGGATCTGCCTGGCGATTCCCAACCGGGGAGCAAAGTTCAACTTGTTCGGGTAGAGCAGCCCCTTGGGCGTGCCCTGCTGTCCGCCGATGTAGGCGGTGAGCGCGGTGGGGGACACGAACAGCCCGGCCCACTGGTTGGAAATATCGACCAGCGGGCTCATGAACTCGTAGCGCAGCCCGGCATTGATGGTAGTGGTAGGGGAGATGCGCCAGGTGTCCTGGATGAAGGCGTCGGCATACCACTGCCGCAGGTTCATGCGGGGGGATCCCACCTGCCGCTGGCGAACCGCGGGCAGCTCCAGCTCGAAACTGGCCAGCGCGGAGCCTGTGCCGTCGTTGTTTGCCGTCTGCGTCGTATATCCGCTGGTGAACTGATAGTAGCCGCGGCTCTGAACGTAGGCCCACATGGGCCAGATGAACCACCGGTAGCTCCCGCCGAATTTGAGGCTGTGGCTGCCATGCTGCCAGGAGAGCGCGTTGCGGCCCTCCAGAACCGTATCCCAACTCTGCATCGGGGTCGCTTGAAAGGTATCGCCAAAGGCCGAATAGCCCTGGACGTTGAATAATGGCGCGCCCCACGCCCTTGAGCCGCCGAAGCCGACGCCCTGGATGCCGAGCTCGCCGACAATATCCCGGGTGAAGCTGTTCTCCTCGAAATGCGTCATGGCGAGCCGGGAATAGGCGATCGAGGCGGTGTTGACAAGGTTGGGCGAGAGAATGCGGGTCCACGCAAGATTGGCGTGCTGCGACAGGTTGTCGTGGTTGAGTCCGAATCCCGGCAGGTTCTGCGGCATGAACCCGTCTTCCTTGCCCACCGAGAATCGTGCGCTAATCGTATCTCCGCGATCGAAAACCCGGTCCACGCGAAACGTGCCTTGATCGGTGAAATTGCGCGCGTTGCGCTGATCCAGAAAATTGTTCGAATCGTTGCCCGCGCCGACCACCGACGGCACGCCGTTCATAATCATGGCGCCCATGTTCATCGTGTTGGGCCGCGGAACATACTTCTGAAGCATGGTGGAGGCGGCCGGACTCAGCAGATTCCGGGGAATGACGTTCCCCGGGAATGGCTCCCTGAAGACGGTCGGGTTCGACCGGCTGATAGGCCTGGCCGGGTCGTAGTTCGGGTTCGGGCGGGAGCTGAAAGGGTTGAAAATGTCCACGCCCGCCCCGCTGAAATCCCCCCCCACCTCTTCCTCGGTGGGCACGGTCGCGATCGAGGTAACCGCCTTCACCTTGCGCAAGCCTTCATAATTGGTGAAGAAGAACGTCTTCTTGCCCGCGAATGGCAGCGGTCCTCCGAGGGCGGCGCCGAAATTGTTTTGCACCAGGAACTTTCCGCCGGGATCCTCGTTGTAGCTGCCGGCGTCCATTGCGCCGTTACGGAGGAACTCGTAGACCGTCCCATGGTATTGAGACGTGCCGCCTTTGGTGACGATGTTGATCTGTCCTCCCCCCGCGCCGCCCATTTCCGCCGAGTAGGTTCCCGTCTGCACCTGAAACTCGCGCACGGCGTCCGGAGACAGGCTGAGATTTTGCGTGTTGAACGTGGGATCCGTATTCGCCGCTCCGTCGATGAGGAAATAGTTGGCGTTTGGCCGGTTGCCGCCGATGGTCAATGAAGAGTTCTGGCCCGGCCGCCAATACAAAGGGTTCATATCGCCCATTTGAGCGCCGTGGCTGGCATGCGAACCCGGGACGGTCAGCGCCAGGTCCAGCAGCATTCGTCCATTCAAAGGCAACTCCTGAACCGACTTGTTTTCGACCACCTCTCCGAGGCTGGTGTCTTCCGTCTTCAGGGACTCGGCGCGCGCCGCCACTTCCACCGACGAGGTGGCTTCACCGAGCGTCAGGCCCAGGTCCAGGCGCGCGTTCTGACCGATCTCCAGCCGCAGGGAGTGTTTTGCCACCGCGAATCCCGCCGCCTGGACCTCGATGGTGTACTGACCGGGAGCGAGCCCCGGAAACTCGAATTGACCGGCCGAGCCCGTCGTGGTCAAGCGCACGGCTCCGGTTTCGGCGCTGCGCGTTCGAACCTCCGCCCTGGGCACGGCCTTCAGACTGGGATCGGTGACGACCCCGTTGATGGAAGCCAGGTTGGTCTGCGCGGAAAGAAAAAAAGAAGAGGAGAACAGGACCGCCACCAATGACAGACATCGCATAGCAAGATGTTATGCGATGTCGCACCTGCAATCCGATAATGGAAACGTATTAGACTGAGCCGCAACCGGCTGCTCTCCACGACGCGCGCGATACAATCGAGGTGCGTGAAGATCACGATTTCCAAGGAAAACTACCTCAAGGCAATCGCCGAGGCCGAATCGGAAGGGGAAACCGTGATCGCGGCGACGCTCACGCGCTGGCTGGGCGTCTCCGCGCCGGCGGTGACCATGGCGATCCGCAGGTTGAAGCGGGATGGACTGATTCGCCTGCGCAAGGAAGGGCAGATCACGCTGACACCGGGCGGTCATGAGATCGCCGAGAGGCTGCTGCACCGCCATCATTTGATCGAGCGCATGCTGACCGAGATCTTCGGGATGGAGTGGTACAAGGTTCACGACGAGGCCGAGCAGATGGAGCACGCGGTGTCCGCCGATTTCGAGCGGCTGTTGATCGACAAGCTGGGCGTGGGCGAAGCGTGTCCACACGGCAACCGCGCGTTGATGGACAAGCCGGTCGACCGGAGGCGCAGAGGCCTGCGCCCGCTGGACGAGGCGCAGCCCGAGCATGCCTGGCGCGTGGTCAGCGTGTTCGAGCGGGACCGCAACCTGCTCGAGTACCTGGAGGGGCTCGGCGTACGTCCGGGGGTGACCGTGGACGTCCTGGCGCGGAACTATGACGAGACCCTGACTCTGAAGGTAAGTGGACGCTCGCTGCAGTTAGGCCGTCCCGCGGCGAGCAGGGTCTGGGTGCAGAAGTCCGTGTAGCCTGTGGGGCGCGATCAGCCGGCCAGCGCCGCCTGCACGCCCTTCAGGTAGCCGATCGAGCGATGCATGCCCGGCAGCGGGTTCTCGGCGTTGATCTCGTACTCCAGGTTCACGCAGCCGGCGTACTTCATTTTCTTGAGCTGCTTGAAGATTGCCACCACCGGCATGACGCCCTCGCCGACGTCGCACTGGCTGCCCTTGTCGGTGGCCGATTTGAGGTCCTTGATATGCATGTCGAGCAATCTCGGACCGGCGGCGGCGATGGCCTGCACCACGTCGATGCCGGTACGCATCGAGTGACCCACGTCCATGCAGAGGCCCATTCGCGCGTCCATGCCCTTTACGGCTTCGAGCACCGATTGCGGAGTAGGAAAGTGCTTGTCCTCCGGACCGTGGTTGTGGATGGCCATTTTCATATCGAACTCCTTGGCCAGCTTTTCCACGGTCGGCAAAGTTCTGTGGGTGGGGGCGCAAACCATCATCGGCATGCCGCAGGCTTTTGCGTACTGGAACATGCGCTTGAGCGCCGCCGGATCCTCGTCCTGGAGGGAGATGTTTCCTCCGCTCACGATGGTCAGCCCGGCCTTCTTGAATTCCCCGGTGGCCTTGGCGGCGTCGGCCGCGGAAAGAGTGTAGGGCAGGTGGAACTCTTTCACGCTGACGTAGCGGATGCCAAGCTGATTGATCATCGAGATCGTCATCTTGCGCTGGAATTCGCGGAAGGAATAGCTGGCGATCCCGAGGCGGAATTCGCCGGGCGCGCCTTCCGCCGCAAAGGAGGCGCGCTGGCCGGCGGCTGCCAGGCCGGCGCCGAACTGGAGAATCCCTCTCCGGGTAAATTTCAGGCTCATAGCCCCTTTATCATATGCCGTCGCGCGCCGCCGGTCTACCGGCGGGCAACGGCGCGCCGAGTTTCAGCGCGTTCACGTGGCGCAAAGAAATCGCAGACCGGTTTGGCGCTTCCGCCCGGGTCCGCGTCCGGAAGGCTTCTGCATTGAAGCGGCTGCCGCGTCTCGTTGACACGTGTTTCGGCTTGACATACTGTGGTGACTGGCGAACCCCTTGGCTCATTCGCCTGGCAAACGACACCAAAATGAGATGGCTTTGCGTTGGCGCCTGGTTGTTCGGGACGCTGGGGACGGCCCTCGGTGACACCGGCTCAGAGTACTTCGAGGCCAAGGTGCGCCCGATTTTCGCCGCGCATTGCTATTCCTGCCATAGCAGCAAGGCGAAGCCGCTGTTCGCGGGATTGCGGCTCGACAGCCGCGCCGCTGTCACCAGGGGAAGCGACGCCGGCCCGGTGGTTTCGCCGGGGCGTCCGGATGAGAGCAAGCTGATTCGCGCCGTGCGCGGGGAGCTTCCGATGAAGATGCCGCCCGGCGGCAAGCTGGCCGAAGGCCAGATCTCGGAACTCGTCAAGTGGGTCGAGATGGGAGCGCCGTGGCCGGCCGGGAGCGAGGACAAGCCACTACCGGCGGCATTCGATCTGGAGAAGCGGCGCAGCGAGCACTGGGCCTGGCAACCCGTTAAATCCGTCGCTCCGCCAGCCGTCCATGACACCCGCTGGCCAGCGCAGCCGGTGGACGCCTTCCTGCTGGCGCGTCTCGAAAGGGAAGGACTCGCGCCGGCGCCGCCGGCCGGACGCCGCACTCTGCTGCGCCGCCTCACGTTCGACTTGACCGGGTTACCTCCCACGCCTCAAGAGCTGGAGGCATTTGAAAAGGACTCGTCGTCGGACGCCTGGTCGAGGCAGGTGGACCGGCTGCTCGCCTCGCCTCGCTTCGGAGAGCATTGGGCGCGCCACTGGATGGACCTGATGCGCTATGCGGAATCGCACGGAATGGAAGGGGATCCCGATACTCCGCAGGCGTGGCGCTACCGCGACTACCTGATTCGGGCCTTCAATAACGATGTGCCTTACGACCAGCTGGTGCGCGAGCATCTGGCGGGCGATCTGCTCGCCAAGCCGCGCCGCAACGAAGCCGATGGAATCAACGAATCGATACTGGGAGTCGCCAACCTGCGGATGGTCGAGCACGGGTTTCAGCCGGTGGATCCGTGGGAGGACAGGGTCAAGTTCACCGATAACCAGATCGATGTTTTTTCCAAAGCTTTTCAGGGGCTGACCGTCTCCTGTGCGCGCTGCCACGATCACAAGTTCGACGCCATCAGCCAGAAAGACTACTACGCGCTGTTCGGCACGTTCGCGGCCGCCCGTCCCACGCAGGCCGCCATTGACCTGCCGGAGAAGCTGAACCGCCACCGGACCGAACTCGAGCAGGAGAAACAGCGCATTCGGGCTGCCCTGGCGGCCGAATGGAAGCGCAAGGAAATCCAGCTGCCCGGCGACGCCAAGGACGGTCTGCTCGCGCCCTGGGCCGCGTTGAAGAACCTGGAGGGAGTCGAGTTTCAGAAAGGGTGGCGGGCCTGGGCCGAAAAGATCCGCGCCGAAGCACGCGAGCGAGCCGGGTTCAACCGCACGCATTTCAAACAGCAATGGAACCCGGGCGGCGGCGATTACGGCCTGTGGCTGCATCGTGGAACGGGACTGGGCGCGGCTCCTTCCCCTCCCGGCGAGTTCGCCGTGCCGGCAGAAGGCGGCCGGGCGGTGAACGGCATCTACCCGGCCGGCGCTTACACCCACCTGCTCTCGACGAAAGACAACGGCGTGCTGCAATCCCCGCGGTTCCGCATCGAAGAGGGCTACATCAGCATTCGAATGCTGGGCGGAAACAACAGCTTCGCGCAGCTCATCATCGAGAATTATGCCGTGCCGCGCGGGGGGATCTACAACCTGCGCTTCGCGCCCAAGAAAGACGAGATGGGCTGGATGCGCTGGGACACGTCGTTCTGGAAGGGCTTCACCGGTTACATCGAGTTCGCCACCCGCGACGACGTGACGTTGTACCAGCCGCCGGCTGAAGACAAGAAGTCCGGCGCCGCGCCGCCCCTACCCGACGGACGCTCGTGGTTCGGGGCGCAGTCGGTCTGGTTCCATAAAGAGAAGCTGACTCCCAAGGATCCCCCGGCCGCGGAGCAGTATCTGCTGAGCGGCGGCGAACCGCGCTCGGCCGCGGAGTTGGAGAAGCAGTACGGGAGGCTGCTGCGGGGTGCCATCGAAGCCTGGAGCGCCGGAACGATCAGTGAAGAGCAGGCGGCGTTCCTCGACTATTTCGTACGCCGGGACATCCTGCCCGCCACTCTCGACAGTCTGGCGGAAACACGTCCGCTGATCGAGGAGTACCGGCGGATCGAGAAGGACGTGCCGGTTGCCCGGCGCGCGCCGGCCGTGATGGAAGACGGCGGCGCCGATCAGCCCCTGCTCATCCGCGGCAATCCGCAGAACCCCGGGCCGGCGGTTCCCCGGCGCTATCTGGAAGCGCTGCATTCAAAGCCGTATGCCCGGCCGGCGCGCCTGGAACTGGCCGACGCCGTTCTCAGCCCGGCAAATCCGTTGACCGCCCGGGTCATGGTCAACCGTATCTGGCGAGCGATGTTCGGCGCGGGCCTGGTGAGGACGGTGGACAACTTCGGCAAGCTCGGTGAACCTCCGTCACACCCCGAACTGCTGGACTGGCTGGCCTCGCGCTTTGTCCAGGACGGCTGGTCGATCAAGCGGACCGTCCGGCTGCTGGCCAACTCGCAGGCCTACCGCATGAGCAGCGGCGAGTCGGCGGAAGCGCGCAAAAAGGATCCGGGCAATCGCCTCTTGCAGCACATGCCGATCCGGCGCCTGGAAGCGGAGGCGGTGCGCGATTCCATGCTGTCGGTTTCGGGTCAGTTGAAGCTGGACATGTACGGGCCGTCGGTGGCCACCTACTACGCGCACGATACGGGCCGCACCAAGGGCGACAAGCCTAAGGGCCCGCTCGACGGAAACGGCCGCCGCAGCATTTATCTCGAAGTCCGGCGGAATGTGACCAACCCGTTCCTCGAAGCCTTCGATGCGCCGAAGCCCGCCAGCACGCGCGGCGAGCGCGACCTGACCAATGTCCCGGCCCAGAGCCTGGCTCTGATGAACAACACCTTCGTCATCGACCAGGCGGAGAAGTGGGCTCGCGCCGCGCTCGAGCAGGAGCGCAGCCGCCGCATCGAGTCGATGTACCTGCGCGCCTTCGGCCGCGCTCCTACGCCCCTCGAGCGGGACCGGTCGGAAAGCCTGCTGGCGGAGCTGGACACGGAATACTCGGCGGCCGCGGATCGCGAGCTGCGCGTGTGGCGCGACTATGCGCATTCACTGTTCAACCTGAAGGAGTTCATTTACATCCGATGAAAACTCCCCCGACACGCCGCGAAATGCTGCGCCGCGCTTCGATGGGCTTCGGCTCGCTGGCGCTGGCCGGCCTGCTCTCCGAAGAGGGGCGCGCGGAAGGGCTGCAGCAGCCGCACTTCCCGCCCAAGGTGAAGCACGTCATTTTCTGCTACATGTCGGGCGGCGTCTCGCACGTCGATTCCTTCGATCCCAAGCCGCGGCTGGCCAAGGAGGCCGGCAAGCCGATGCCGGTGCCGATCGAGCGCACCATGTTCAACGACAACGGCGCGATCTTTCCCAGCCCCTGGGAATTCCGCCATTACGGACAGAGCGGCATCGAGGTCAGCGACCTGTTTCCGCACATGGGCTCGGTGGTCGACGACCTGTGCGTGATCCGCTCCATGACGGCGAAGTTCATGGAGCACGCCCAGGCCAATTTCTATTTCCACAGCGGCCAGCCGTTCACCGGCTTCCCCAGCATGGGCGCGTGGGTGAACTACGGGCTCGGCAGCCCATCGAAGGAGTTGCCCGGGTTCATGGTGCTGGGCAGCGGTGAAATTCCCCTGGGTGGCATCAATGTGTTCGGGAACGGCTTTCTGCCGAACATCTATCAGCCGTCGTTCCTCTATCCGGAGCGAAGCGAGCCGCTGCAGGACATCACTCCCAAGGAGCCGGACAGCGTGCAGCGGAAGCGGCTGCGCTTCGCCGGCGAGCTGGACCGCGAGTACTTGAAATCCATCGGCGGCAATCCGCAGGTTGAAGCGGCGATTCAGAATTACGAGACCGCTTTCCGCATGCAGTCGTCGGTGCCGGAGCTGGTGGACCTGAAGGGCGAAAGCGAAGCGACCCGGAAGCTGTACGGCTTCGATTCGGAATCGGCCAACACGCGCGCGTACGCGCGGCAGTGCCTGCTGGCCAGGCGGCTGATCGAGCGCGGCGTTCGCTTCGTCGAGCTGACCATGGTCGGCGGCGCGGGGAACGTGTGGGACCAGCACAACAAGCTCAAGGAGCAGCACACGAAGAACGCGTTCACCGTGGATCAACCCATCGCCGGGCTGATCAAGGACCTGAAGGCGCGCGGACTGTTTGAGCAGACGTTGATCATCTGGTCGGGCGAATTCGGCCGCGCGCCCTTCGTGCAGGGCAGCGACGGGCGGGACCACAATCCGTTCGGCTTCAGTTTGTGGCTGGCCGGCGGCGGCCTCAAGCGCGGCATGACGCTTGGCGCGACGGACGAGTACGGTTACCGCACGGTGGAGGACACGCTAACCATTTTCGATCTGCACGCGACGGTGCTGCACCTGCTCGGCCTCGATCACGAACGGCTGCGGTTCCGCTATGGCGGCCGGGATTTCCGGCTGACCGACGTGCACGGGAATGTGATCCGGAAGATCCTTTCCTGAGATAAGGGCATTGACGGATTTTCGCGGCCGGATGCCCTGGGCGGCGGTGATCCAATTTGGTCGCCGCTACCTCTGCACTGAAATCGACGCCCCCAACTGAGAAGAGATCCCGCGGATGACGGCGATCACGGGGACATCCCCGCTCGACGCCCCAGACGGCGTCTGCACGACAAATTGATATAGCCCGGCCGCGCTCAGCCCCGCGAACAGGGGGGTTACGGCCACGCCCCCGATCCGCAAGGTCACCGGATTGGCCAGCGCCGCCAGACCGCCAGGAATCCGGCCGTTGGGCGCCGGCGGGTTGGTGGGTCCGAAACCCGCGCCGTAGAGCACGACGACTTCTCCCGGACGGGCGGGCGACCCTGGTCCCAGCGGGCTGCCGTCGGCGTGGGTGGCGGCGATATTCGTGTCGTCGATCAAGAAGAACGCCGGGGTGAACTGGCGCATTTGCGCCGTGGACGCCGCTATGGCCGACCCGTCGAGACTCACCTGCACGCTCACCGGCCCCAGCGAGGTGTCGTCGGGAGCGAGGACGCTGAGCCGCGCCGGACTGATCGAGTGAACGAAGGCGTCCTTGCCGTTGATCCGCACGCTGGCGCCGTCAAGTCCGGTCGGCAGGCGGACGCCGTCGAAATCCGCCGCCCGCCACTGCCGGGAACCGGTGGCCAGAGCCGTCCCCTGAATCGACACCCAGCCGTTGGCGGAAATATCCGGCTCGAGGCTAGCGCCATTGACCACCCCGCTGATCGACGGCCGGGAGCCGGCGTCGACACCCGTGGTCAACATGAGCGACGTGGTGTAGATGTTGTCGCCGGATTCGAGCAGGTTCCCGTTGGCGGCGTTTCCCGCGGCGTAGAGCACCACCGGGCCCACGTCGGTGTCTGGCGGCGTCCAGTCGAATTCCCAGGTGAACCCCGCGCCGGGCGCCGTGGTTCGGGCGCCTGCCAACGAATGCTCGATGTATTGCAGTGTGGGATTGGCCGTACACGGCAATTCGAGAAAGTTGGACGCCGAGCAGAGCGCCTGCGTGTTTACGTCGATGGGTGAGAGCACACCGGCGCGCGTCCTGGCGCCTCCGGCCAGGCGCGCCGTCAGCTGAAATCCCCAGCGGCGCTGCGCCGGATCGCGAACGGCGACCCGGATCCGCTGCCGGATTCCGGGGATATAGATTGCGCCTCCGGCGTCGATGGCGATGCTGCCGGCTCCCGCATTGGCCGCGCCCACGTGGCATCCGGACTCGATGCAGAGCGACTCGCCGGGAGCGCCGGTCTTGCCCGGGTCGGGACCGGACTGAAGGGCGCGGATCAGCAGCGGCGCGGTTGCCAGGATCGCGATCGTCTTGCCGGCGTACACGCTTCGGCGCCAAGGGACAGACACTCCGACTACTGTTGCACAGTGATGAAGGCCGGGGGGGTGGCGGCTCCGCCGATCGTAGCCACTACCGGCAGGTCGCCGCCCCCCGCCGAGGCCGGGACCTGGACATTGATCTGGTAAAGCCCGGCGGAGATCAGACCCGCGAACAGCGGGTTCACCGCCACACCGCCGATTTGCACCGTGACCGCATTGGTCAGAACCGGGGAGCCGGTGACGATCAGTCCATTCGATACCGCCGGGTTGGTGGGTCCGAAGCCGGTTCCGAACAGCAGGATCACTTCACCGGGTCGGGCGGGCGTGGAGGTTCCCGGAACCAGGCTCGCGGGTCCCAGAAGACTGAAGTCCGCATGGCGCGCCGCGATGTACCGGTTGCCGGCGGAATCCTTGTTGAGAACGAAAAACGCGGGAGAGAAGGCCGCCATGGACGCGCTGGCCGCGTCGTCGGCGGTCCCGTTGTTGCTCACCTGAACGCTGACCGGACCTTGCGAGGCGTCGGCCGGGGCAAGCGCCACCACCTGGGTCGGGCTTATGGACTGCACGAAGGCAGGCTTGCTGTTGATGGTGACCGCGGAGCCATCGAGGCTCGCCGGCAGCTTGTTCGATTTGAAAT
The DNA here is from genome assembly GCA_035495815.1 of Bryobacteraceae bacterium. GTDB lineage: Bacteria > Acidobacteriota > Terriglobia > Bryobacterales > Bryobacteraceae > DATJFH01. Next base: position 28,452 of record DATJFH010000128.1, read on the forward strand.
CCGCGGCCTGCCAGGCGCGCGTGCTACCGGCGAGTCCGGTTCCCGAGATCGCGATCCAGGTATTTTGCGAGAAGCCCGGCTGAAGACTGGCCGCATTCATCACGCTGGTGATGACCGGTTTGTCTCCACCGCCTCCTCCACCGCCACCGACGCTGATGGTTCCAGTGGTTAAAGTCAGAGTGGTCGAATAAATATTGTCCCCGGTCTCGACCGCATTCCCGTTCGATGCATTCCCGGCGGCATACAGGATGATGTCGCCGGAATCGGCGGCCGGAGGCGTCCAGTCGAACGAGAAGGTGAGGCCCGCTCCGGCGGCCGTCAGCCTCGATCCCGAGGTGGTGTGTTCGATGAACTGAAGGACGGGATTCGAGGTGCACGGCAGTTCCAGCAGGTTAAGGTTGGCGCATAGAATCTGCGTGCTCGAATCGATCGGCGCCAGTATGCCGGCGCGGGCTTTGGGATTGCCGGCCAGCCGGGCCGTGAGTTGGAATCCCCATTTACGCTGCGCCGGATCGGAGACCGTGACCGTGATACGCTGCCTGACCCCGGGTGAGTAGGTCGTACCCCCAGCGTCGATCGCGATTCTGCCTCCACCCTGATTCAACCCGGCGCCCACGTGGCAGCCGGCTTCCGAGCAGGTGGACTCTCCGGGAACGCCGGACTTCCCCGGGTCCGGCCCGGCCGCATAGCCCCAGAGCAGCAAGGGAACAGCCGGCAGAACGGCGCAACTCTTGGCAAGAAGAATGATCCTTCGTCTTTCCATGGATGAATCCCCGGCAGCTACGCGACCAACCCCTGTTTTTCTTCAGTGTACCCGGAAAGCGCCCCAGCAGGACGCTGGAAACACGATGTTTACAAGTCTTTCCCAGGTCGCTGGCCGAAGGTCGCCAGGGCCTTTCGGGCGGTGGTGCTGAGCGGCTCGAAATCGAGACGGGTCCGCTCCAGCCATTGAAACGGGCGGGGGGGCCGGTCCAATCCGGCCTCGACTACCGTGATCGTATACCGGTGATTGGTGATGGAGTGCCGGAACGACCCCACCACGCGGCTCTCCTTCACCTTGGGCAGTTGCGCCGAAGTAGGAAGCTCCCAGAAGCCGGCGAGCCGCCCGGCGTCCTCTTCCCGTTTCCAAAGCAGGAGCTTCCCCGCCCGCTCGATCACCAGCAGGCGGAGTTCAACCGGAATTTGCGCGGCGGGCCGCCGTTTTACGGGGAGCTGCGCTTGAATTCCCCGCTGCCGCGCCAGGCAATCCTGCGAAACAGGGCATTCCGGGCAGAGCGGGTTGCGGGGCCGGCATACGGTGGCGCCGAGCTCCATTATCGCTTGGTTGAAGCCGCCGGGATCGCGCCGGTCCAGCAGGCCCGCGGCCACGGTTTCGAAGGCCGCCCGCGTAGCCGGAGCGCCGATATCCGAACTGTCCGCCGTGAGCCGTGCGATCACGCGCAGCACGTTGCCGTCGATCACCGGCCGGCAAATCCCGAAGGCGATGCTGCCTACCGCGGCCGCGGTATATCCTCCGACGCCTGGCAATTCCAGAATTTGCTCGTATCCGGAAGGGAACTCACCGTCCTCCGCGATTCTTCGAGCCGCTTCGCGCAGGTTCCGCGCCCGGCGGTAGTAGCCGAGTCCGCTCCACATACGCAGCAGTTCGGTGTCGCCCGCCCGGGCCAGCTCCTGTGCGGTCGGATAACGCTCGATGAACTTTTCGTAGTACGGAATCACCGTTCCCGACCGGGTCTGCTGCAGCATCACCTCAGAGACCAGGATCCGGTACGGATCGCGGGTCTTTCGCCAGGGCAGATCGCGCTTTGCGGCGCCATACCAGGCCGTCAGGCGGGCCGTCAAAGCATGCCCTCCGGAAGGCCGCTTCCCGCCGCTCAGACCGGCTCCTCCAGCACTTGCATGAATTCCGCGATAACGCGGAAGCGGCGGCTCTCGTCCTCCGGCCCGAACTCCATGGCCTCGAATTCCGGGTTCAGGGGAGACAGCCGGATCGCCATGTGACGCCACTGCTCCGACGGAGATTTCCGGCTGGTGTAGACCTTCACGGTGAATTCCGCGCTGGTATCGGTCGCTCCCACAATCTGGATCAGCAGCTTCTTGCCCTGCCGGCTCCCGACCACGCCGGCGCGAAACAGGCACAGGCTGCCGTCGGGGATCAGAGGCTCCATCGACCGGCCCACCACCCGCGCGGCGAACAGGTTCCGGTTGAGCTTGATCCGCGGCGGCGCGGGCGCCCAGCCCTCCTGCTCCACTTCCATATCTTCGCCGAACTTCGTCGCCGCGGCCCGCAGCGAGTAGCGGGGGACGTGGGTTACGAAGGGGATCACCTCCGTCCGCTGCACGTGCTCTTCGAACAGCCGGTTGAGCGCTGTCTCGAAGCCGGAGACGTTCCACTGTTCCGGCTCGGTAATCAGCAAAGTATTGGAGAGAGTGTCCCGAAGGCTTTCCAATAAAGCCGCCCCTCCCATCTCGACGCTCTTGGACTTCAGATCATCGGCAAGATGCTCCAGAACTTCGGCCTCCTCGGGCCCGGCCAGCTTTGTCCAGTCCTGCCTTAGCTTGATGTAGAGGCGGTCGTTTGTAGGATCCAGGAGGAAAACGCCTATGTTTACGGCCGGTTTGCCGGGTAACGCCAGTTGAAGCAAGCTGAATTGCGCAAACAGAGTCGGCAGCGGACCACGGTTCATTTGCTTGTCTTATCGGATTAACACCGCGTCAGCAGATTGTATCAGGGATTGGCCGGGTAATACCCCTTTCGGGCACGGACTCGGACGGTGGGGAGGCTGGGTACGGTCACCTTGATGTTGCGGAACACCTTGGTATTGGCTTTCTCCCCCATGTCGGGGATATAGCGCATGATGTACTGGGTGGTAACATCTCCGGCGATGCTGCCGACGGCGCGAAACAGCCCTGAGGCCACTTCGGAGGCGTATCCGCCGGTGCCGACCTTGTAGGCGTAGTTGCCTTCGTCGGAGGGTGTCGAAAGGTAGCCGGAGACGTCCTTGTAGAGCTTGTTGAGCGGATACTCGACCCGGCCGCCGGTTTCCTCGGCCAGCCGGACGAGGTTCGCTTCGCCCTCGCTGTTGAAACCGTACGAAATCGTACTCATGCCGTAAATGGTCACCAGGTTGCGCTGCGCGATCTCCAGCACTTCCTCGAGGGTCTTCTTGCTGGCGGTGTCGTGCCCGTCGCCGACGATGATCAGGATTCTCCGCGGCTCGTAAGGTTCGCCTTGTACCAGGCTGCGGGTGGCGCAAGCCTTGTAGATTGCGTCGTAAAGCGCCGCGCCGCCGCCGGGCTTCAGCTTGCGCATCTTCTCCACGATCAACTCCGCGTCGTTGGTGGTGTTGACGAGCAGCTCGGCCTCGTTCCCGTACGCGATCAGGTAGCCGCTGTATTTCTTATCGCCGGGCAGCATGTGCAGCGCCATCTCGATGGCCGCGTCCTGGAAATTCTTCCAGTGGATCCGCGTGGCGTTGCTCATGTCCAGCAGGAATCCGACGACTACAGGTTGGTTCCGCTCGCGTGAGAAGAACTGGATCTTCTGCTCCCGTCCTTCATCCTGAATGCGGAAATCGTTCTTGTCCAGGTTGGATACGAAGCGGCCGCGGTCGTCGGTGACGGTGACCGGCACGATGACTTCGTTGACCTGCACTCGTATAGGCGGGCCGGTAGGCTGGGACGCCGGCGGGTTTTGCGCGTTTTGTGCGAAAGCCAGGCCGGCGAACAGTGCGGCTGAGAAAGCGCGGCTCAACATTTGACTCTATTCTACTACTCGGCATGGAACACGTCCGATCGCCCCTAAAACGCTCGACCGGCCGTACGGGCTGAAAGCTCGTGAGGGCACTCTGCCCGAGGCGCCTTTTCCTGGCGGCGCGTCCTCGGGAAAGCCGGTCCGCGGCCGGGAATGCCTGCCCGGATCGGGTATCTAATCGCGGCCCTTCATCCGCCGAACCCAGATGTTCCGGTACCGGACCGGGGTGTCGTGGTCCTGCAGCGCCAGCGGCTCCTCGGCCCCGTGCGGTTCGTAGGGCTTGACGATGCGATGCGCCATCGGCGCGATGATTTCCTGGTGGTGCTGCGCCACCACTCCGTTATGAATCACGGTTACGTAAGCCGGCCGGGCCACTTTGCCGGCCTGGAATTTCGGCGCCTCGAAAATGATGTCGTAGGTCTGCCACTCGCCGGGCTTGCGCGACGCATTCACCAGCGGAGGCCACTGTCCGTAGACGGCGGCTGCCTGGCCGTCGGCGTAGGTCTTGTTGTTGTACGAATCGAGTACTTGAATCTCGTAGCGGCTCATGATCAGGATGCCGCTGTTGCCCCGCCACTGGCTGTCCCCGGTGATCTCCGTTGGGGAGGCCCATTCGACGTGAAGCTGTATGTCCCCGAACTTTTCGCGCGTCACCAGGTCTCCCGCGCCGCCGGCGACTTCGACGTAGCCGTTCCCCAGCTTCCATCCGGACGCGCCGCCCTTCGAGCTCTTGTTCTTCTTGGGCTGCGTGGTCCATTTCGAGAGATCCTTGCCGTCAAACAAGACAATGGCGTCCGAGGGCGGCTGGCCCGGCGCCGCGCCCGGAGTCACTACCGCGGGACGCGGCCGGTCGATGTCGTGCACTTTCCACTTCTGCCCGGGCAGCACCGGCGTGTCGCTGTAGCCCACCGGCGACTTGCGATATTTTTCCTTCGCGCTCTGGCCGCAGGTGACGCCCGCCGCCGCCCCCACAAGGATCAAAACGGCCGCGGCCGTCCATTTAGGTGAACCGTTCATTACGCGCTCCTCTTCAATCGGACTATTATCTCCGCCCGGGGCGGGCCGTCGCCACTTTGTTGTACACTCATAGTGTATCCATGCAAACATTCGTGAAGCCCCAGCAGTACCCTGAAGCTCTGATTGCGCCGATGCGCGAGGACTTACGCCGTTTCGGCGTGGAAGAGGCGCGGACCGCGGAACAGGTGGACGCGCTACTCTCGCCCGGCAGCGGCACGGTCATGATCGTGACCAATTCGGTGTGCGGATGCGCCGCCGGAAAAGCCCGCCCTGGCGTCGGGATGGCCCTGAGCCACTCCGTCCGGCCGGGCAAAGCCGCCTCGGTCTTCGCCGGCGCCGACATCGAGGCGGTGGCCCGCGTGCGGGAACTGCTGCCCGGAATTCCCCCCTCTTCTCCTTCGGTGGCGCTGTTCCAGGATGGCAAGCCGGTCTTCGTGCTGCACCGCCGTGAGATCGAATCGCGCGAAGCGGCCGACATCGCCGCGGTGCTGAAGCAGGCGTTCGAGCAATACTGCGCGTAGCTCCCGGGCGCGCCCCGGCAGGCCGAAGCGCCTGTCCTGTCTGTCCAAAACCACCCTGACAACCTTGCATCCGGACGCGGGATAGTGTATCCAGGTGAGTGGTCGGAATGTTTTATGAAGATTTCCCTGGGCAGTTGGGCCTTTTCCTTCGGTCCGTTTGCAGACAACCCCGTTCCCTTTGAAAAAACCGTTCAACGCCTTTCCACCGCCGGTTACGACGGAATCGAAATCTGCGGCTTTCCGCCTCACGTCACCCTGGACCGGTACCCGGACGCCGCATCCCGCCGGGGCCTGGTAAGTTTTTTGCGGGACAACCGGCTGGGCGTCTCCGGCTACGCCGCCGATTTTACCTGCGTCAATCCGGTCACGCCGGGAAATAAACAAAAATACCTCGATTTGTTCCAACGCAACACCCAGATGTGCGTCGATATCGGCAGCCCGTCGATCCGCGTGGACTCCATCGCCGCGCCCGGCTCGATCGACGAGCGGGATTACCAGGGGGCGTTCGGCCGGCTGGCCGACGTCTGGAACGCCGCGGCGGCGATCGCTCAGAACGCGGGCATCCGCATGGTGTGGGAGTTCGAGCCCGGCTTCGCCTTCAACAAGCCGTCCGAAGTGGTGGCCATGCACACCAAAGTGGCGCACCCCAATTTCCGGCTGTTGTTCGATACGGCGCACGCCTACATGTGTTCGGTGGCGGCGGCGCGGCAGCACGGCGCGAGGGAGACCCTGCCGGGCGGAGTCAGGGAATTTCTCCGGCTCTGCGAAGGCCGCATCGGCGCGATACACGTGATCGATTCGGACGGCACGCTGCACGGCAACGAGACCAGCACTCATCGCCCCTTCGGCCAGGGCAAAATCGATTTCGATTCCCTCGCTCCCCGGCTGCTGAGCGTGCCGGACATCGAGTGGTGGTGTATCGACATGTGCTTCTGGGCCGGTTCGTGGGAGCTGGTCGAATCCAGCCTGGCCTTTGTCCGCCAATTCACCGCTCGAGCCGTGGCCTGAAGCCGGATGCTCCGGAACCGGCTTGCCGCGCTGCTGTGCGCCGCCTGCTTCCTGCTGCCGGGCCTGATGTTCATCCCCTACTTCGGAATTCAGGAAGACGAGGTGATGTTCGTCATCGACTGGTTCCTCCCGGAAATGGCGGTCTCCAGTTTCAAGGTGGGACCGATGCGGACCCCGGCGCCCATCATGCTGATGAGCTACGTGGGCGCGCTCAAATCCTGGCTCTACGCGCCGCTGATGCTTTCGCTGAAGCCCTCGGCGTGGATGCTGCGGGGACCGGCGCTGATTCTGGCGGCCGTTACGATCTACCTGTTCTACGAGTTCGCGCGGCGCGCGTGCGGCTCGAGAGCGGCCTGGATCGCGGCCGCCCTGCTGGCCACCGATACCAGTTATCTGCTGACGTCCTGCTTTGACTGGGGACCTTCGGTGATCCAGCATCTGCTGCTGACAGGCGGCGCGCTGCTCGTCTGGAGATTCTTCGACGGAGGGCGCGTCCGCCACCTGCGCGCGGGAAGTTTCCTGTTCGGGCTCGCGGTGTGGGACAAAGCCGTTTTCCTGTGGATGCTGGGCGGGCTCGGGCTCGGCGTGGGCCTGGTGTACTGGCGGCAGTGCCGGCGGGCGCTGGGGCCGGCGCCGGCCGTTCTGGCCGCCGGGGCGTTCCTCGCGGGCGCGCTGCCTTTCGTCGCCTACAACGCCGGTCACGGCTGGGAAGCCTTCAACCGGCCTCGGGTGGTTATGAGCGAGCTGCCCGGCCGCGTCGGGATTCTCCTCACGACACTCGAAGGCTCGGCGCTCGACCACGCGCTGCTGCGCGACGACGCCCCCCCGGCCGGAGGCAGGCTCCGGGGCATCGAATGGATGTCGCGGTGGATCGACTCGGCTGCCGGCGGAGTGTCGCGCAATCCGATGGCGTGGCTGCTGGCGGCGGCGGTGGCGATGCTCCCGGTCCTGCGGTCGAAAGCCGCGTTCGCCGGACTGCTGTCGTTAACGTTCGCTTACGGCTTCATGCTGATTTCGAACGGCGGGGGCGCGGCTCATCATGTGGTCCTGTTGTGGCCGCTGCCCCATTTCGTGATCGCCGCGGCAGGCGCCGCAGCCCTCGAGCGGACTCCGCGCGCCGTCTTCGTCCCGCTGATCGGCGCCGTCTGCATTCTCAATCTTCTGACCACCAACCACTACTTTGCCGGCGCGTCCCGAACCGGAACGGGCCTCCTCTGGACCGACGCCAGCTGGCAATTGCCCCAGGCCCTGGGAGACATGCGGGGACGCGCCGTGCTGGCCGCGGACTGGGGAATCCTGGGTCCCGTCGTGACGCTGACCAAGGCCCGTTTTCCGGTGTACGCCATCTCCGACCTGCTGACCACCGATACCCTCGACGCCGCGCAGCAATCCGTGCTGGCCGGCGCCATCGCCACACCCTCGAATGTGTTCGTCGCTCACGTGGCCGGCAGCGAGGTTTTCAGCGGCGTCAACGCCCGTTTGGAGGCTTTCGCCGGCCGGCGCGGATTCCGGAAGGCGCTGGTGCGCACCGTGCACGACAGGCGGGGACGGCCCGTGTTCGAGGTCTTCGAGTTCAGGTCTTAGCGTCCCGCAATATTCCCGCCGATACCCAGTAAGCCAGCGCCTGAATCGTCAGCGAGGGGTTGAAGCCGCCGGGATTTACCAGCAGGCTGCCGTCGGCGATGTATACGTTCTGTATGCCATGCACGCGCCCCATCCGGTCCGTGACCGAGGAGGCGGGGTCCGTTCCCATGCGGCAGCTTCCCAGCTGGTGTGTCGAAATACCGGACGCCGACTTCGGAACGACGCGCGGCGGCACGACGGTCTTCGCGCCCGCCTCGTGAAGCAGGTCCGCGCAGCGGTCGGCCATGAACTGCTCCTGCTCGGCGTTGCGCGGATGCTGGCGATACGTGATCCGGCTGACCGGCACGCCGCGGGCGTCCCGCACCTCCGGATCGGTGTCCACCCGGTTCTCCCCGCGGGGCAGCGTATGGCAGGTGGCGTACAGCCAGATGGACCGCAGAAAATAATGGCGATAGAAATCGCGCAGGCCGGACCCGTAAGGTGGGACGGAATCGGGCAGTTGGATGCGCCGTACGAAGGCCAGCGGGGGACGGGTGTGATAGTTGCTGATTATGCCTGCGAGGCGGCCGGCGGCCGGGTCTCGGAACTGGAAATCGTCCACCGCGAAGCAGACCCCGGGTCCGAGCAGATCGGTCACCACGCGGTCGAACAGGCCATAGGCGAACAGGCCGCCGTCGTTCTCGATATTGCGGCCTACCTGATCGTGCCGGTTGCCGATCCCCGAAGGAAAGAATCTCGACTTCGAATTGAGCAGCAGGCGCGGAGTTTCGGTGGCGGAGGCGCAGACCACAATCACCCGGGCCGAGAGCCTCCGCCAGCTCTTCGACCCGGACGTCTGGTACAGGACGCCGTCCGGGCGGCCTTGTGCGTTGACGGTAATCTCCCGTACGAATGAGTCGGGGATGACCCGGCACAGTCCGGTCCGGACAGCTTCCGGGATCACGGTGACCAGGGTGGAGGACTTGGCGCCGGCTTCGCATCCGAATCCGTTGCAAAAGGCGCAGCGGACACAGGCAGCGCGGCCCCGGTATGGCTGCGACAGGATGGCGAGCGGCGTGTGAAACGGCTTCCAGCCCAGCCGCAGGGCGGCCGGATAGAGTACGGCGGCCTCCATGTTGTCCGGCAGCGGCGGCAGGGGCAGCGGCTTTCGCCGCGGCGGGCCGTACGGGTTTTCCTCGCCGCTTACACCCAGCTCGTACTCCGCCTTCTCATAGAAGGGTTCGAGATCGTCGTAGGAGACCGGCCAATCCGCCAGATTCGCGCCGGGGACGTCGCCCAGCAGGGAACGGAGCCGAAAGGTCTCCGGCCGGAAGCGCCACGCCATGGCCCCGTAAAAGACCGACCCGCCGCCGACCATGGCGGGCAGCGTCCCGTAAAGTCCCGTTCGGGGCTTGACGACGGTGGACGGATCGCGGCTGGAGGGCCGGGTCGTACGTACTTCCACCGGATCCGGTCCGAAGGGCGGCGTCTCGATGGCGGTAGTCCAGCTGTCGCGCGTTTCGCGGTGGCCGAAGGTCTTGAGCCACGGGCCACGCTCGAGCAGGGCGACCGTCCAGCCCGCGCAGGCCAACTCTTTGGCGACGATCCCGCCGCTCGCCCCGGCTCCCACCACGATCGCGTCCACCCGGCCCGATTTCATGCTCTCTCATGCTAGTGTAGGCCGCCCCGCGGTACAACCCAGGGCTGCCTCGGCGGCACGGCGGTTACCTAGGTCCGGACTAAGGTGAACGGGGGGCCCGTTCGGGAATCGGCGCCTAGAAAGCAGAATTTGTGGGGCCCCCATGATGGAATTCCGGATTCCATCGCGCTCCTACAAATGAGAACGATGCTTAACGACAGAATGACCGCACAATCGGAAGCTTCTCCTGGCCCGGACCTCGGCGGGATTCGACGCCTGGAGCTGCATCTGCCCTTCAAGCCCGGAACCGTCAACGTCTACCTGGTTCCTCGGGAAACCGGTTGGATCCTGGTGGATTGCGGCATGAACATGCCTGACGCCCTGTCTGCCTACGAAGAGGCCGGCGTGCGTTGGTCTGACATTCGTCAGACAGTCCTGACGCACGTTCATCCCGATCATTCCGGCATGGCGGCCTGCATTCGCCGGCTTACGGGCGCTCCCGTACGGATGCACCGGAACGAAGAGAATGTTCTGAAGGGCCTGCGTTCTCCCAAAGCCTGGCTTGCCTGGCAGGGGGACATTCTGAGCCGCGCCGGGGTGCCGGATGTGGAACTGGAAAGAATTCACGAAGCCTCCCTGCGGTTGCGGGACTACTTTCCCGACCTGGAAGCCGATTCCTGCATCGGGGACGGCGAAGTGCTGGATACGGACCTGGGCCCGATGGTCGCCATGCTGACGCCCGGGCACTCCCCGGGCCATCTTTGCTTCTACTTCCCCGAAAAAAAGATTCTGCTGGCGGGCGATCAACTCTTGAAGCCGCGGCAGCCCCACCTGGAATGGACGCCGGAGGGTTGCGCCCTTACCGATTTCCGCAGCTCACTCGAAAGGATCGCGGGCCTCGACGTGGATTGGGTGCTGCCGTCGCATGGCCGCCCCTACAACGGTCATCAGGCGCGCGTTACGGCAATCCTGAATCACTGCCGTGAAATGGACGCACAAATCCGCAATCTCCGGTCGAGCGGGATCGGCAGTCCGCACGAACTGGCCGGCGCATTCTGGAACAGGACTCTGCCTCCCTTTGAGCATCGGACCGCGGTGTTCGAGATTCTGGCCTATCTGCAGCATCCGAATTAGCAGCGAACGACGGCTCTCGAGCGAGTCCGTCGCGGGCAGCCGGCCGGGCAGCCGACCCACGTGCATGCCTCTTCGCCCCCAGGTCCACCAGGATGCTTCCGTAGCGATGTCTCTTCGGCCGGGCCCAATCGTATACGCCGATCGCCCGGTGCGCCTTGAATTTGCGCTGCTCGATTGCTCCCTGCGGCGAAGGAGAGTATTCGGGCTGGTCTTGTTGCCGGGTTGTTTCGTAATAGCGAAACCGCCGGCCGCGCTTGGCCATATAGGTGTCAATTTGGCTTGAGATATATTGGCCAAATGGATTTGGCCCGGGAGCTAGGGTTCTGGGAAGCGCTCGCCATCAACATCGTCTCGATGGTTGGCGGCGGAATATTCGTCGCTATCTCGCTCGTTCTGTCCGCTACAGGCGGACCGCAAGCCGTGGTTGCCTGGGTCCTTGCCCTGTTCATCTGTTTGTGCGATGGAATCGTTTGGGCTGAGCTTGCCGCTGCGCTGCCTTCTACGGGAGGGCCTTACCAATATTTACGAGAGGGGTTTGGGCCGAATCGATGGGGCCGCACCGTAGGCTTTCTTTTCCTATGGGGTTCGCTCTTCGTTATGCCGCTGGTTGCCGCTTCAGTGGCGACGACATTTGCGCAGTTCACTCGCTACCTCCGCCCGGAACTGACAGCCACCCAGGCCAAATGGCTCGCTGCGCTAATCTGCGTCATCGCCACCGCACTGCTCTACCGTGACATCAAGTCCGTCGGCCGGCTCTCGATTACTTTCTGGATCGTCGTCGTTGGCACAGCAGCATGGGTCATTGTCGTGGGTTTGTTGCATTTCGATTCGCGCCTTGCATTCGATTTCCCGGCGCGTGCTTTTGAGCCGTCGAAGTCGTTTTTCGCCGGTCTCGGCGCGGGTGCGGTGATTGTTGCGGTGACGCTGGGCGGGTACGGTACCATTTGTCTCTGCGCAGGCGAAACTCGCAATCCTGAGCGCGTCCTACCCCGCTCGATTGTAGTATCGCTTCTCGCTGTTGGACTGGTGGGCATTGCGCTAAGCATTGTGGTAACTGGAGTCCTGCCATGGCGGGAAGCGGCGAAGTCATCGCTTGTCGTCTCTGACTTCATAGAACGCATTCACGGGCGGCGCGCCGCCACTGTGGTTACCGTGCTGGTCCTTTGGGCGACCGCCGGTTGCCTGTTCACGAGTCTCTTAAGTTTTTCCCGCGTCATCTACGCGGGCGCAGCCGCCGGGCAATTGTTCGCATTTTTGGGGCGGGTCCACCCAACAAGACGTTTCCCCTCGGCGGCGGTGCTTACGATTGGGGGCATTTCTGCGGCGTTTTGCATTTTCGAGCTCGAGGTCCTCTACCAGGCGCTGAGTGCGCTTGCGATCATCACGCAGCTAATTCCACAACTGATCGCGGCCGTGCTAATACGTCGAAACCGTCCCGACATTGATCGTCCGTTTCGCATGTGGCTGTACCCGGCGCCCATTGCGGTCGCTTTCGCAGGGTGGCTGTTTGTCTTAAGTGGCAATCAGACCGTGGTTCTCGCTATTGCCGCTATCGTTACCCTCCTGGGTCTCCTCCTCGACCTAACCCGCGCATACCGCTGCGGAGAGTGGCCGTTCGAGTTGGCTGCTGCGGCTCTTAAGGGGCACAAGTAAGTCGGCGCCCTTGTCTGATCTTATTCCCTGTGTTGACTCCACCGTCCCACATGCCCACATGCCCTTCCCAGGCGCCGTCCCCACATGCCCTGCCCGCATAAGGGCTGCGAAGCCGATGTGCTAGAATCGGCGCTCGGAGCCTATATGAAGACGGACCTATCTCGCAGGGAAATCATGGCTGCCGGCCTCGCCTCGCTCGGGGCGGCGGCGCTGGACGCGCAAGGCGCAAAGCCGGTTCAAGTGGGCATCATCGGTCTCGGGAACCGCAGCAGGTCGCACCTGGGCGCCCTCAAACCTTCGCCCGACGGCAGGATCGTGGCTCTCTGCGACCTGGACTCCACCCGCATCGAGAACGTGAACCGGGGGCTGGCCTCGAAGGCCGAAGCCTATACCGATTACCGCGAGCTGATCAAGGACAAGAACGTCGGCGCGGTTGTGATCGTTACGCCCGGATACCTGCACCATGAAATGGCGATAGCCGCCCTGCGAGCCGGCAAGGACGTGCTCATGGAGAAGCCCATGGCCACCAATTACGCCGACGCCCTTGACTTGATCCGCGAGGCCAAGCGAAGCGGCCGCATCGTCGCCGTGGGAATGCAGAAGCTGTACGCCCGGCCCGAGACCCAGATGCGCAGGGTCGTCGAGAGCGGGCAAATCGGCGTGCTGCGCTTCATCAATTACCAGGAATACCGCGGAGACTGGTTTCAAGGGACCTGGAAGTATACCGATCCCGCCGGGGGCCGGAAGACGAGCTGGCGCCTGCTGAACAAGACCGCGGGATCGAGCGAGCTCGAGTTTTCAATCCACGCCTTCGCCACGATCGCCTCGCTGGTGAAGTCGCCCCTGGCACGGCTCTCGGCCTCCGGCGGGGTGGTTCATTATAAGGACCGCGAGACGCGGGACCTGTCGTCGTTCATCGCCGACTTCGAGAACGGCTCGCGTTTGAATTATTCCTTCTCCTGCTTTGCTCCCTATGGAACAATCTCGGCCTGCCTGGCGCTGGGCGACAAGGGGCTCCTGAAGAATGAAAACGGGCAGTTGATGTTCGCGTCCGGCTCGGGCCGGCCCGCGCCGTTGAAGATCGATGCGGACATCTCGACCGACAGCGCCGAGACCCAGATGTACCGCGAATTCTTCCAGAACGTGCGCGACCGCAAGCCATCTCCGCTGCGGCCGGAGATCGCGCTCGAGCCCGCCAAGATCGCTTACGCGGCCGAGATGAGCATTGCCGAGCGCCGCATCGTGACCGCCAGGGATTTCGCATGAGGCTGACACTTCTGGCGCTGCTGGCGTCCCTGCTGCCGGCGGCTGAACCGCGACTGCCGGTTCCCGCTCCCAAGGGCGCGGTGATGCTGTTCGACGGCAGGAGCCTCGACGGCTGGGACATCGATTCCCATTGGAAGATCGTGAATGGAGAGCTGCTGATCGATGCCTCCGTTCCGCATCCCCGCTGCCGGATTCACACAAAGGACAATTTCGACGACGTCCAATTGCACCTGGAATACTGGCTGCCGCTGATGGCGGACAAGACCGGCCAGGCGCGCGCCAATAGCGGGATTTTTCTCCAGGGCCGCTATGAAGTGCAGATTCTCGACACGTACGGACATCCGCCGGAGATCGACGGCGCGGGCAGTTTGTACAAGATCGCTCCACCGATGGTCAACGCGAGTTTCGCGCCCGAGCGCTGGCAGAGTTACGACATCACCTATCACGGCGCCCGGTTCAACGGGGACGAAGTGGTCGCCAGGCCGCGGATTACCGTTATCCAGAACGGCGTCAAGATTCACGACAATGTGGAGCTGCAGGCGTTCAATACGCCGAACGCCAAGGAGACATCCTATGCGCGAACGGGGCCGATCGTGCTCCAGAATCATCGCTGCCCGGTGAAGTTCCGGAACATCTGGGTGGTTAAAGCGGCCAGATAAAGCGCGGAAGCGCCCGAAAAGCCCGCCGCGGACTTCTGATTCAGCTCGCTCCGTTACCTGTCAGCACGCGCGGGATGGTCAGCAGCAGGATCTTCCAGTCGAGTCCCAGCGACCAGTTGTCGATGTACTGCATATCCATGCGCATCCAGGTTTCGAAATCCAGCTTATCCCGGCCCGCCAGGGCCCACAGGCACGTCAGGCCAGGACGCATCCGCAGCCGGCGACGCTGCCATTGCATGTACTGTTCCACCTCGTCCGGAACAGCCGGACGCGGGCCGACCAGCGACATGTCGCCGCGCAGGATGTTCCACAACTGCGGCCATTCGTCGATCGAGAACTTCCGCAGATAGCGCCCGATGGGCGTCAGCCTCGGATCGTTCGGAATCTTGACCGCCGTCGTCCGCCGGCTCAGATGCGCCAGCGCCGGCTTCATCTCCTCGGCGTTCAGGCACATCGACCGGAATTTGTAGAAGGTAAACTTGCGGCCGTTCAGCCCGCAGCGCTCCTGCCGGAAAATAGCCGGACCACGCGACGTCATCCGCACCAGAAGCGCCACCAGGATCATGAAGGGCAGCAGAATGACGATCGCCGCGCTGGCCAGCGCCACGTCGATCACCCGCTTGATCAGCAGCCGGATCTCATCGTGGGGCGCGGCGGAAAAGGTGAGCAAAGGCGTGGACCCGAGTTCGTCCAGGTGGACCTTGCTGTTGACATGCGGAAAGAAATCGACAGCCACGCGCGTGCGCACGCCTTCTTCGTCACAGAGCAGGAAGAATTCCTCAAGCTCCGCCAGCCGCTCGCTTCCGACCGCGAAGACGATTTCGTCGATCACCTGCCGGCGCAGCAGCTGCCGCAGATCCGCGATGGGGAACACCGCATACTCTCCCGCCAGGCGGACCGTTTTCTCTTCCGTGGGGACTTCCGCCAGGAACCCGAGCAGCCGGACTCCGTAACGGGCGGACCTCTCCAACTCCTCTCCCAGCTTTCTGGACCGCTCGCCCAGGCCCACGATCATGATGTAATGCCGGCCACCCAGCTGCCGCCGCACCAGGCCGACCATGTTGCCGGCGCCGAGACGGAACAGGCACAGGAAGATCCAGCCATACATTCCGATGAGGCCGAGAAAAGGACGGCTCAAGTCCAGGCGCAGCACGAACTCGAACAGCACCAGCGCAATCGTGCCGTAGCCGCACTGCCGGAAGGTGTCCCGGAGGATCACCCGCGGCGCGCCCGAATCCAACCGGTCGTAGACCTGCAGCCACAGTCCGATCAGCAGCCAGGAGACCACGGTGAAGCTGAGCAGCAGAATCCGGGTCTGGAATTCCAGAGTGAAATAGCGCTCGAGCTGGAGCCAGCTTCGTGTCTGATATGCGGCCCAAAAACTCAACGCCGTCAAGGCGATGTCGGAGATGCCAAAAAGAACTCTGGCTTTGCGGTTGCGTGCGTTCAGCACTTCACAACACAGAATATCATGCAGGGACGTTTACAATTCTTTACCTTTATCGGTAACAAAATCCCCGGCCGGGTCGCTTTTATAGGTACGGGTTTGGGGGCGGACAAGAATCGTTATGAAGCACGTCAGGTATTTGGCCGCGCTGGTTTTGATGGCGGGCGCGGCGCAACTGCGAGGGCAAGCCCCGGCTGCCGGCCGCGCCATCGGCGCGGTCACCGCGATCGACGCGGGCAGCTCTCGAATCACGATCCGGACCGACGCCGGAGCCGAGATGAAGCTCACGGTCAAGGAGAACACCGGCTTTCTGCGCGTGGGGCTCGGCGAGAAGGATCTGAAGAACGCCTCGAAGATCGCTCTGTCGGATGTGGCTGTCGGCGACCGCGTTCTCGCCCGGGGGACGGCTGCGGCCGATGGCGCTTCCCTGGCGGCGACCTCGATCGTGGTGATGTCCAAAGCCGAGATCGCCAAAAAGCACGAAGCCGACCGGGCGGAATGGCGGAAGCGTGGCGTTTTCGGAGTGATTACGGCATTGAATCCGTCGAACAAGGAGATCACGATCTCCGTCCACCAGGGCGGCGTGGCCAAGCCGCTGGTAATCGCCGCTTCCGGTGAAGTCGATTTCCGGCGCTATGCTCCCGATTCCGTGCGTTTCGCCGACGCCAGGCCGGGCAGCTTCGCCGAATTGCAAGTCGGTGATCAGCTAAAAGCGCTGGGCACGAAGAGTGACGACGGAACCCGTTTTACGCCCGAATTCATTGTCAGCGGCTCTTTTCGCAATATTGCGGCTACCGTCATTTCCGTCGACCCGGCCGCCCGGACCATCAAGATTACCGATCTCGATACGAAAAAGCCGGCGCTGGTCCGCATCGCGCCCGATTCCTCGCTCCGGAAGCTGCAGCCCTTCGCGGCCAACATGCTCGCCATGCGCGTGAACGGCGCCGCCGGCCCCCGCCCGGGAGGTGGAGGACACGGTGGACCTGGAAATGGACCTCGGGGTGGGGCCCGGGCGTCGGGCGACCTCGAGCAGATGCTCGAGCGCATGCCCGTTCTGGACCTGGCGGATCTCAAACCCGGAGATGCGCTGATCATCTCCAGCACCAAAGGCGCGGAGCCGGACAAGATCACGGCCATCACGCTGCTGGCCGGCGTGGAGCCCATTCTGACCAGCGCGCCCAAGGGCAGGCAGGGCATGGTTCTCGGCGACTGGAACCTGGGCGGGATGAGCGGAGAACAGTGATTTATTCGTCTCGGGAGATTGCATCGAAATGACGTCCGTTCGCATTGGTTTGTTCGCTCTCGCAGCATTGTTCATCACACCTTCGGCATGGTGCCAGAACAGCGGCAGCGTGCGCGGCCAGGTCACCGACCCGTCGGCCGCCGTGATTCCGGGGGCCACGGTCACTGTCACGGGACCAGGCGCCAAGGTCAAGGTCGGCAGCACGAATCAACAGGGCTCGTACGTCATCGACGGCCTGGAGCCCGGCGAGTACAAGGTCCGCGTGATGGCCAGGGGCTTCTCTGTATTCGAATCCACCGTGCAGGTCCGGAGTGGGGTTGCGCGGACGCTCGACGCGGCGTTAACGGTGAGCCTGGACAGGCAGGAAGTCACCGTGACCGAACAGGCCCGAGTCGACGTGGATCCATCCAACAACGGCGGCGCGCTCATCCTCAAAGCGACGGACCTGGACATCCTGTCCGACGATCCCGACGATCTCGCGTCGGACCTGCAGGCGCTGGCCGGGCCCGGCGCGGGACCCAACGGCGGGCAGATCTACATCGACGGGTTCACCGGCGGGCGGCTGCCGCCGAAGGAATCCATCCGCGAGATCCGGATCAACCAGAATCCTTTTTCGTCCGAGTACGACAAGCTGGGTTTCGGACGTATCGAGGTCTTCACCAAGCCGGGCGCCGACAAGTATCGCGCCGCCGCGTTCTTCGATTACGGCAACAGCGTCTTCAATTCGCGCAACCCGTTCGCGCCCACCAAGGCGCCGTTCGAGCAGCGGCAGTTCGGCGGCAATATCAGCGGCCCCCTCAGCAGGCGTTCGTCTTTCTTCATCGACGCGGAGCGGCGCTCGGTCGACGATAACGGCGTGATCAACGCCGTCACCCTGGATCCCGGCTTCAACATCGTTCCTTACAGCGCGACCGTGCTCGAGCCCAACCGGCGGACCACCATCAGCCCGCGCATCGATTACCAGCTGAACCCGTCCAACACGCTGGTGGGACGCTACAGTTATACGCAATCCAGCCGTCTCAACGGCGGAGTGGGCCAGTTCGCGCTGGAGAGCCGCGCCGTCAATAGCGACACCACCCAGCATACGGCGCAGTTGACCGAAACAGCCGTATTGAGCCCGCGGGCCATCAACGAGACGCGTGTGCAGTTCATTCGCAACCGGTCGAACCAGACCGGCTCTACGGCCGGTCCGTCCATCATCCTGCCGGACGCCTTCACCGGCGGCGGCGCGCCGCTGCTGTTCAACTACACCAACGAGAACCGTTACGAGGTGAACAATTCCACCTCGTTCGCCATGGGAACCAACAGCTTCAAGTTCGGCGGCCGCATCCGCGGCGTCTCCCAGGCGGACCGCAGCACCAGCAATTATAACGGTACTTTCACGTTCACTTCCCTCGACCGCTACCGCACTACGCTGCTGCTGCAGCAGCAGGGCCTCTCCATGGCGCAGATCCAGCAGATGGGCGCGGGGCCGAGCCAGTTCACCATCCTGGCCGGCACGCCGGTGTCCGATATCAGCCAGTACGATCTGGGCTTCTTCGCGCAGGACGACTGGCGCGTGCGGCCCAACTTCACTTTGAGTCTGGGCCTGCGCTACGAGACGCAGAACAATATCGGCGATCACCGGGACTTCGCTCCGCGCATCGGAATCGCCTGGGGCCTCGGCGGCGGCAAGTCGCGCCAGCCGAAGACAGTGCTTCGCGCCGGGTTCGGTTTGTTCTACGACCGGTTCAGCGAGGACCTGACGCTGTCCGCCCTTCGCTTGAACGGCATCACCCAGCAGCAATTCATCGTGCCGTTCCCGGCGTTTTTCCCGGACATCCCCAGCATCGCCAGCCTCGAAGCCAATCGCGTCCCGCAGGCCGTCCGGAAGATCGATTCCAATCTGCGGGCCCCTTACGTCATTCAGACGGCCATCGGCGTGGACCGGCAGCTTCCGAAGAACATCACGCTCTCGGTGAACTACACGCGTACGCAGGGCGTGCATAATCTGCGGTCGCGCGATATCAATGCGCCGCTGCCCGGAACCTTCACCGGACCGGGCACTGGAGTGCGCCCGTTCGGACCGGTCGGGGACATCTACCTCTACGAGTCCAGCGGCATCTTCAACCAGAATCAGCTCCTCACCAACGTGAGCGCGCGCTTCAGCCGCAAGGTAACCCTGTTCGGCTACCTGACCATCGGGGACGCGAAGAGCGATACCGAGGGCGCCTCATCCTTCCCGGCGAACCAGTACGATCTGTCGAGCGAATACAGCCGGGCGGGCTTCAACACCCGGGCGCGCGTCTTCATGGGCGGCAGCGTCACCGCGCCCCTGGGACTGCGTTTCTCGCCCTTCATTTCGGCCAGCTCCGGCCGGCCTTTCAACATCACCTCCGGCCGGGACCTGAACGGCGACGGACTGTTCAACGACCGGCCCGCTTTCGCTGCGCCCGGCCGGCCTTCGATTCACACGGCATGGGGCGATTTCGATCCCAACCCGGTTGCCGGTGAAGAGATTGTCCCCCGGAATTACGCCGACGGCCCGGGCCAGTTTTCGATGAACCTCAGGGTGACGCGCACCTTCAGCTTCGGCGATAGAGCCGAGGCCACTCGTCCCGCCGCCAACGGCGGCGGGGGTGGGGAGTCGAGCTTCGGCGGGCGTGGACCGGGAAGCCGCGGACCGGGCGGCGACCGCGGCGGACCCGGCTTTGGCGGCGGCTTCCATGGGCCCGGAGGCGGCGGTCCACACGGCGGCCATGGCGGACCGGGCGGAATCTTCGGCGATTCGGGCGGCGGGAAAAAGTACAACCTCTCCATCAGCGTGTCGGCGCGGAATATTTTCAACCGCGAGAATTTCGGGCTGCCAATCGGCAATTTGAGCTCTCCCCTGTTCGGCAGGTCGAACTCGCTGGCCAGCTTTTTCGGACCCGGCGGCGGAGGTTCCGCGGGGAACCGGCGGGTGGAGCTGCAGCTGCGGTTTAGCTTTTAGCGCAGGGAGGCGGGAGGCTGGGCAAGATTTCCGGCCCGCGGCGAACTTGCGCGGTCCGCAGCCACGCTTCCGTCTCCGCCAGCGTCCGGACTCCATTGATCGCGCCCAGCTTTTGTACGCTTAACGCGCCCACGGCGTTGCCCAGCCGCGCTGCCTCCGCGTAGCTTCCCCCACGGCTTAACGCCGCCAGGAAACCGCCGACAAAACAATCGCCCGCGCCGGTGGTGTCCACCACTTCTACTTCAAAGGGCGGGTATCGCTCCGCGCTCTCCTTCGTAAAGACCGCGCAGCCCGCGGCGCCTAGCTTGATCACGACGTCGCTTGCTCCCATCGACTGCAGGCAGCGAGCCGCCTCCTCCGGATCGGAGCTGCCCGAGAGCATCCGCGCCTCATCCTGATTCATGAAGAAGATGTCGATGTAGGGCAGGCATCCCTCGATATCGGCCATCCAGCGCCCCCGGGCGTCCCAGCCCGTGTCCTGCGACGTGGTCAGGCCCGCGGCCCGCGCCCGCGCCAGCGACTCGGGCGCGCGCTTGCGCATCTGCGGCAATGCGAACACGTTTGCCAGGTGGAAGTGCGACATCCCTTCGAGAATCGCCGGCGTGAATTCGATCGGCTCGGGAAACAGCTCCAGGCTCGATCCCACGCGGTGGAGAAACATCCGGTCGCCGGCCGCGTTCACGGGGCAGATGCTGGCGGTGGTCGGCGCCTGCGAGCGCGCCACGGCGCTCAGATCCACGTTGCCCGCCTTCAGAATCGAAAGCGCCAGCTCGCCGAACGGGTCGCGCCCCACCATCCCCAGCAGCCGCACCGGCACGCCGAGCATACCCAGCGCGTACGACGTGTTCGATCCGTTTCCGCCGAGGTTCTGCTCGATGGAATCGATCCAGGTGGTAGTTCCCCACTCGAACTGCTCCACCGGCCGGACCATGATGTCGAGCACGATGTTCCCACAACACAGAATTCCCCGCGGAGGCGCCTTGAGCATGGATCTCTTATTGTGCAATCCTATCACCGGTATTGGCGAGCTCGGTTGGTTCTCTGCCCGGCAGGCGGCGAGAAGCAGGCGTTCAACAGAACACCGCATGCTCTCGGCCGTATCTTCGTTCACTGCGGCATGCTCTTCCGGGCTAATTGCGGTGAGGGCAGTTGGCGCATACAATCTCCGCATGCGATGGATTCTTACGTTCGTTCTCGGTTTCGTAGCGGCGGCATTTGCACAACGTGCGTGGCCGACTCCGCCCGGCATGCAGTGCCCTGACCGGACCCTGGTGCTTTACCGGATCCAGGCAGCGAACGCAGGCAAGATGAACGGTCTCTTCAAGGAGCACCTCGCGTATTCGCTAAAGCACCTGAAGGCCGGCGATATCGTGAATCTCGGTATAAGCGATGACGGCGCCGCGGCGGTCTTCACGAGCATAAACTGGCCAGAGGTCGAAGCTGTCATCAATCAGGATCCTTATGTCCGCGAGGGCGTCGCCGTAGTGGCAAGCCATACTGTATGGCACGCATGCAAGGCTGAAAAATAGACCCACGAGGTTGCTCGCCTTCGACGGGGATCGGACTCGCCGGGCGGATCGGTGATCTTCCGGTTCGCCTCGCGCGCACGCGCGCCGCGATTCGCCACCAGGGTCCGCATCTGCGGCGTGATCTGTCACGCCGACTCCGACAGCACCCGGCTGAGTCCGGCCAAGTCCGGCGCGGAGACCCTTTCCACTGGAACCGCATCCAGCCTCGTGGTCCTTCCATTCAATCCGGCTCCGTTCGAGATCAGGGGATTGGGCCGACACCAGTTCCAAATTCTGCCGGAGGCACCGTCGGCCGCGCCGCCACCACGCCGGTCTCCCGGCACCTCGCTTGAGTTTGCCGTACTCCAGCCGCAGGACCTTGGAAGCGCGGAAATCCCCGTGCTCCCGAGCCGATTCCGCCGCTGCTGCCCACATCGCCTCCGGGATCGGTCAAGCGAGGCCGTGTGCCTTTCCGCCAACGCTCGAAAACGCCGGCAGACCCCGCGCGTAATCTCAATCGGATCTTTTGGCCATAGCCGGATCTCTTATTGTGCAACAGACAGCAGGTGCACCGGCCCGCGTTCCCCCGAGTCTTCGAGCCCCCATTCCCGGTGCTCCTCGACCAGCACTTTCCCCAGCTGCCACACGCCCGAAGTAGACGCCGGCGCCAGAATGTGACGGATGCCGTTGCGCTTCAGGTAGCGGATGGCCGCCCGGCGCAGGTCCTCTCTTGGACGCAGCGTCTTCGGCGGATCAGCCGAGAGCAGCTTCCAGGCGCCGTCCAGGCCCAGGCCGTACACCTCCACGGGCGTCCCATAGACCGGCGAGTGTGAGGACAGCGTCACGCAGCTCACCCGTTGGGGACGGTCGAGCAGCACTTCCACGAACATTCCCGGCCGCATCGGCGTCCAGGTGCGCCAGCGGGACGCCAGGTTGTCGTCGAAGGTCATCGGCGCCTCCCAGGGATTCGGCCAGCCGCCCAGTTGCCATTGCGGGCTGCTGTAGATGCGGTCGGGACCCGAGTAGAGGTGAATCTCGTTCAGGTCCCACTCCCCCGGATGCGCGGTGGTCAGCCGGAACCGGAATCCCTTGAACATCGCCGCGGGCCACTCGGCGCGCAAGTCGTAGAACGGCGTATTGGCATAGAAGGACGCCAGCTTGAGCGTGTCCATCACGCGGTCCGCCAGCGCCGACTGCCACCAGTCCACGATCGGGCGGTCGATATAGGCGTTGGGGATCCCCAGCAGAGCGAAGGTGGCCTCGCCCGGCCGGGTCTTCTCTCGCAGCAGGTCCGTGAGCTGGTACTCCCAGACTTCGCGCGAAAGGTAGTCATGCTCGGATTCGAGGCGCAGCGCAGCCTGCCACGGGAAACCGCGCAGACGCCAGGCGTCGGCGCTCTCGTATCGCGACGCGGCCGGGGGCAGGCAGAGCGCCGCATGCAGCGCCACGCAGCCCCACAGCGCCGGACGCGCGAGCCGCTCGAGACCGGTCGCCAGCGTCAGGGAGAGAAAGGGCAGGCTCGGCATCAGGAATCGAGCGCCCTGGTTCGACAGCCAGGGGATCGCCAGCAGCCCCGCCGCCAGCCAGGACCAGCGGCCCACTCTCTCGCGCAGCGCCAGCAGCCCCAGGGGAAGCAGCAGGAAGACCGCTCCGAAGCTGCCTTGCAGCTTGCTTCCGGCCGCCAGTTCCCACGGTATGGAGCGGGCGTCGACACCTTCGTAGTGACGCCAGTCGTTGGCCAGAGACTGCTCCATCGTGAGGTGGAAATATTGCGTCGGAAAAAGGGCGTTCCCCAGAGGAGCGATCGGATTGCCCGCGGCCAGCGTGTTTCGAATCATCCAGGGCGCGATCACGGCCGCCGCGGCCGCGGACACCGTGATCAGCGTCCGCCAGCGCCGGGTCGAGACCAGATACAGCGCTGCCAGCGCGGGCACGAGCAGTCCGTTCATCTTGATGGCATAGCAGAAGCCCGCCAGCAGGCCGGCCGCCGCCGCGCAGCGGTCGATCAGCGCGAGCAGAGCTGCCAGCGTGAAGAAGACCAGCGCCGCGTCGTTGTAGCCGGACGTGCCCGAGACGCCCACGACGGGCGCGCAGAAGTACAGCGCCGCGGCCGCCGCGGTCAGGCTGTCGCGCAGTTTGACCCGGCGGCCAAGCTCCAGCATGAGCGGGACCGTGGCCAGCAGAAATCCGAAGTGAACCAGCTTGGCCCCCGAGTGCTTCCCGATCGTGAAAGCGAACAGGAACAGCATCTCCATTCCCTGCGGCAGCATCTCGAAGAAGCCGACCCGGTCCGGAAATCCACCGGTCCGCGCGTATTCGGAAACGAGGCCCAGGTGATAGGACGCCGCATCCGGCTGGATCTCCGGCGCCAGCGCGTGGACCAGGTAGAACACTCCGTACACGCCGAACACCAGCAGGACCGGTCCGCCGGGCATCGGCGCGCTCACCCGCGGCCTCAGCCATAGCAGCGGCAGCAGCCCGGCGCCGCCCAGCAGGACGAACATCATGGGAGTCGCGATTCCCGCGGCCAGCAGACAGAAGATTACCAGGCTCTCGATGACAGCCCCGGTCGCGAGAGCCAGCACATCCGGCGCCTCGCGAAAGAAAAGCCTGCCGAGACTGTAGGCGACGGCCAGGGGCGTCAGACCGCCCGCGATGATCCAGAGCAGGTCCATCTACCAGTCCAGCACGGCGCCGTCCGCCGCACGGATAGTGGCGGCGTGGATCGTCTCCTGCTGGAACGGATGCCGGGCCGCCGCCGTCTCGTTCACGCGGATTCCGAGGCCGGGCTGGTCCGAGGGCAGCCAGTGGCCGTCGCTCGTTTCGAGTGAATGCTCCACCACGTCCCAGCGCCAGGGCACGTCCGAGAGCATGTCTTCCTGGATCAGGAAATTGGGAGTCGAAAGCGCGAAGTGCAGCGCCACCGCGTTGGCCACCGGCCCCAGCGGATTGTGCGGGGCGACGCCCATGAAGTAAGCCTCGGCCATGGCGGCGATCTTCTTGCCTTCGAGCAGGCCGCCGCAATGGCACAGGTCGGGTTGAATGACGTGGCAGGCGCCCTTCTCGAAGATCTCGCGGAACTGGTGACGCGTGACCAGACGCTCGCCGGTGGCAATCGGGACTCGCACCGACTCGCGGACCTGCCGCAGCGCGTCCACGTTTTCCGGCGGAACCGGCTCCTCGCAGAAGTACGGCCGGTACTCGGCGATGGCGTTGATGTATTGAATCGCCATCGCGGGATACGTGCGCCCGTGGAAATCGACCATGATGTCGACGCCCTCGCCGAGCGCCAGCCGCAGCCGCTCCATCAGAGATGCGAACTTTTTGACGTAGCCGGCGTTCATCAACGGCTCGGAATACGGCACGAAGACCACTTTCACCGCCGTGTAGCCGCGCGCCACTACCTGAAGCGCCAGGTCGATCAGTGGGGCGGCGTCGAAGGTCTCGTACACGGACCGCATTTCGCCGCCGCCGAGATGCGTGTACATGCGGACGCGCTCGCGCACGGCGCCGCCGAGCAGCTTGTACACGGGCTGGTTGAGGGACTTGCCGAGAATGTCCCAGCAGGCCTGCTCGATGCCGGAGATGGCGCTCATTCCGATGACGCCCAGACGCCAGAAGGACTGCCGGTAGAGCTTTTGATAGAGGTGCTCGATACGCGTCGGATCCTCGCCGATCAACAGCGGCTTGAAGTCTTCGACCGCGCCGGCGACCGCCCGCGTCTTCCATTCGAGCGAGGCTTCCCCCCATCCCCACAGTCCGTCCTGGTCGGTTTCGATCTTGACGAACACCCAGTTGCGCATCTCGGCGTGGACGACCAGGGTGCGAACGTCGGTGATTTTCATAACGGTTCTTACATCATGCAACAATGCGGGGCTGACGCGGCTGGCGCGTCTTGCGGCGCGGCTTGGCCGGGAGCGTTGCCTTACGGCGATGCGCAGTTCTCCCGGCGGAGCAGTATGGTAGGATTGCGTTGGCGTAAAGGACGCATCCTTCAGCCCCATGTGCGGACACCGGGCGCTCCGATGAAAGCATGAAAGGACAGTCGCCATGTCGAGTGATCCGCAAGGGACTCCACGCCCTCTTCCCGACCCTCCCGATCTCCGCCATCTGAAGGACCAGGCCAGGGACCTGCTCGAGACGGGCGCAGCGGCATCGATCACCGGGGCCCAGTTCAAGATCGCGCGTCTCTACGGCTTTGCGAGCTGGCAGAAACTCGAGGCCCACGTCGAATTCCTCGAGGAGACGGCGCAGCTCGAGCTTGCTATCGACGCCAACGACATCGCTCGCGTCAGGACCCTGATGACGCGCAACCCGGCCCTCCACGCCGCTCCGCTTGGTTACGGCAAAGATGGCCCGCTCACCTCGGTGGCCGAATGCCGCGTGCCGTGGGAGGCGCCGGGTCCTGCCAGACTGGCCATGGCGGAATGGATGATCGCTCACGGCTCGGACGTGCACCAGGGGGGCGACGGACCGCTCATGCGAGCCGCGCTCAATGCATCTCGCATCCCCATGATGGAGCTTCTCGTGGCCCACGGCGCCGATGTGAACGCCCTGTGGCACGGACATTTCCCCATCCTCTTTGCCCCTTGCGAGTCGCTGGACCCGGCGGCTCTCGAGTGGCTTCTCGATCACGGAGCAAATCCGAACTGTCGCGATCCACGGCAAGCCGTGATGGGCCGTCCGTTTCCGGGCACGGCTCTGGACTACCTCGTGGCGGGTTACGCGCGTTCCGTGGAACGATTAAGCGCCTGCATCGATCTGCTTCTCGAGGCCGGCGCCGAGACCAGGTACGACTCGCCGGCGGTGCTGGCCCTGCTCCGCGGGCGGCTCGATGATCTGGCGGAGCTGATTGACGCCCATCCCGGACTGCTCGATCAACGTTTCTCCGAACTCGATTGCGGCCAGACCGGCGGACGTCTCCTCCTGCTCCAGGGAGCAACGCTCTTGCACGTAGCTGCCGAATTCGGCGCCCTCGAAGCCGCCACTCTGCTTCTCGACCGTGGGGCCGGCGTCAATGCCCGCGCCGCAATCGATGACGCCCTTGTCGGCGGGCAGACTGCAATTTTCCACGCGGTGACGCAGTTCGACGACGGGGGCCTGGCGTTAACGCAGTTATTGCTCGAGCGCGGCGCCGACCTGACCGTGCGCGCGAAGCTTCCGGGGGATTACGAGCGGCCGGGTGAGATCGTCGAGTGCACCGCCCTGGGCTATGCGCTGCTGTTTGGCGGCTCGAGTCAGAGGAGAACGGTGACTCTGCTGCGAGAGCGTGGGGCCGTTGAGACGTCTGAATCCAACAATTAAAAATCGTATTATCACCCATTTGCGCCTCCGACCCGGCTACGCGGAGTCGGGACCCGATTCCCAACGCCAAAACGGATACCAACAATCACGGGGCCGTCTCCACCGATTACATCGGAATGAACTACGACTGTCCGGAAGGTGATTACAAGCAGCGCGAGCGAATCGTGCGGCGGCACGAGGTCTACACGCGAGGCTATCTCTGGACCTTGCAAAATCATCCTCGGGTCCCGGCCGAGCTGCGCGAGTGGTACCGGCTGTGGGGCTTTCCCAAGGACGAATTCACCGGCAATCACACTGGCCCACCCAGCTCTACATACGCGAGGCCCGCCGCATGGTCAGCGAGGTCGTGATGACGGAGAGCTACGTCATGGCCCGCGAGGTGGCCGGCGATCCGGTCGGCATGGGCGCCTACGGCATGGACTCCCACAACGTGCAGCGTTACATCACGGCCGGAGGGTACGTGCGCAACGAAGGCAATGTGCAGGTCCACGGATTCAAGCCGTACCTGGTCAGCCACCGGTCGATCGTGCCGCAGCGAGGGCAGGGGTACAACCTGCTGGTCCCGGTGTGCCTGTCGGCGTCGCACATCGCCTACGGGTCGATCCGGATAAGAGCCCGTATTCATGATCCTGGGGGCAATCCGCGGCGACGGCGGCCGTCCAGGCGATCGAAGACAAGACGTCTGTTCAGGAAGTGAACTACGCGAAGCTGAGAAAGCGCCTGCTCGAGGACCGGCAGATCCTGGAGCAGGCGCCCGCAGCCAGGCGCTGAAGTTTCGATCCGACATGCCGATGTTCACCGGAAGCGGGTAGTGAAAAATTTACGGCCGCAGGATTCGCAGATCCACAGCCAGCGGGCCGAAAACGTCCGGCGCCGCGGCGTGATTCGGTCCGAGCAGGCAGAATTCGTGGCCCGGACCGAGCGACATCTGCCGTTGCCACAGTCCCATGCGGGAGGGATCCGCGAGGGCTGAGGCCCGGTCCCGGAACTCGGGATAGCCCATCCCGTCCGGCTTGCGGAGCCATGTCCCCGCGGCAATTCCCTCCAGGTCGGGACGGCCGGAAATCAGCCGGTAGAGTCCCCCGAATCCGATCCCCGCCCGGCTGGCCACCTCGTCGTGTGGAATTTTGCGCGCTCCGGCCACGGCGGCTTCGTTGAGGACGCCCAACGCCGGGAAGTCCGACACGTTGTACCAGTCCAGGTAGCCGGCCCCCGGGGGGAGCCAGGGAATCCCGGTCAGGGCGAATGACGCGGAGTCGATAAAACCGTCCGGCGCCGATTCCGCTAGCGCGCGGTGGAAGCGCCTGAGCAACTCCTCGTAGGCGTCGGATGCCGCCGGATCCGCGGGTTGATGCCAGAAGACGTATGCGAGCATCTACTTCGTCCGCGTGAGGAAGGCGATTTCCACGCCTCCGACCACTCCCCTTTTCGGCATCCGCACTCCGAGGATCTCCTCGTACACGGCGCTGGTAAGATTGGTGAACTGCAGGAAGGGATGAATGCGGCCGCGGCCGTATGCCAGATAGGCGTCCCAGATTCCGTAGGGGTCCCGCTCGAGCCTCTGCACCGCGCCCACCCGCGTGCGCGCCGACAGTCCCCAGGGCAGCGCGATCTGCCAGGCTGCAATCGCCGACTGCGACGGATAATTGAATGCGTATTTCGAGAACGCGCCGGCCAGGGCATCCTGCACGCCGTGCAGGCCCGTGTAGCGGAGATCGATCTGCTGGCGTCCGGGCGCCTTCACGCTCACCGACGCCTCGACGCCGGTGAAGCGCAGATTCTGGATGTTGGTGGCGCGCCAGATGTCGGTGAGGGAGCGCCGGAAGTAATCGATGCCATCCGTCTCCCGGCGGTGGAAGATCACTACTTCTCCCCGCGCTTTTCCGCCCGCGTTCCAATCAAGTGCGCCTTCATAACTCCAGGCGCGCTCCGGACGCAGGTCCGGACTGCCCACGTTGGCCGGGTCGTGATAGTACAGATCGGTGTAGCTGGGGATCCGGAACGAGCGGCTGATACCGCCGCGCAGCTTGAAACGCTGCGAGAGCCAGACTCCCGCGCTCACGCTGGGACTGAACTGGCCCGACAGCGACCGGTACACCTCTTCCCGGGCGCCCAGGGAAAACGAGAAGCGGCGCAGCGCGTGAAAATCGAGCGACGCATACCCGGCCGCCCGGCCCCGGGAGTGATTGCCGAGATTATTGCTGACGATCGAATCATGGTAGCCCTCGGCGCCGTAGTGCAACGCGGCGTTGCCCGAGATCTTCTCGTTACGCCGCAGCGCGGCCTGGTAGCTCTCCACCGAGTGGTGATTGGTGAACACCTCCGGCCTGTCCCTGTAGAGCACGAACAGATCGCT
Organism: Bryobacteraceae bacterium; assembly: GCA_035495815.1. Classification (GTDB taxonomy): domain Bacteria; phylum Acidobacteriota; class Terriglobia; order Bryobacterales; family Bryobacteraceae; genus DATJFH01. The sequence goes on from DATJFH010000128.1 coordinate 57,495, forward strand.
GTGCCGCCGGAAGGAGAAGGAGGCTTCCGTCTTCCGGCCCAGCCCCTGCCGTATGGAGCCGAACCACGTCTTGGTATTCTCCCAGGAGTTGTAGGCGCCGTAGAAGCCGTCGGCTCCGAAAGGATGATCCATGTAGGACAGGACGACGTCGGTCGCTCCCAGCGGAGAGACCAGGTGCGTCAGCGAGGTGAAGGCGAGGTTGCGGTAGTCACGATCCGGCGCGAATCCGGTGGAGAAATCGCGGGAGAAGGCGACATGCTGCGTGAGATCGCCGTGGACGAAAGCGAGCGAGCCGCGCTCCTGGTTGACTCCGAAATTGCCGAGCGCCGACCGCAGGCGGAATTCGGTCGCCTCCGGACGCCGCGTAATGACGTTGACCACGCCCCCGGTCGCGTCCGAGCCGTAGAGCGCCGAGCCGGAGCCGCGGAGCACTTCGATACGGGCAATCGATTCGAGCGGCAGCGGAATGTCCATGTTATGGTGGCCGGACTGAGCGTCGTTCATGCGCTGTCCGTCCACCAGGACGAGCGTCTGGCCAAACGTGCCGCCGCGGATGGAAAGGTCGGCCTGAAGTCCGTTCGGCGCGCGCTCGCGGATATCGAGCGAGGGGTCGAGACGGAGAAAATCGATCAGGGTGTTCGACAGAAGCTCTTCTCCGGCGACCGGCAGGACGCGCACGGAACGGTCCACCTCGTCGAGCGCAAGGGGCTCGTAAGCGCCCGTCACCACGATGGTTTCATGCTTGGCCGCGGGTTGCTGGGCGTACGCGGCCAATGCCGGCACCATGGCGACGAGCAGCGGCAGGGCGCGGCCCTGGCGCGGGCGCGAGACAGTCATACCCAACATGATATCGAGTGTTGGGCGACGCTCCTAACCAGGAGGACCGTGTGCGTCCCAAAAGCGTCCGGCGCCGGAGTCGCGTCCAAGACCAAGGCGTCAGGACTGATTTGCCCTAGATTTTGCCGGCGTCGCTCAATTACCGGACCATTCACGGCGCCGCACCATACGAGATCGGGCGCTGAATCCGGCTTTCCGGGCAGGGGGCCGACGCTTCGAATGGCGGCGGCCCGGGCCCGGCGGCTTAAGCGACCAGCAGGAAGGACTCGGCCGTCTGCGGCAGCGCGGCTCGCAGCACGTCCTCGATCTTCTCCGCGAAGATGAACTCCATTTCCTTGCGGACCGGATCGGGCAGTTCCGCCAGATCCTTCTGGTTCTCCTTCGGCAGGATCACCCGCTTCATGCCCGTACGCCTTGCCGCCAGTACCTTCTCTTTGATTCCGCCCACCGGGAGCACCAGCCCGGTCAGCGTTATCTCGCCGGTCATGGCGGTGTCGGACCGCAATGGCTCCTTCCGGTACGCCGAAGCGAGCGCGCTGGCCATGGTGACGCCGGCCGAAGGCCCGTCCTTCGGAATGGCCCCCGCCGGCACGTGGATGTGGACTCCGTTCCTGCGGAACTGAGCCGGGTCGATTCCGAACTGGTCGGAGTGCGACCACAGAAAACTCTGGGCCGCTCGAGCCGATTCCTGCATCACATCCCCCAACTGACCGGTCAGCGTGAGACCGCGTCCACCCGGGAGAATCGTGGCTTCGATGTAGAGGACATCGCCCCCGCTCTCCGTCCATGCCATGCCGGTGGCTACGCCGGCCGGCAGAATTTTCCTTGCCTGTTCCGGCGAAACCCGCTCCGGTCCGAGCCATTCGACCAGCGCCTCGGGCTTGACAACCACCGGTTCGGTTTCGCCCTCCACGCGGCGCAGAGCGACCTTGCGGGCAAGCCGGCCGATGGCGCGCTCGAGCTGCCGCACGCCGGCTTCGCGCGTGTAGCGTGAAATCACCCGCCGCAGCGTCTGGTCGTCGATCTGGAACTGATCCGCGGCCAGACCCGTTTCCTTCGTCTGGCGCGGGATCAGGTAACGACGCGCGATCTCCATCTTCTCTTCCTCGCTGTAGCCCGGCAGCCGCAGGACTTCCATGCGGTCGAGCAGCGGCTGAGGAATCGTTTCGAGCGAATTGGCCGTGGTGACGAACAACACCTTCGACAGATCGAAGGGCTGGTCGAGATAGTTGTCGCGGAAGGTGCGGTTCTGCTCCGGGTCGAGCACTTCGAGGAGCGCCGCCGACGGGTCCCCGCGGAAATCGCGTCCCAGTTTGTCGACCTCGTCCAGCATGATCACCGGATTGTTGACGCCCGCGCGGCGGATCGCCTGGATCACGCGTCCAGGCATGGCGCCGATGTACGTTCGCCGGTGTCCCCGCAGCTCCGCTTCGTCGTGGACGCCGCCCAGGCTCAACCGCTCGAACTTCCGTCCCATCGAGCGTGCGATCGACTCGCCGAGCGACGTCTTCCCCACGCCCGGAGGTCCGGCAAAACAGAGTATCGGGGCCTTGGCGACAGGATTCAATTTCAACACGCCCAGGTGCTCGAGAATCCGCTCCTTGACCTCCTTGAGTCCAAAATGATCCTCATCCAACATGCGCCGTGTATTCGGGATGTCCAGCACGTATTCGGAGCCCTTGTTCCAGGGCAGATCCAGAACGAATTCGAGATACGTGCGGGTCACCGAGTGATCCGGCGACGCGGCCGGAATCCGGTCGAGCTTGTTGAGCTCGCGTTCCGCCTCCTTCCGCACATCTTCCGGAAGATCGGCTTTTGCCAGACGCTCCCGCAGCGTCGCCACTTCGCTTTCCTCGCCCTTCCCGCTCAGCTCTTCCTGAATCGCGCGCAATTGCTGGCGTAAGACGTACTCCCGCTGTTCCTTGCTGATCTCGGTCTGGGCCTGGCTGGCGATCTTCCCGCGCAGCTCCATCACCTGGACTTCGTGCGACAGATGCGAATACATCAGGCGCAGAGCTTCCAGCCGCGTCTCCGATTCGAGCAATGCCTGCTGCTTTTCAGCCGGCATGCCGAAAATGGACGCCATCGTGAACACCAGTTGCATGGTAGTTTCGCCGCTGAGCAGCGAGCGGCTGATCTCCGGCGGCGCTTGCGGCTGCGACATTGCCAGCGCCTTCAGGGAAAGGTCGACCAGCTCGCGCTGCAGCGCTTCCACCTCCGGGGATTCATCCTCCGGAAGCGGGTGGGAAATCAATCGTGCCTGCAGGTAGGGCTCATGAGACGTGATCTCCTCGATCCGCACCCGCTCCACGCCCAGAACGATAACCTGAACGCGGCTGTCCTCGCCACGGGCAGCCTTCTTGATCACCGCCAGGGTTCCAACCGAATACAAATCTTCCTGACCCGGCGTCTCGACGGAGCTGTCCTTCTGGCTGACGATCAGAATTTCCTTCTCTTCCGTGGATAAAGCGGCTTCCAGGGCAGCCAGCGATTGAGGCCGGCCGACCGAAAACGGCATGTGAATGTACGGGAACAAAACCGTATTCTTGATCGGCAAAACCGGCAGCGTCCGTAACGCACTCTTATTCAACACATTCCCTCCATCAGCTTTACCTGCAAACCGAGGTCCCAGCCCCATAAGCGGTAAGCTATAAAGATAGATGAGCGAAAGTCACTCAAGGATTCAGCAAAAAGCATTTCTAAATTATGGACTTACCGTTTCCGAATTGGATCGGACTCCTGGCGCGGTCAGCGCTAAAATGTAGAAAGTGGATCGCTATTACTTCGATCACAATGCGACGACGCCTTTGTCTCCCGAAGCGCTGGAGGCCATGACTCCGTGTTTGTCCGAAGTCTATGGAAACGCATCCAGTATCCATCACTTTGGGCAGATGGCGAAACAGCGGTTGGAGATGGCCCGCCGGCAGACGGCCGGGCTGCTGGGCTGCCGTCCGCGGGAGGTCGTCTTCGTCAGCGGCGGGACGGAGGCCGATAATCTGGCGCTGCTGGGGGCGGTGCGTCCCTGCGCGGGAAAGCATGTAGTTACGACTGCCATCGAGCATCCGGCCGTTCTGGGGTCCGCCGCGCAGATCGAACGGGAGGGCGGTGAGGTGACTTACCTGCCGGTGGGAGGCTCCGGCCTGCTGGACCCGGACGATGTCCGCCACGCGCTGCGCCCGAATACCGCGCTGGTGTCGGTAATGCATGTAAACAACGAGCTGGGGACGGTGCAGCCTGTCGCCGAGATCGGCCGGATTACCCGGGAAGCCGGCATTCTGCTGCATTCCGACGGGGTCCAGGCGGCCGGACGGCTGCCGGTTGACGTCGACGCGCTGGGGGTGGACCTCTACTCCATGAGCGCGCACAAAATTTACGGACCCAAGGGCGCCGGCGCGCTCTTCGTGCGCAAAGGAACCCGTCTGCTCCCGACCCTTTATGGCGGCCATCACGAGCACGACCGCCGGGCGGGCACGGAGAACGTCCCCGGCGTGGCCGGCCTGGGCAAAGCGGCGGAGTACGCGGCGCGGGACTGCGCCTCTGAATCGTCGCGGCTGGCCGCCTTACGCGACCGGCTTGAAGCGGGAATCCTGGAGCGGGTGCGAGGCGCGGGTGTCAATGGAACCCGTGACGCCCGGGTCCCGAACACCACCAATCTGTACTTCGATTACCTCGAGGGCGAGTCGCTGGTGATCGCCCTCGACCTGCGGGGCTTCGCCGTCTCGAGCGGCTCGGCCTGCTCCAGCGGCTCGACCGAGCCGTCCCATGTTCTGCTGGCCATCGGCCTCGACCCGGCGCGGGCTCGCGCCAGCATTCGCTTTTCCCTGGGACGCTCGAACACCGCGGCCCAGGTGGAC